>JAJDEQ010000001.1 GCA_029259695.1 Planctomycetota bacterium
GCGCGCGTTTCCCCGTCGTGCCCGCTACACGATCAAGAGTCGCGGCGCGGGCGCGCTCGTCAGCGACGTGCGCACCGAGCTCGGGGCGCGACTCAGCCGCGGCTCGCTGCTACCGGCGCCGCCGCCTCCCCCACCCGTGCCCCGCACCGGCACGGACGCCGACACGACGCTGCAGTTCCCCGCGACCGACGCCCCGCGCGTCTCGATCGTGATCCCGGTCTACAACCAGATCGCCCACACCCGGGCCTGCCTCGCGTCGATCCTCGAACACACGGCTGAGCTCGCCTACGAAGTGATCGTGGTCGACGACCACTCGTCCGACGAGACGGGCCTGCTGGAAAGCGCCGTGGGCGGCATCCATGTGCTGCACAACGACGCCAACGTGGGCTTCGTGGGCTCGTGCAACCGCGGGGCGGCGGCGGCGCGAGGCGAGTACCTGGTGTTCCTGAACAACGACACGCAGGTCACGCCCGGCTGGCTCGAGGCGTTGCTGCGACTGGCCGAGCGGGACGACGTGGGCCTGGTGGGCGCCAAGCTCGTGTACCCCGACGGACGTCTCCAGGAAGCGGGCGGGATCGTGTTCAGCGACGGCAGCGGCTGGAACTACGGACGCCACGACGACCCCCGCGACCACCGCTACAACCACGTGTGCGACGTCGACTACTGCTCGGGTGCGTGCATCGCCCTGCGGCGCGAGCTGTTCGAGGCCCTGGGCGGCTTCGACGCGCGCTACGCACCGGCCTACTACGAGGACACCGACCTGGCCTTCGCCGTGCGGGCGGCGGGCAAGCGTGTCGTCTACCAGCCCGGGTGCGAGATCATCCACGCCGAAGGGGCCACGTCCGGCACGGACACGACCTCCGGAGCCAAGCGCTACCAGGTCGTGAACCGGGCCAAGTTCAGCGCCAAGTGGGCCGACGCCCTCTCGCGTCAGCCGCCCCCCAGCGCCGGGCCCGAGGTGGCGCGACACTGGGCCGCCCCGAGCCGCGTGCTGATCGTCGACGCCTACACTCCCGAGCCCGACCGGGACTCCGGCTCGGTGCGCATGCACAACATCTTCCGGGTGCTGCGGCGCCTGGGCTGCCACGTGACCTTCATCCCCCAGAACCTGGCCTTCTACGGCGCCTACACCGAGGAGCTCCAGGCGTTGGGTGTGGAGACCGTGTACCACCCCTTCATCACGAGCGTGGAGCAGTACCTCGAACAGCACGGGGATCGCTTCGACGCCGTGATCCTGAGCCGCATCGAGGTGGCCCGGGAGTTCGGTCGCGCCGCACGCCGTCACTGCCGCCACGCCCAGCTGATCTTCGACACGGTGGACATCCACTTCCTGCGGGAGCAGCGACGGGCCGAGCTGTTCCCCCAGATCCGGGCCGACGCCGAGCGCTACAAGCGCGAGGAGCTCGCGATCATGGAGCTCGTCGACCTGACCCTGGTGGTCAGTCCGGTGGAGCGGCAACTGCTGGCCGTCGAGGCGCCCCAGGCGCGGGTGGAGATCCTCTCCAACATCGGCGACCCGGACCCCACCGACACGCCCTTCGCCCGACGCGAAGGCATGATCTACATCGCCAACTTCACCCATCCGCCCAACGTGGACGCCCTGGAGCAGTACCTGACCCACGTGCACCCGCGCGTGAGCGAGCGCCTGGGCAACGCGCCGTTGTTCGTGATCGGCAAGCAGCCGCCGGAGTGCCTGACGCGCTTCGCGAGCGAGCATGTCCGCTTCCTCGGCCGCGTGCCCGACATCCGGCCGAACTTCGCGGCGGCGCGCCTCTCGATCGCCCCGCTGCGCTTCGGCGCGGGCGTGAAGGGCAAGGTGCAGTGGAGCATGAACTACGGCGTCCCCGTGGTCACCACGACCATGGGCGCCGAGGGCATGGGACTGGTGCACGGCGTGGACGTGATGATCGCCGATGACGACGAGGCCTTCGCCGCCGCCGTGGTCCAGGTCTACACCGACCCCGAGCTGTGGGCGCGACTCTCGGTGAACGGCGCCCAGGCCATGCGCGAGCAGTACTCCACCGACCGCGCCGCCGAGATCCTGTCCGGGTTGCTCGACCTGCAACCCGACCCCAGCCGGGCGCTGCGATGAGCGCCGACGCCGAAGTGGCCCCGCGGACAGCGAGCGCCCAGGGCGAGCTGCTGCCCCAGCGCACCGCCACCGGGTCCCTCGACGCAATCCACCCGCGCCCCTCCTGGGTGGACGACCTGCGCCAGGACGGCCAGCGCCTGTGGGAGGCCCGCCACGTCGTGCGCTTGCTCACCTCGAGCCAGCTCAAGACGCTCTACCAGCGCAGCGCCCTGGGCTTCCTCTGGTCGCTGCTCACGCCGCTGCTCATGTTCGCGGTGCTGGCCTTCGTGTTCACCAACATCCTCAGCCGCTCGATCCCCAACTTCCCGCTGTACCTGTTCAGCGGCCAGATCCCGTGGCTGTTCTTCAGCGCCGCCGTGATGGGCGGCAGCAAGAGCCTGCTGAGCCAGCAGCGCATCGTGCGCAAGTTCCCCGTGCACCGCATGGTCTTCCCGCTCGTCTCGGTGACCGTGGCGGCGGTGAACATGGTGCTGGTGACCACCGCCCTGTTCGTGTTGTTCGCCGCCCTGGGCACCGCGCTCGCCCCCCAACTGCTGCTGTTGCCGGTGGCCATGCTGCTGCTGATCGGCTTCGTATTCGGCGTCGTGCTGATCAGCATGACGCTGGTGACGTACTACCGCGACTTCGAGTACATCATCCCCGTCGGGCTGCAGGCGCTGTTCTTCGCGTCACCGGTCCTGCTCCAGCCGCGCCAACTGGGCGCGTACCGGATCGTGATGGACCTCAACCCGCTCACGTACCACATCGAGCTGTTCCGCTGTGCGCTCTACAGCTCGAGCTGGCCCGACGGTCTCACCTGGAGCATCGCCCTGGGCAGCACGCTGGCGGCGCTGGCTCTCGGCTACCTGGTCTTCAAGCGCCACGAGCACGACTATGTCTTCCACCTCTGATCAGTCGACGATCGCCGGAGCGGGGGAACACGCTGGGGGCGCAGCGGCCCGCGGACCCGATGGCGACCGCACGCACGCGGCGATCGAGCTGCAGGGCGTGGGCATGCGCTTCCGCATGCACAGCGGTCGGCTCAGCCCGACGCTCAAGGCCACGGTGGTGGAGACGATCACGCGGCGCCGGTCGCGGCCGCGGGACTTCTGGGTCTTCCAGGACCTGGACATCTCCATCGCCAGCGGCGAGCGCGTGGGCGTGATCGGGGCCAACGGCGCCGGCAAGACCACGTTGATCAAGCTCATCGCCGGCGTGTATGCCCCGGCCCACGGCACGGTGCGCGTGACGGGGCGCGTGGCGCCGCTGGTCGAGCTGGCTACGGGCCTCAACATGGAACTCTCGGGTGTCGAGAACATCCTGCTGCTGGGCTCGCTCCTCGGTCACCCACCCGAGGTGATGCTCGCCCGGGCCCCGGCGATCCTCGAGTTCGCCGGGCTGCGCGAGTTCGCCGAGGCGCCCATGAAGTCCTACTCCACGGGCATGATCAGCCGGCTCTCGTTCTCCATCGCCACCAACGTCGACCCCCAGATCCTGCTCCTGGACGAGGTCTTCGCCGGCGGCGACGCCGAGTTCGTGCCCCGCGCCACCGAGCGCATGCACGAGCTCATGGACGCCTCGCACATCGTCGTGTTCGTCAGCCACAGCCTGCGTCTGGTGCGCGAACTCACCGATCGCACGTTGTGGATCGAGCACGGCCGCGTCGTGCAGGACGGGCCCACCGGCGAGGTCTGCGACGCGTACGCCGCGTCGATCGCCAAGCGCTAGCCGTCCGTCCGGAACGTGCTCCGGTGCCGCGGGAACGCGAAGGCGCCGAGCCCGGCTCGCCTACGGCGATTCGAGCAACGCGAGCAGGCGGGTTCCCACGTCGGACTCGCCGACCCGGTCGAGCACCTCGGCGACGTGGGCGAAGTCGTCGACCAGGCCGGCAGCGCTCACGGCCCGCACGATCCGGTCCGGCGCGGCGTTGAGGGCCGCGCCGTCGTCCGCGTTCAGGAAGCGCCCGACCAGGCTGGCATTCGAGCGCTGGTACTTGCGCCCCACCCGCTCCAGGAATCCGCTGGAGCAGATGACGCCCGCATTGCCCTCCGGCCCGGTCTGGGCCACCGCGAGCAGCAGCCGATAGAGTTCGGGCGGTGCGATCACCGACTGGAAGCCGACGGCGTTGAGGCGTCGCTTGAACTCCAGGAAGGCCCCGCCGATGCTCGCGTTCACGCGCTGCGCCTCGGGTGCGAGGGCGTGCAGCGGATCACCCCTGTCGACCGGCAGCAGTTGCAGGAAGTCGGCGATCACGTCACCGCCCGCCAGGCGCGGGCGTGCGTAGACCCGCGTCGTGAGCGACTGCTCGCCGAAGACACGCGACCACGCACCGAGGAAGGCCGCGTAGTCCACCTTGAAGTGGCGCGCTTCGTACTCTTCGAGCGACACGCTGATGAGCTGGTTCTGCACCGCCTGGGCATAGGACGAGACGACGTACTCGGCCTGGTTCCGGAGATAGACGAGGATCCGCGCGGGATGGCCGATCTGCCGGGCCACCGCCTTCGGCTTCGCGTTCTGGAAGGCCTCGCTGCTGAGCAGCGTGGTGACACCGGCGGACCGGTTGGCCTCGATCAGCGCGGCGAGCTCACGCAACTGCGCCGCGCTCTGTTCGGGATCCAACTCACCGCGCCGCTGCGGATTGCAGGCGAGGGCCAGATCGTGGTGCGCGATCTTGCGGCCGCGACCGATCACCGGGTAGTCGACGCCGGCGCGACGCAACGCCGGCGCCTGCTCGTGCAGGAAGCGTTGCAGGCTCGACGTGCCGGTCTTGTGCCGACCGATGTGGAGCAGCAGCTCCGCCTGCCCGCCGGGGCGACTCGACGGGGCCGTCATCCGCGCCGGTTGCCCATGCTCATCCGGCCTCCCCATCGCCCGGCCCAGGCCCGTCGCTCCCGGGCCCGCCGCCCGGCTTGCGCGCTCGGAACACCTGCCCCGCGCCGAAGTAACCGAAGCGGCGCGACCAGTAGTAGACCGCCTCCACGTCCACCAGCCCCACGGCTCGCAAGGCCTCGAGCAACTCCCACCCGAAGTGGTAGTAACAGAGCACGCCCTCGGTGCGCACCGGGTCGCCGTGGTACTCGGGCGGCAGCAGGTGCTCGACCGTTCCATCGTCCCGCAGCCGGGCCCGCACGGTGTTTCGCTCGCCCGCGGTGAACGGCACCGTCACCAGCAACTGCCCGCCGGGCCTGAGCACCCGGGCGATCTCGGCCAGGCCGCGTTCGTAGTCCGGCACGTGTTCGAGCACGTCGAACGTCAGCACATGGTCCAGGGCCTCGCTGTCGAAGCTGAGGGCCGTGAGGTCTTCGTGGCGCAGGCCGCGCCGGTTCAGCGAGCCGCCCTTCACGTCGTCCCCCAGGTACTCGCTGCCGACCACGTGCGTGTAGTGGGCCTGCATCCAGTCGAAGAACGGCGTGGTCTGTTCGGTCACGTAGATCCGGTCGTCGCGCCCCGGTGCACCCAGGTGCTGGAACAGGTGGACCGACGCGCGCAGCCGGTTGTTCAGGCCGCACTTCGGGCACAGCAGGCGCTCACGCCAGTGGGGAACGCGAGGCTGACCCGGTGCCGCAGGCGGCGCGTACAGGAAGTCCACCTGGAAGGCGACCTCGCGCGCGCACGGCCGACAGGTCCCCGGGACGGAGAACCGCTCCCCGGCACCGATGAGTTCCCGCTCGACCGCCACGCGGCGCCGGTGGTCCAGCGCCCGCGCCTGGCCGAGTCGCTCGAACTCGGCGAAGGAACTCACGCGCTGCAACTCGAGGTCGTTCGCCATGGCCGTCACGCTACCGCGCGCGCTGGCCGACTTGAATCACCACCTCGCACATGGAGGATGATCCCGATGTCTGCCCGCTCCCGAGACGCCTGGACCGATGCACGGGCCGCGTGCGTCCACCTGCACCTGTTCAAGAACGCCGGCAGCACGATCGACTGGACCCTGAAGCGCAACTTCGGCCCACGCTTCCTGGCCTTCGACGATCACGTCAACCGGCGCATGATCTACACGGCGCCGGAGATGCAGGCCCAGCTCGACGCGCACCCGCAGATGCTCGCCTTCGCGAGCCACCAGTTGCGCTTCCCCCTGCCGGACCCGCCGGACCGCAGGCTCTTGGCCATGGTCTTCATCCGCGAGCCCATCGACCGCGTGCTGTCCGTGTACCACTTCGAGAAGCGGCAGAACGACCCGAGCATCCCCGGCAGCTTCAAGGCCCAGCACAGCGACGCCCGCGCCTACGTGGAATGGCGTCTGGCGGAGCGCCAGGTCACGCCGATCACCGACTTCCAGGTGCAGTACCTGTCCTGGTACCGCGGCATCGCGGGGCGGCAGCCGCTGATGACCGGGGAGAACCTCGACACGGCCAGGCAGCGCCTGGAGCAATCGGCCGTGGTGGGCGTCGTCGAGCGCCTCGACGAGAGCCTGATGCTGGCCGAGCAGGTCCTGGGTGAGCACTTCCCCGGCATCGACCTCGCGTACAAGCGCCAGAACGTGACCGCGGGACGGGCCCGCACGCTCGAAGACCGCCACGGCGAGACCCGGGACGCGCTGGGTGACGGGCTCTTCGAGCGGATCACGACCCTGAACCAGCACGACCTGCAGCTGCACCGTTTCGCCAACGAGCTGCTCGATCAGCGCCTGGCCGCGCTGCCCGACCGGGACGCGTCGCTGACCGCGTTCAACGCGCGCTGCCGCCTGCTCGGCTAGGGGCCCGACCGTCACCCGGCGACGCGTGCGGCGGCAACTTGCGCGCGAGCGCGTACGGCGATGAGCACGGGCCGACGCAGCAGGATCGCCGCCCGCCATCCCGACGCGTGGCGAGCCGGGCACGGGGCCTCAACGACACGAGCCCGCGCATTCCGCGCGGGCTCGTGACAGGTCAGACGATCGGACAGGCCCCGGAGGGCCGCACCCGGCGTTGACTAGGGGTCGACCTGCAGGTCCATGAAGGCGCCGTTG
>JAJDEQ010000002.1 GCA_029259695.1 Planctomycetota bacterium
CACGCCGCCCCGTTCGACGGTGCGGTTGACGATGTCGGCCATGATCTCGAAGGGATCGTCGCGGCCGTGCAGGCGGTCTCCGTAGGTGGACTCGATCACGAGCGCATCGGCCTCGACCGGCGGCCGGGGCGGGCGGCCGGCGATGCGGTGCAGGCGTCCGATGTCGCCGCTGAACAGCACCCGTCGGTCGTCGTGGGTGAGCAGCACCGACGCGGCGCCCGGGATGTGGGCCGCCGAACGGAAGTGGATCTCCACGCCGTCACCGAGCGCGAAGCCCTGCTCGAAGTCGACGCTCCGGAACGCGTCGAGCGACTCCTCGGCCTCGCGCTGGTTGTAGATCGGCACCGGCTTGGCGTGCCGCGACCAGCCGCCGCGCGCGGCGTAGCGGGCCTCTTCTTCCTGGATGCGACCGCTGTCGGGCAGCAGCACCGAGCACAGGGCGCGCGTGGCGGGGGTGCAGGTCACCCGGCCCGCGAAGCCCTCCTTGACCAGCCGCGGGACGAGGCCCGAGTGATCGATGTGCGCGTGGGTCAGCACGACGTCGTCGATCTCGGCGGGCTCGAAACCGAACGGATCCCGGTTCAGCCGCCGCAGCTCTCGCGGCCCCTGGAACATGCCGCAGTCCACGAGCACGCGGCGCCCGCCGGCCTGCACGAGCGTGCGCGAGCCGGTGACCGTGCCCACGCCACCGAGGAAGGTGAGCTTCATGCCTGCTCGGCCGCCATGTGCTTCTTGCCGGCGCGGATCAGGGCCATGGCCTCGTCGAGCGAGTCGGTGGTCGTGATCAGGTCCAGGTCCGCGCGCGAGATCGTGCCGCCACCCACGAGCGACTCCTCGGTGAAGTTCTTCAGTCGGCCCCAGTACTCCGCGCCCATGGCCACCATGGGGAAGGCCTCCACCTTGCCTGTCTGGATCAGCGTGAGCGTCTCGAACGCTTCGTCGAGCGTGCCGAAGCCGCCGGGCATGACCACGAAGGCCTGGCTGTACTTGACCAGCATCGCCTTGCGCACGAAGAAGTGCTCGAACTCGATGAAGCGATCGACGTAGGGGTTGGGTTCCTGCTCCATGGGCAACCGGATGTTGCAGCCGATGCTCGCGCCGCCCACGTCCCTGGCCCCGCGGTTGGCCGCCTCCATGATGCCGGGGCCGCCACCGGTCATGACCGTGTAGCCCTCCTCCGCCAGCCGCGCGCCCATCGCCCGTGCCATCTTGTAGTGCTCGTGGCTCTCGCCGAAGCGTGCCGAGCCGAAGACCGTCACGCACGGGCCCAGCTCACGCAGCGCGTGGAAGCCCTTCAGGAACTCGGCGAAGATCAGCGCCGCACTGGCGAGCTCGTCGTTCTGCTCGCGCGTTCCCGCGAGGAACGCCTTCTCGGAGGCCATGGGCGAGTCGCTGCGCCACACATCGTCGTTCCAGTCCATTCTCGAGGATGCATTCACGTGTCGACTCCGGGTGGGGAAGGAGGGATGGGACGCGGAGAGGGGGGAGTGGGTCCGGCCTGGCGTGACATGTCCACGGCGGTGCCGATCATACGGGCCAGCAGCTCGGGGATGTCGTCGCGGCGATCCTGCATGGCCTCCATCACGTCGAGCACGAGCGACGGCTTCGAGCGTGCCTTGATCGCCCGGTTGATGATGTGGCTGGGAGACAGACGCCCGGACGGTTTGTCGTTCGCGGAGGCGTGCTTGCGATACACGTCATCAAAGCCGGCTTTCCACAGGAAGCGTTCGATGTTGCGTTCGGGCAGCACGGTGATGTGGCGCTCGGCGTCGGATCCGTTCAGGTGTGCGCGCGCCTCGCGGTGGTAGAACTGGCCGGCCGAGTCACCGTCGGTGAGCACGTGCCAGGAGATGCCGAGCGCGTTGGCCAGTTTGATCAACGGTGCGAGGCCGCACTGCGCGAAGTCCACGCAGGCCACCGCCTCGCTGGCCAGGTCGTAGCCGCACAACCGGGCGACCTCGGGGACCAGCCAGAACTCGGTCTCGCCCTCCATCAGCAGCCAGCAGCGGGCGAAGAACGCCGTGCCGCGGCGCACGCGCAGGTGGAAGCCGATGCGCCGCTGGTCCTCGAGCGAGAGCGCGCTGCTGCGGATGCGATACGCGCCGAGCTGTCCGTCCTCGTAGGCCAGTCGGCGCACCGCGCGCAACGGCACGGCGCCGAGCACGTCGGGCGAGTGGGTGGTGAGGATCTTCTGGGCGTTGAGCTGGTCGATCCAGCGCAACAGCGAGGCGAGCGTGGCCGGGTGCAGATGCACCTCCGGTTCCTCGATGATCACCAGCAGGTCTGCTCCCGGGGGGATCGGGCCGTCGCCGCGCGACTCGATCAGCATGCCGGCCAGGGCCAGCAGGGCGAGGCGATCGACGTGCGACGTGTCGCCGCCCAGCTCGCGATCGGCCACGGGCCAGTTGCGCAGCGGCGCCACGACCATGTCGCGCTTGCGGCGCCGACGCGGTCGCTGCTCGAGCAGGTCGGGTTCCTGTTCGAACAGTTCGCGCAGCGCTTCGATCCCGCGGTCGAGTTCGGCGGCGGGCAGGGCGGTGCGCGATCGCACGAGTTGGTGGTACACGCTCTCGATCTCGTCCGAGAGGCGCTGCCGGTCGCTGGCCGGCTCCGTCGTGGGGCCGGCGGGGGCGCTGCCGTCGCGCTCGCCGTGGGTGGTTCCGTAGAAGCGGTTCCAGTACACGGCGAAGATCGGGTTCAGCCGACGGAGTTCCGCCAGCAAGGGGTCGCGCTCGTGTTCGGGTGCCGCGTCGGGCCCGGCGCCGCGCCGCGACAGGTGCCAGCGGACCGCGGGCGCCGCTCCGTCGCGGGGCTCGGCGCGCACGCGCAGCCGCACCTCGCGCGCCCGCCGACCGGGGACCATCGTCTCTGCCAGATCTGCGAGCTCGGGCGTATCCCAGTCACCCTGCCGGTACTCGCTGAACACGAGCTCCAGCTCGGCCGGCTCTCGCGGGCTCCCGTCCTGCGGGCGATGGATGTCACTGTCCACCAGCGGGATCGTCGGCTGGCCCTGTTCCCGGTGATCGCCGAGACACAGGTGCAGGGCATCGACGATGCTCGTCTTGCCCATGTCGTTCTCGCCCGTGATGGCGGTCGTGCGCCCCAGGTCGAGCCGCAGGTCCCGCATGCCGCGGAAGTTCCGGATGCTGACGTGTCTCAGGTGCACGAAGGGCCCTTGCGAGAAGAGGAGCCACTATGCCGGGCGGCCCGCATCGGCGTCTACGCCAAGCGGCTCATGGACAAGGGCGCAGGGCGCTGGTGAGACTGGTGGGCTCGCCGTGTCCCCGGACCGGTTGCGACCGCGCCGGTCCGAGCGGCGCTCCACACCGAACTCCCTCTGCCGAGGTCCACCATGTCGCTGCGTACCCTCTCGCTGCTCACCGTGCTGCTCTGCCTGACGGCCTGCGGGGCCACCGCCCCGGCCGCCGCTCCCGCCGGTTGGGATGCCTTCGGCGCGGGCATCGCCGCCGAGGCCGGCACGCCTCAGGCACTCGATGCGATTCTCGCGGACGCTGCCGCCCACGACGGCGTGCCCGTGCTGCTCGAAGGCACGATCGACGAGGTCTGCCAGGTGAAGGGCTGCTGGATGACGCTCTCGTCCGGCGACCAGAGCGTGCGCGTCAAGTTCCAGGACTACGCCTTCTTCGTGCCCAAGGACATCGCCGGGCGCACCGTGCGCATCGAGGGGCTGTTCAGCGTGCGCGACGTGCCCGTCGACGAGGCGCGCCACTACCTGGAGGACGCCGGTCGCACTGAAGAAGCGGCGGCCATCACAGAACCTCAACGCAGCTACGAGATCATGGCCACCGGCGTGCTCGTGCGCGCGGAGTGAGCGTGCTTCACCAACCGTGGGTGCCGTCCTCGCCCTTGTAGGGGCCCACGATTTCGGGCGTCACCCAACCGCCGTAGAAGCCGCCGGGCTGAGGACGCACCGGGACGTCGTCGACGGTGCAGTCGAGCAGCGCGGGGTAGAACGCGAACCAGCCCTCGATCAGCGCGAAGGTCCCGAAAGGGTCCTCGTAGGACCATGCGGCCCGCGCGCGCCGGGTGTCGGGCAGCACCACGTTCCAGTAGGTCGCCCTGCCCTTCCACTCGCACATCGAGGCGCCGTCGGCGCGGGCGAGCAGGTCCGTACGCACGTCGGCGGGTGGCAGGTAGAGGGTCGGCGGGCTGGCGGTCTCGAGGATGCGCACGGCACCGATGGTGTCGGCGATGGGTTGATCGCCCAGGCGCACGAGGATGCGTCGACGGTCGGGCACGATGCGCGGCGGGCGAGGGTAGTCCCAGACCGACTCCTGACCGTCGCGCGGCGTCTCGGCGAAGGGCGGGCGCAGCTTGCCCTTGTTGTTCCAGCCAGCCTGGGCGCGATGCAGCTGTGCGACTTGGCGGTGCATGACTAGGACGTCCCCCGCTCGGCGACTTCCCGTTGGCGCATGGGCATCACGTCGATCAGGGCGAAGACCTCGTCGGGTTCGACGATCGCCGACCAGCGCTGCTTGACGCCGCCGTCCTTGCCGACCAGCGCCACGATCCACTCGTCGGCGGGGAGCTCCCAGGCGGCGCGCAGGCTGCGCACGTGTTCGCGGGACAGCGTGCGCCCGGCGATGCGTCCGGCAGCGTCGCCCATCAGGTTCACGATGCGCAACTCGCGGTCGGCGAGATCGCCGCTGCGAGCGATCAGGTGCCCGACCTGGATCGAAGCGCGGGCGTCCAGGTCAGCGGGCGCGGCGACGACGAGCAGTCTCTCGCTCCAACGCAGGGCGGCGGTGACACGTCCGACGTCTGCGCCGGCGTCGATGGCGGCCGCGAGCGCGGCGCTGCGGGAGCGCACGCCGGCACGGATGGGATCTGCCCGCCGCGAGGCGTCGATCGACGAGACCTCGAGAGCGTACGGGCCGTCCTGCTTCTCGGCGATCATCAGGCCGAGCTGGCGGATGCGCGCGGCGTCGAACGCCTGCGCCTTGTCGACGAGGCGGCCACGCCAGGTCGGCACGAGGTCTTCGAAGGGCACGTCCACGGTGGTCCAGGTGTCGGTCGTCGTGGCGAAGTTCACCTGCCAGCTCACACCGTCCCAGGCGCCGTCGGTACGCAGGCTGAGTTTGTAGACCTGGCCGTCGCCGCGCACGCGCAGTCGCAGGCCGTCGTGTTCCGTGAGGTCGGGCAGGCGCGCGCCGAGGCGGAACGAGGCGAAGCCGCCGTTGTTCTCGAGCGAAAGCACTCCTGTGAATCGAGCGCTGCCGTCACCTTCGGAGACACCTCCGCTCGACAGGCCGCCCATGACCCCGTCGTGGATCGGACGCCAAGCGGCAACCTGATCGGTGTGGGAGAAGTCGAACAGTGTCATCACGGCCGGCTCGGTGTCGGGCTGGGGCTCGGGAGCCGAACCGGCCAGCATCGCCGCCAGTGCCAGGACGAGGACGGAGACATGGATCATGGCGAAAGCTCCTTGGAGGAGCCTGTTCGCCGCCGGAGCCGGAGCGGATGCACCGCGCTCGATTCGTGGCCGGGAGCGTGCCCCGGCCGGCGCGCGCCCGGCGGGTCCTAACGCCCCCGGCCGCGCGCGCCCGGCGGGTGCTACCGCCCTCGGTCGCGCGTGCTCGCGGGTCCTACCGCCGCGGGTCGTCCG
>JAJDEQ010000011.1 GCA_029259695.1 Planctomycetota bacterium
CGTCGCCACCAGCACCGAGATCCACGACTACCTGCGCATCCTCTTCGCGCGCGTGGGGCAACCCCACTGCTGGACGTGCGGCAAGCAGCTGCAGGGCTGGAGCCCGACGGTGGCGGCGCGCGACGTGCTGCGACGGGTGGACGGCGAGAAGGTCATGATCACCGCCTCGCTGTACAGCAACGAGCACGAACACCCCACGCTGCTGTCCCGCGCGGACGAGGTGGTCGACATGGCCACCGAGCTGATCAAGGACGGCTTCGCCCGGGTGCTGGTGGACGGAGAACTGGTCCGGCTCGAGAGCCTGGCCGAGAGCGCCGCAACCACCACGACCAAGGGGCGCGGGGCAGGGCGCCGCGCCGGGGGCCCGCTGGAGGGCGTGGCCAACGTCGAGCTGGTGATCGATCGGACCACGGCGGATTCGCGGCGGCGCACACGGTTGGCGGAAGCCCTCGGCGTCGCCCAGCAACGGGGCCTGGGCATGGCCCATGCCCACCTGGCCGATGGGGAGGTCGTGGACTACGAGGCGCGCCCCGGCTGCGCCCGCTGCGGCAACATCCTGCCGCGCGAACTGACCCCGCGCATGTTCTCGTTCAACAGCCCGGTCGGGGCCTGCGAGGAGTGCGAGGGGTTGGGCCAGCTCATGACGGTCAACGCCGCGCGACTGATCGACCGACCCGATCGGCCGTTGCTGCAAGGCGCGATGACATCGCGGGTCGGCGGCTACGTCACCCGCGCCAACGGGTGGTACGTGCAGGTCATCACCCGGCTCGCCGAGCGTTTCGAAGTCGATCTGAACCGTCCGTGGAGCAGCCTGCCGCGGCGCTTCCAGCGCTGCATGCTCGAGGGCGACGGAGCGCTCGAGAAGGTCCCGGTGCACTTCGAGAAGCACGGCGAGGGCAGTTCGCGCAGCTACGACTACAACGTGGAGTGGCAGGGCTTGCTGGCGCTCGTCGAAGAGTGGTGGCGCGCCACCGAGAAGGACGGTTGGTGGCGGCGGGCGCTGGAGAGCCTGATGGAGGTGGGACCGTGCTCGTCCTGCGCCGGGGGGCGCTTGCGGCCCGAGTCCCTCGCCGTCACGGTCGGCGGACACCGCCTGCCCGAGGTCGCCGCCTGGACGGTGCGCGAGGCGCTGCAGACCTTCCGCGGGCTGAAGCTCACCGGGAACGACGGCACGATCGCCCGGGACGTGCTGCGCGAAGTCACCAACCGGTTGAGCTTCCTGGAGAAGGTCGGCCTCGGCTACCTCTCACTCGACCGTTCATCGGCCACACTCTCCGGGGGCGAAGCTCAGCGCATCCGGCTCGCGGCGCAACTGGGCAATCGCCTCGTGGGCGTGCTCTACGTCCTCGACGAGCCGTCGATCGGGCTCCACGCCCGCGACCAGCGCAAGCTGCTCGAGACGCTCGCGGACCTGCGCGACCTGGGCAACACGATCCTCGTCGTGGAGCACGACCGCGAGACGATCGAGACCGCCGATCACGTGATCGACCTGGGACCGGGGGCCGGGGAGAACGGCGGCAAGGTGGTCGTGGCCGGCAGCCCGGAGAAGGTCGCGGCCCATCGCCGCTCGCTGACCGGGCGTTACCTGTCCGGTCGCAAGCGCATGCAGTACCCCGCCGAGCGCCGCAGCGCGCGGCGCCAGCTGCGACTCACCGGCGCCCGCCTGCACAACCTCCAGGGGGTCGAGGCGCGCTTCCCGGTGGGCGCCCTGACGGTGGTCACCGGCGTGTCCGGGTCGGGCAAGTCGAGCCTGGTGGCGGGCCTGCTGGTGCCCGCCATGCAAGCGCACCTCGACTCCAGCAAGCGCGCCCCGGAGGAGTTGGGCGGCTTCTCCGGAGCGGCCGCCATCGACAAGCTGCTGGTGATCGACCAGTCGCCCATCGGGCGCTCGCCGCACAGCAATCCGGCCACCTACACCGGCGCCTTCGACGACATCCGCAACCTGTTCGCCAACACACCCGAGGCGCGCGTGCGCGGCTTCGCCGCCGGCCGCTTCTCGTGCAACGTGGCCGGCGGTCGTTGCGACACCTGCCAGGGGCGCGGCGTCGAGGTGATCGAGATGCACTTCCTCTCGGACGTCGACGTGCCGTGCGAGACCTGCGGCGGGCGGCGCTACAATCGCGAGACGCTCGAGGTGCAGTGGAAGGGCCTGTCGATCCACGACGTGCTCGACCTGGAGATCCACCAGGCGGCCGAGGTCTTCGCCAACTACGGCCCGATCCACCGCAAGTTCAAGCTGCTCGACGACGTGGGTCTGGGCTACCTGCGGCTCGGCCAACCGGCGACGACGCTCTCGGGGGGCGAGGCGCAGCGGGTCAAGCTCGCCGCCGAACTCGCTCGGCCCGGGACGGGGCGGACGCTCATCGTGCTGGACGAGCCCACCACGGGACTGCATTTTGACGATGTCGCGCGGTTGTGCTCCGTGCTCCACAAGATGGTTGATCAGGGGAACACGGTCGTCGTGATCGAACACAACATCGACCTCGTCTGCAGCGCAGACCACGTCGTCGACATCGGACCCGAAGGGGGGGATGGAGGCGGCCGCATCGTGGCCACGGGGACACCCGAGGAGGTCGCCGCGACCAAGGGCTCGCACACCGGGCGTTACCTCCAGCGAGCCCTGCGCGGCCACCGCAAGGGCGTGGCGGCAACACGCGGAGCGGGAGCGTGAGCAACCAGCCGCTCACCGTCCAGGGCGACCACACGATCCTGGCGGAGGTCCACGCCGAGGGCTTCACCGAAGCGCGCGACATGCTCAGTCGCTTCGCCGAACTGGAGAAGAGCCCCGAGCACGTGCACACCTACCGGGTCACCCCGCTCTCCATCTGGAACGCCGCCGCGTCGGGGCTGGACGCCGACACGATCATCGACTTCCTGGAGACCGCCAGTCGCTACCCGGTGCCACCGAACGTGCGCACCCACGTGGCCGACAACATCCGGCGCTTCGGACTGCTGCGCCTCGTGCGCCACGAAGACCGCCTGATGCTGGCCTCGCCCGATGCCGACCTGCTGAAGCGCATCGCCCGGGATGCCAACCTCAAGCCCTACTTCGAGAAGAACGGCGCGCCCGAAGGCGGCCTGTGGGTGCTGGAGGAGATGCGCGGCGAGGTCAAGCAGGCGCTGATCCGCATCGGTTACCCGGTCGAGGACCTGGCGGGCTACACCAGCGGCGCGGCGCTCGCGTTCGGGCTGCGTTCGGAGACGCTGACCGGCGCCCCCTTCGGCCTGCGGCCCTACCAGATCGAGGCCGCGGAGATCTTCCACGCGGGCGGGACGGAGAAGGGCGGCAGCGGGGTCGTGGTGCTTCCCTGCGGCGCGGGCAAGACGATCGTGGGCATGGCCTGCGTGCACCGGCTCCAGACCCAGGCGCTGATCCTGACCACGAACACGATCGCCGTGCGCCAGTGGCGCAACGAGCTGCTCGACAAGACCGACCTGCGCCCGGAAGACGTGGGTGAGTACACCGGCGACTCCAAGGAGATCTGCCCGGTCACCATCTCCACCTACCAGATGCTCACCTATCGGCGGCGGAAGGACGGCGAGTTCACGCACTTCCGTCTGTTCACGGCGCGCGACTGGGGCGTCGTCGTCTACGACGAAGTGCACCTGCTGCCGGCGCCGGTGTTCCGCATCACCGCGGAGATCCAGGCCCGTCGCCGCCTCGGGCTCACGGCGACGCTCGTGCGCGAGGACGGCCGTGAGGACGAGGTCTTCTCGCTGATCGGCCCGAAGAAGTACGACGTGCCGTGGAAGATCCTGGAACGCCAGGGTTGGATCGCCACCGCGCACTGCGTCGAGGTGCGGCTGCCGCTGCCGGACGAGCGGCTGTTCGAGTACCAGAGCGCGGCGAGCCGCGAGCGCTTCCGCATCGCGAGTGAGAACGTCGAGAAGGTCGGGGTGGCGCGCAAGCTCGTCGAGCGACACGCCGACGACCAGGTGCTGATCATCGGTCAGTACCTCGACCAGCTCGACCTGCTCAGCGAAGAGCTCGACTGCCCCTTGATCACCGGTCGCACGCCGACCAAGGAGCGCGAACATCTCTACAAGCTCTTCCGCAACGGCGATCTCAAGGTGCTGATGGTCTCCAAGGTGGGCAACTTCGCGGTCGACCTGCCCGACGCGAACGTGGCCGTCCAGGTCTCCGGGACCTTCGGATCACGACAGGAGGAGGCCCAGCGCCTCGGGCGCATCCTGCGCCCGAAGACCGACCGCCGTCAGGCGATCTTCTACTCGCTCGTGACCCGCGACAGCCGTGAGGAGCACTTCGCCAACAACCGGCAGCTGTTCCTCACCGAGCAGGGCTACACGTACGAGATCCTCGACGTGTCGGCGCTCTCGTAGCCGCGCCCGCGGCCTCCCCGGTCCATCGGGCGCTGCCGCCGTCCCGATCGGGGGCGGTGGGGACCAGAGAGGGCTCGCGCCAGGGGCCGGATCGCGTTACAATCGGCTGCTTCTGCCCTGAGGAGAGAGATTGACCTCTCGGGACAGCACATCCCCGAATCGTGTCGCGCGTGGCGTGGCCCTCGAAGCCGTGCTCCAGAGCCGTCCTGCACAAGAGTTGCGGGAACTGCTGTCGTTCTGGGACGGCCACGGGACCCCCCCGGACACCAAGCCCCGCGCCATCGGTGAATTGACGCGGCGCATGGCGAACGAGAAGTCGGTTCGCAAGCGGGTCAAGTTCCTGTCGAAGAAGCTCGTCGACCTGGTGAAGTTCTTCCTCCGGGGCGAGGGCTACCGGGCCAGCCTCGAGCACGTGACCGGCAGCAAGGCCTTCGCCTACCTGTCGCCGTTCGAGCTCAAGGCCGCGATCAACGCGCTCATGAAGCGCGGCTTCCTGTTCGCCTCCCAGCCGGCCAACGGCAACGGGCGCAAGACCGAGGAGACCTTCCTCGTGCCCTGCGAACTGGGCGACATCCTGCAGACCTTCATCTGGGACGACGACCGCACCGTCGAGGAGACCTTCAACCTCCGCGGGCAGCTCTCGCGTCTCGTCGACCGCAAGGACATCGACGACCTGCTCGTCGCCCGCCTCGGCAGCGGCGCCCGGGCCGATGACCATCGCGAAGCGGCCCTGCTGCTGGCGGCGGACGCCGCGGTCGAGAGTCGCCTGGCCGCCATCGACGACAGCCGGGTGCAAGCACTGTTGGAACTGGTCGTGTCGCACTACGGCGGCATCGCCCCGCGCTCGCTGATCGAGAAGAAGCACAAGGGATTCGGACGCTGGAACCGCAAGACGCTCCAGGCCTCGCTCGAGGACAACCTGCTGGGGACCGTGCGTCACATCTCCCTGGGCGAGTACGGCATCCACCAGTTCGACGAAGCCGTGGTCGTGTTTGAGGAGGTCGTCGGCGCCCTGCGCCGCTGCATCAGCGAACCCGCCACGCCGCTCGAGGCAGTGCACAGCCTCGGCGTGGACTTCATCTCCGACATCTCCTCGTTCCTGTCGTTCGTCGAGCACAACCCGATCAAGCTCACGTTGTCGGGCAAGGTCTACCGGACGGCCGTGCGCAAGCTCGAGGACTCGTTCATCCTCACCAAGAGTTCGAACTTCACCGGGCCGTGGCTGTTCCAGTACCTGTTCGACTTCTGCCAGTCCCAGTCGATGATCCAGCGCGGCCCCGAGCGCAGCGTGGTCCTCACCGTCAAGGGCCGGACATGGGATCGCACGCCGCTCGACAAGAAGCTGCGGCGGCTGCTCGAGTTCGCCCGGCGACACTGGGAGAGCACGGTGGAGCCGTTCCACGGCAAGCGCCTGATGGCGCTCTACCTCGACGCGTTGCGCGAGCTCCCGGTGGGTTCCTGGGTCGACATGAACTCCGCGGCCTTCTCGGCGCGCAACCGCTACCTGGCCAACCTCGACCACTTCGGCGTACGCGACGAGTTCCAGAGCAAGTACCAGTTCGCGCAGCAGACGGGCATGCGCGACCCGCTGCAGCTCGCCCTGGCGCTGACCCAGTGGACGCGCGACCGGCTGTTCCTGTTCGGGCTCGTGGACCTGGCCGACGCCGACGGCAAGCCGGCCTGGTTGCGACTGACCCCGCTCGGCGCCAAGGCGCTGGGGATGGAGGTCTCCGACGAGCAGACGAACCGCAATGCACCGCTGGTGGTGAACCCGGACTTCGAGATCATCCTGTTCCCGAACGCCGACAGCTACGACCTGATCACCGACCTCGACCGTTTCGCGGATCGCACCAGCAGCGACTCGGCCTATCGCTACCGACTCACGGAGAGTTCGATCGAGAAGGCCGTGGCCGAGGGACTGGAGCCGTCGGCGATCCTGCGCACGCTGTCCGAACACAGCCGCGTGGAAGTGCCGCAGAACGTCATCTACTCGATCATGCAGTGGGCCGAGAAGGTGAAGTTCGTCACGCGCACGACGGTGTCGATGGTGCGCGGACGCAACAAGGAAGTGATCGACCGCCTGCTGCACGACAAGGCGCTGCGACCGCATGTGCTCGAGCGCCTGTCGCCCACGGTCGTCCTGGTCTCCCCGGACCTGCCATCGGAGGACCTGGCCCGGCTGCTCGAGCCGCTGGGCGTCTTCCTGCAGGGAGAACATGAGTGAGGCCCGGCGGCTCGATCTGCGGGTGGTGCTGGTCACCCCCGACGATCGCGGCCCGGCCGAACTCGAGCGCCTGGTGGAGGCCGCGCTCGACGGTGGGGTGACGGCCGTGCTCTGGCGCGAGCGGCGACTCACGGGCGCAGCCGCGCAGGAGGCCGCCGGACCGATCGCCCGACGCGTGCGCCGACACGGAGCCACGCTGCTCGTGAGTCGCGACGCGGAGCTGGCCGCGACGCTGGACGCCGACGGCGTGCACACCGGGTGGGGCGGGCCGGCGCTGGAGGAGCTCCGGCGCACGGCCCCCGGTCGAGCCCTGGGCCGCTCGGCCCACTGGCCGCCGACGGCCGACGACGAGGCGGCCGACTACATCAGCCTGAGTCCGTTCCGAGCCACCGGGCGCTCACGGCCGCGCCCCCTGTTGGACCCGTCCCAGGTGCAGTCGGTGCTGGCCACCCCCGCGATCGGGCCGGTGGTGGCGCTCGGAGGCCTGACCGCCGATGACGTCCCGGAGCTGCCCGCGGGCCTCGCCGGCGTGGCCGTGATCCGGGCACTGAGTGAAGCGGACGACGCGTGCCGTGCGGCGCACCGGCTACGCGACGCGGTCGATCGACGGGGCCTCGGCAGCGGGCTTTTACAGCGCACCGCGACGGGCGAGTGATGAGCGTGCGCGAGTCCGAGTTCATCGACTGGTGCACCCAGGAGGGGAGCACGGCCGGCATGCTCGTGGGTCCGGGGGACGACGCCGCGGTCCTGGCCGACGGGACGATCCTGACCGTGGACCCGGTGCTCGAAGGGGTTCACTTCGACCCCGGCACGCCGCCGCAGGACGTGGCCCACAAGGCGCTGGGCCGCTGCCTGTCGGACGTGTGCGCCATGGGGGGCGTCTGGGAACACGTGCTCGTCTCGGCACAGATCCCGACGGGGTACGACGCCGAGGGACTGGCCCGCGGGCTGGCCCGGGCTGCCCGGCACTTCGAGGTGACGCTGGCGGGCGGGGACACCAGTCGTTCCCCCGGCGCGCTGGCCCTGGTGGTGACCGCCACCGGGCGCCTGCCGTGGGGCGCTCCCTGGCGCCGCTCGGGCGCGCGTCCCGGTGACCTGCTGTACGTCACCGGCCCGCTGGGCGGCGCGAGTCGCGGCCGCCACCTGCGCCCCCGACCGCGCCATGACGTGGTGGCGCTGCTGCGCGGCCAGGGGACCGACGTGCGCGCGGCGATCGACCTCTCCGACGGTCTCGGCCGCGACCTCGGACAGCTCTGCCGCGCCTCCGGAGTCGGTGCCGAGATCGAGGGCGGCGCGCTTCCGATCCATCCGGACGTCGACGCCGGCCGGGACCCGATCGCCGCGGCGCTGGATGACGGCGAAGACTACGAGTTGCTCCTGGCACTGCCGGCAACAGAGCAGGCTCCGGGGTCGCTGCTGCAGCCCGTGGGCCGTGTGCTCGCAGGCGACGAACTGCGACTGCTCGTGGCGGGCGAACAGCGGGGCTGGCCGGGGGCCGGGTACGAGCATGTCTTCTGAACTCACCGGCCGTGCCTGGGAGCTGCACGACGTCGAGGCGACGCACGCCCTGGCGGCGCGGGTCGCCGCAGTGCGCCGCGGCGGCGACGTGATCGCCCTGCGCGGGGAGCTCGGGGCCGGCAAGACGGAGTTCGTGCGCGGTCTCGCAGCCGCGCTCGGGGCCGGGCAGGCCGACGTGGTCTGCTCGCCCAGCTACCTGCTGCTGAACGTGTACGCCGAGGGCTCGGTGCCACTGGCCCACTTCGACGCGTACTTCATGTCGTCCAGCGACGACCTGGAGCGGGCCGGTTTCGACGAACTGCGCCGGGCAGGACACCTGGTCGCGATCGAGTGGGCCGAACGCGTCGAGGATGCGCTCCCCGACGACACGCTCTGGGTCGACCTGAGGCCCCTGGGCGACACGCCCGACGGCCGCCGCGCGGAACTGAGCCAGGGGGCACGCTGGAGCGCGGCGGTCCAGCCCGAGCGTGCCGACGACCGGCACGGCGAGGGCCGAGCGTGATCGGCCGCCGAGCAATCCACCTGCTGCTGCTCGCGACGCTCGGGCCGGCCGCGGGCTGCTCGGGGCCCGCGGTGCAACTGCCTGCCCCTGATCCGGGGCCCCGCGCCCTCGCTCCCACGACGCGGGCTCCCGACCTGCCCAAGGGCGTGGCGACCCGGCTGGCCCAGGAACTGCTGGCCGCCAGTGACGTGGTCGTGGTGGGGGACACGCGCGGCGTTCGCTCGGCGGGGCGAACGCTGCTGCTGATCGAGCTCGAGGCACGGGAGGTGCTGCGCGGGGACCTGGCGGTGGGGGAGACCTTCCTGGTCGTCACCTACTCGGTGGACTCAGCCGCGGGCGAGCGGGAGCTGCTGTACCTGAGCCGGCTGCAAGGGGAGGCGCGCTTCGAGCTGGACTACCGGGTCGAGTCCCAGGACGAGTACTTCGAGCAGAAGCTCCAGGCCACCCGGCACACCCTCGCCCTGGCCCGCCTGCGCGACCCCTACCGGCGCGCCGCGGCGACCATCGACTGGCTGGCGGCGGCGGTGGGCTCCGACGACCCCTGGTTCCCCCGCTACGCACTCGATGAACTGCGCTACCTGGCCCACCGCTACCCGGGCGTGTTCGACGAGCGGGCCCTGGAGGCCGTGCGGGCGGCGGCCGCAATCTGTCCGTCACCTTCGATCGCCGCCGATGTCGAGAATGTGGCGTCCCGAATCGAGACCCGTCTCCAGGATGGGCCCCGCCCCCGCGACAAGGCACCATTCCCTCCATGATCGCTCTGTTGTCAGCCTGCCTCGCAGCGCTCCTGCTCCAGGACGCGCCGCCGACCCCTCCCCCGGCGGACGCCCTCCACCTGACCCTGAACGAGGCGATCGATCGGGGCATGCGCAACAACCTCACGATCCGGCAGGTGCGCCTCGACGCCGAACAGACTGTCGACACCTACGGCCAGGCCTGGGGCGCGTTCGACACGATCTTCTTCCTGGACGGCACTGCGAGCCGTTCGGTGGCCGCGCCCACGCCGACCAACATCGTCGGTGGTGTCAACGTCGGCGGCGCGGCATCGACCGAAACCGTCTTCGTGGACATCAAGACAGGTTTTCGCGGCACGTTCCTCACGGGCACCAGTTGGTCGTTCGACGTCGGGCCACGGCGCGTGAAGACCTTCTCGGACGCCGGCGAGTCCGACGTCTACGTGGGTGATTGGACGCTGAGCGTGAGCCACCCCCTGTTGCGCGGCGGCGACAACTTCGCCCGCTCGGCCCTGACCCTGGCGCGTCAGGACGTCGAGATCTCTGCGGCAGCCTCATTTGCATCGATCCTGCTGACGCTCGAGACGATCATCGATGCCTATTGGAACCTCGTGTTCACGAACGAGGTCGTGGCGACGCGGATGGGAGCCGTGGTATTGGCCCAGGAACTCGTGGCCACGACCACAGCCAAGGAAGCCCAGGGGCTGCAGACTCAGCTCGAGGTCTTCGAGGTGAAGGCCGAACTGGCCCAACGCAAGGAAGAGGAACTCACGGCGAAGAACGCCGCGCTCGACGCGATCGACCTGCTGCGCAGACTGATCCTGGCCCCCGACGTCGACGACGAACTCTGGGACCTGCCGATCACCGTCGCCAAGGACGCTGTGGCCACGGCCCCGGCGCCAGAGACGAAGCTGCAGGTTGCGGTGGACACGGCCCTTGCGCGCCACCCGGACGTCGTCGCCGCCCGCACGCGCCTGCAGCGAGCTGACGTGATCCTCGAAAGGGCCGAGAACCTGGCGCTCCCCAAGCTCGACCTCACCGGCGCGTACGGCATCAACAGCAACGAGGACGACTACCGCGACTCGCTCACGAACCTGAACGACGAGGAGTTCGACACCGTCAGCCTGGTGCTGGGGCTGGAGATCCCCTTCGGCAACCGCACGGCCGGCTATGCGGTGCGACGGGCCCAGTCCGAGCGCCGCGAGGCCGGCGTCGCCCTGCGCGACACCGAGATCGCGGTGATCACCCGGGTGCGCACCGCCGTGCGCGAGGTCGAGCTCCAGGAGCTGCGCGTGGGTGTCACCGAAGAGGCCATGCGGCTCAATGAGCAGCTCTACGACGGCGAGCGGCGGCGGCTCGAGAACGACCTCTCGACGCCGTTCCAGGTGCGCGAGACGCTGCAGAACTACCTCACCGCGACGGACACGCACACCCGTGCGAAGTTCGATCTGGAGATCGGGCGGGCGAGACTGCTCTCGGCCCAGGGGGTGCTGCTCGAGTACTTCGGCTATGCCCGCGAGTTGCCGCCGGACCTCGACGAGTCCGTGCGTCCGCCCGCGCCGTAGAGATCGCGCTGCACGATCGCGTCCCACACGGAGTCGTCGAGGTAGGACGGACGACGACCGGCGCGGAGTCCCTCGCGGATGGCGGTGGATGACGCCGGGTGCGGCGGGGCGCGCAGGCAGTTGCGCGCCAGTTCGGCGGCGCCGTCGCCGCCGATCAGCGGCGCCAGCGGCGCGGTGTCGAGTTCCTGCCCGGCGCGGGAGATCGAGCAGAACGTCACCAGTTCGCACAGCTCGGCGATGCGATGCCAGTTGGGCAGATCGGCCAGGGTGTCAGCGCCGATGACGTAGTGCAGCCGGGTGTCGGGACCGAAGAGTTCGTGCAACTCGCGGGCCGTGTCGTAGCTGTAGCTGAGGCCTTCGCGACGCAACTCGATGTCACACGGTGACAGCCGGGCGTCGGCACGGGCGGCGATCTCGAGCAGCGCCAGGCGATCCGCTCCCGGCGCCAGCGTGCGATCGGTCTTGTGCGGCGGCGCACGGGCCGGCACCAGCAGCACCCGGGACAGGTCCCAGTGATCGGCGGCGAGGCGCGCGATGTGCACGTGCCCCTCGTGGACCGGGTCGAAACTGCCGCCCAACCAACCGAGGTTCACGTGGCCATTCCTGCGGGAGCGGGAGCGGCGGCTGCACCCCGAGAGGGGCGTGGCGCCGACCCCGAGGGGGACGCACTCAGTGGTTGAGACTCAGAAGAGGTCGTACTCGAACGGCGAGTCCTCGCCCGCGGTGCCCTCGCCGGCGCCGCTGAAGTAGACGTACCCGACGGCGCCGAGCACGAGCACGATGGGGAGGATCCACCAGATCTTGTTCTCACCCAGGAATTGGCGGAAGGAACTCATGCGGGGGACTCACTGCTGATGGGGCTCGAGTGGACAAAGCTGCGCCAGTGTACCCCGACCAGGGCGGGGTTGCGCTCTCGGGCGGGCGCCCGGGGCGCTTCAACCATCACCCTCGGCCCCGGTTGCCGCCGGAGATCCGGGCCGCACCGACGGGTGGAGCGGGGCCTGGGGAGGCGACGTCCCGGCAGCCGGCGGGGGGGCCGGTGCGCCGCCCGCAGGTCCCGCACCCAGGACCATCCGGACCTGGAAGCCGGTCGTGCCGCGGAAGCCGTGCAAGGTGACCCGTTCCGAGCCGGAAGCTCGCGACAGGACCGCGAACATCTCGTCGGTGGATTCGACCGTCTTGTCGTTGAGGCGATCGATCAGATCCCCCGGCTGGAGGCGCATCATGGCCGCCAACCCACCCGGGTCGATGCGGTCGACGGTGACTCCGAAGAAGACCGGGTGATCGACGACGCGCAGTCCCAGTCGCCGCCAGATGTATGCCAACGGCGACACCGAAGCCTGCAACCGGAGCTGCGCCTCGACGCGCTCGGCGTCACGCTCGAGCACCAGCTCCACCACGTCACCGGGCCGGGTGCCGAGCAGCACCTTGTTGAAGTCGAACTCCCAATCGATGGTGTGCCCGCCGGCCTCGAGCAGGCGGTCCCCGGGCTGCAGGCCGGCCCGGGCCGCGGGACCGTCGGGCGCCACGCCGGCCAGGGGCAGGCCGGGCTGCTCAGCCCGGGGCGCCGCGCTCACGAAGGACAACCCGGCCGACACCTCGCGGTGCAGCCCGGGGTCGGTGAGCGACTCGACCAGGCTCCGGCGGACCCGGTCGACGGGGATGGCGAAACCGATCCCCTCGGTGTTCGACTTGATGGCGAAGTTGATCCCCACCAGTTCGCCCAGCACGTTGAGCAACGGGCCGCCGCTGTTGCCCGGGTTGATCGGCGCGTCGATCTGGATGAAGTCCTCGAAGGGCGCCGAGCCCGTGGCGGGGGGCGCGAGGTCCACGTCCCGGAAGAGCGCGCTGACGATGCCCGTGGTGACCGAGTTCTCGTTGCCCAACGGGTTGCCGATGGCGATCACCGTCTCGCCGACCATCAAGTCCGACGACGTCCCCAGACGAGCGGCCGTGAGCGGCCTGTCGGTCTTGATCTTGAGCAGCGCCAGGTCGTTGCGCGGATCGGTGTTGACCAGGGCGGCGGGGTGCGTCGAGCCGTCGTGCAGGTGCACCTGGATCAGGCGGCCGTCGGCGCTCAACACGTGGGCGTTGGTCAGGATGAATCCGTCGCGGTCGATGATCACGCCCGAGCCGAGACTCGTGCGGCGCGTCTTGCGCGAGCCGAAGAGCTGGTCGTAGGGGAAGGGCAGGCTCACATCGCGGACGACGTCCTGATACACGTTGACGACCGCGGGGCCGACCTCGCGCACGACGCGCACGACGGGCGTGACGCGGGCGTCATGGGCCGGCTCGGGGACCTGGGCGGTCAACACCGAGGCGCAGGCCAGCGACAGCGCGGGCAGCAGGTTCCAGCGGATCACGGGAGCGTTCTCCAGCGCGGGCGGCGAGCGGCCCGCCGAAGTCGCACCGATCGGCAGCCGCGCCCACACTACTGGATCAGCTCCGCTCCCGTTGGGGTGAGGTGCCGGCGGCGCACCGCTGGGCGCTCGGGCTTTCTCCCGGCCTTCGACGCACGTACCATGCCGCCCTTCGGGACCGTCCGGGCGCCGCGCCGGCATCGGTCCGATCGCCCCGATGCCCGTCGTGCGGTGGAAGTCGGTCCCTGGTGAGCCTCCGCGCCACAGCCCTGCTGTCCGTCCTGCGCCTGCTCGTTGGCGGGATCGTGGGCCTGCTCGCCATCGACATGGGGGTGGGCTGGCTCGATCGAGCACGAGTGGACGACGAGCCCAGCGTGCTGGTCGAAGACTGGCAGCTCGGCTGGACGAACCGCCCGAACTACGTCGGGGAGCGCGCCACGACGGATGACCTCGGCCTGCGCAACCCGCTCATCCCCGCGGACGCGCCCGGTGACGAAGTGCGCCTGCTCGTCCTGGGGGACTCGCGCGTGTTCGGGTCCGGGGTGACCGACGCCGAGGTCTTCACCGTGGGCCTGGAGCGCGAGCTGGGGCGTGACGGCACGGCGGTGCGCGTGCTCAACGGCGGCGTGAACTCCTACTCGACGCTGCAGGCCTCCCAGCGAGCGGTGCAACTGATCCCCCAGGTGCAGCCCGATCTGATCATCATCTTCGTGTCACCGGGCTGGACGCTCAGGCCGAACACGCGCGCCGGGGACTGGGAACTCGTGGGCGAACGCCTCGTCCCCGCGGACATCGTCGAGGCCTGGCCGCAGGCGCTGCGGCCGCTACCCGCGACCATCCACCGCTTGATGTCCCACTCGCACCTGTATGCCCGGCACCGCGCGGCGTTCCGCAAGGGCGGCAAGCTGGCGCCGCGCATCGCGCACTTCGTGTTGTCCCACGCCGAGCCGGGACCGGACGTGCGGCCCTTCGTCGACAACACGGTGGCCGCGCTGCTGGCGCTCCAACACGCGGCCGAGCAGGCGCGCTGTGAAGTGCTCGCGGCCTTGTTGCCGGAGACCTTCCAGATCAACCGGGCGGTGTGGGAGCGCTACCTGGCCGACCACGCCGCCGCCGGTGCGCCGCCCATCGGCACGGACCCGCTCGAGCCCATGGTGGCACTGCAGGCGCTGGTGGAGCAGACGGGCATCCGCGCCTGGCCCTTCTACCAGGAAGTGGCCACGTTCATGCGGGACGTCGATCGCTACTACCAGGTCGACGAGGCGCACTGGACGGCGGACGGGCACGGCGCCTTCGCGACCACGCTCGCCGAGCGCCTGCGCGACACGGGAACCCTGTCCGACCTGGTGACGAGCCGGGCCGGTCGGGTCCGCTAGGCGCACCCGTTGCTCTTCCACAGCGCCACGTTCGCGGTCTTCCTGCTCACGGCGCTCACGCTGTTCTGGGCCCTGTCGCCGTCCCGGCGACTGCGCACGCTGCTGCTGCTCGCGGCGAGCTACGGCTTCTACGGCACCTGGCACCTGCACTACCTGGGCCTGATCGTCTTCTCGACCCTGCTCGACTACGTGTGCGGGCTCGCCATCGCGGGTGCACCGACCGCCGGGCGTCGCAAGCTGTACCTGCTGCTGAGCCTCGCCGGGAACCTCGGCGTGCTGGGGTTCTTCAAGTACTACGACTTCTTCATCGAGAGCGCCGTCGACCTCGCGGCGCTGCTCGGACTCGACATCTCGGCGCGCACGCTCGGCCTCGTGGTGCCCGTCGGCATCTCCTTCTACACCTTCCAGACGCTCTCCTACACGATCGACATCTACCGCGGCGTGCTGCGTCCCACGCGCAACCTGATCGACTTCGCGCTCTTCGTGTCGTTCTTCCCGCAACTCGTCGCGGGGCCCATCGTGCGGGCGATCGAGTTCCTGCCGCAGCTCGAACTGTCACCGCGCTTCGACCGGGCGCGCCTCCACGACGGGCTCTACCGCATCGCCACCGGCCTGATGAAGAAGGTCTTCATCGCCGACCTGCTGGCGCGCTACCTCGTCACCCCTGTGTATGAAGCACCGGGGACGTACGGACCGCTGATCCACTTGCTGGCGGCGTACGGGTTCTGCTTCCAGATCTACGGCGACTTCTCGGGCTACTCCGACATCGCCATCGGCGCGGCGCGCTTGTTCGGCTTCGATCTGCCCGAGAACTTCCGCGGGCCGTTCAAGGCGCGCTCGGTGCGCGACTTCTGGCGGCGGTGGCACATCACCCTGTCCTTCTGGGTGCGCGACTACGTGTACTTCCCCCTGGGTGGGTCGCGTGCAGGCCGCCTGCGGGTGTCGTTCAACCTGATCCTGACCATGGTGCTGATCGGGCTCTGGCACGGCGCGAGCCTGCTGTGGATCGTCTACGGCCTGCTCAACGGCCTGGCCATGTCGATCGAGCGGCTCGTGTCCGGCGCATCGAGTGATGCTCCGCGACCCTCCGCCCTCGGGCTCGCGCTGCGGCGCCTGGCCACGTTCCAGTTCGTCGCGGCCACGCTCGTGCTCGTGCGCGCCCCCGACCAGGAGACGGTGGTGGCCATGCTGACCGACTTCGGTGACGTGCACAGCGTGTCCTGGAAGGGACTGGCCGTGCTCGCGGGCGCGATCCTGGTCCACTATCTCCCCGAGGGCGCCCTGGCGGGCATCGAATCCGCTGTGAAGCGCGTGCCCACCGTGGCCGCAGGTGTCATCCTGGGGCTCCTCTGTGGCCTGCTGGCGCTGGCCGTGGTGGGTGAGACGCCGTACATCTACTTCCGCTTCTGAGGGACCGGCCATGCCTGTCTTCCCGATGCTCTCGTGGTCCGCCCGGCTGCAGACGGCGACGCTGCTCCTGGCCTGGGCGCTCGCGCCCTCCGATCCGCACCTCACCGGCCTGGACACGATCACCGAGGACGACCTGCGGGCCGACCTGCTGGGCCTGGCCACCGCGCCACTCGAGGGCCGGGACTCACCCAGCCGCGGCCTGGAACGAGCCGCCGACCACATCGAGCAGCGCATGCGCGCGGCGGGTCTGCAGGGTGCAGGCCCCAACGGGTCCTTCCGCCTCCCGTTCGAGCGCAGGGTCCCCGCACCGGTGCCCGAAGGCTGCCGCTTGGAAGTGGACGGCGTGCAGGCCACGTTCACCTTCGGCGTGGACTTCGTGCCCATCTGGGGAGCCGACGGCGAAGCCCAGGGTCAACTCGCCTTCCTGGGTTTCGGGATCCGCGACGACGAGGAGCGTTACAACGAGATCCGCGGTCGGCTCGACGGTCGTGTCGCGCTCGTCTTCGAGGGCGAGCCCCGGCACAAGCGCAAGTTCGAGGGACCGGAGGTCACGCCGGCGGCGGAGCTCTACCGCAAGCTGCAACACCTGCAGGCGGCGGGGGTGATCGGTGTGCTGGTCGTGCGCCGCGTCCCCGCGGAGGACGGGGCGGACGACCAGCGCGCGACGCTGCCCGAGCCCGCCCGCCTGAGCTTCCGCCACACCTGGGCGAACTGGTCGATCGAGGCGCCGTTCAAGTACAACCCGATCCGCGTGCCGGCGCTCGAGATCGCGATGGACACCGCGAGTCTGATCCTCGGTGAGGACGCCGCCGCACTCGCGCAACGCATCGACAAACAGGGCAAGCCACTCAAGTACGAGACGCCCGAGCGAACGATCACGCTGGCGGCGCGCAGTGAACAACGCAACGTGGCCATGGACAACGTCGTGGGGATCGTGCCGGGGACCGACCCCGAGCTCGCCGACGAGTACGTGGTCATCGGCGCCCACTACGATCACGTGGGTGTCGACCCGCGCGGCCGGATCGGCTTCGGGGCCGACGACAACGCCTCCGGGACGACCGCCATGCTCGAGGTCGCCGAAGCCCTGCGCAGCGCCGGCCCGCGACGTTCGATCCTGGCCTGCGCCTTCGCAGCCGAGGAGGACCAGCTCGCCGGGAGCAAGGCCTTCTGCGCCGACCTGCCCGTACCGCGCGACAAGCTCGTCGCCATGATCAACCTCGACATGGTGGGGCGCGGCGAGGCCGACGAGGTCGTGGCCATCGGCGTCCTGCGCAACCCCGGCTTCGACAAGATCCTGAGCCGCGCCCGGAAGCTGTCGAAGACACGCATCAAGAAGATCGTCACCCGACAGGGCCAGGAGCTCTTCCAGCGCTCGGACCACTACTCATTCCACGAGATCGGGGTCCCGGCCCTGTTCCTGTTCGAAGGCCTGCCGCTGTCCCGCAACGCCGACTACCACACCTGGCGCGACACGATCGACCGGCTCGACATCGAGAAGATCGCGCGCACCACGCGGCTCACGTACAACGCCGCCTGGATCCTGGCCACCGACGACGAGCGCTTGCGGCGACCGCGCTGATTGCCCGCGCTGAGTGCCCGCGCTGAGTGCCCACGCTGAGTGCCCACGCAGGGTGCCCACGGCAGGGCCCGCCGCGTCGTGCATCCCAGGGGCGCTTCGAACCGCGTGCGCGACCGCGATATCGACCACTAACGGCCACGTGAGGCTCCACGTCCTTTGCGAGCCGCCGAGATGGTGCGATCATGGGTGTGCGCCAGACCCTCGGAGGACGCTCCATGATCCGTCACTGCAAGTCCCGTTCGACCCGCATCGGAGCGCTCCTGCTTTCCCTGGCCGTGCCGCTCGGCGCCCAGGACGTCCCGGGCGAGCCCGAGGCGTTCCGGCCCTACGAGGACATCGAGCTGTCGGACACGGAGGCTTCGCTGGTGGTGGCCGTCGACGTGGCGGATGCCTGGGACCTGCTCGTCGCGGCCCTGGAGCCCCTGGGCTACGACCCGCAACAGAGCACCGACGAACTGGCGGGCAATGATCCCGGCGCCCGCGCCGGCTGGCTGGTGCACGACGGTCTGTGGGTCCTGGCCGAGTCCATGCCCTACCGCGAGGACACCTGGTCGCGCATCCGCGTGAGCACCGGCGAGTTCGAGGACGAGGCCGACGTCGAGCGGGTCACGGGCTTCCTGAACACGATCGCCGGGCTGGTCGAGGAGCGCTTCGCGCCGCCGGAGCCCGTCGAGCTCTTCCCCGCAGAAGAGGTGTTCGAAGAGGAACGCCCGGTGGTCATCGAGGGCGTCTACCCGTACTACCCGCTGGTCGTCACGTCGTGGCCGGTCTGGGGCCCGTCGATCATCCCGGTGTGCGGCGCCCTGTGGTCGACCAGCTACGCCTACACCCACGCCACCTGCGAGCCCGTGCGCTTCGGTTGGAGCAGCTGGCCCGTGTACGCCAGCTACTCCGCCTGGTGCGCCTACCTGGGTGACCCGTGGTACGGGTACTACCGGTACGACCACTACGGTCATCACTACGGTGGGCCGTACGGCTACGTGTCCGGACATCACAAGCACCACCACGGGCACCACGGCTCGACGCTGCTCGTCGCCGGCGGCACCCTCGAAGACGCCGACCTCGGCAAGGAGACCGTCGCGCTGGTCGACCGGCAGCCCGACGCACCGGCCGTCGACGACCTGCCCCGCGGCGACGTGCTGGTCAAGCGCCACGGTGCCGACCGCCTCGTCTCCCGCGGAGAAGACGACGCCGGCGACCCGGTGATCTACCGCCGCACGGCAGACGAGCCCCTGGTGCCGCGCCCCGAGAGCGACACCCCGGACGACGATCGCGCCTCGGCGCCCGTCGTGTTCCGCGACCGCGTCAAGGTGAACCCGGTGCGCACGGTCCAGCCGGTTCCCGACGGGGACGGTTGGATCCGGACGTCGGGTGGCTCCTGGGTGCGCCGCAGCATCACGCCGGATCGGAGCCCGACCGGCCTGAGCGCCGCAGGCCGCAGCACCTCCGGACGCAGCAGTTCGGGTCGCACCAGCAGCTCCGCGATCCGCATCATCGGCGGCAACAGCACTCGGCTGCTCGGGGAGAGCTCACGCGGCTCCTCGCTGTCGGCCCGCAGCCGCGACCTGGGTTCCAGCTCGACCAGCTTCGGGCGGACCTCGACGCCGACCCGCTCGAGCCGGCCCTCGATCTCGATCGGTTCCAGCCGGACCAGCCGCGGGTCGGTGGGGGTCTCGTCCCGCAGCAGCCCGCGGACCTCGAGCCGCTCCACCTCGATCGGTGGCCGTTCCTCGGCAGGCCGGACGAGTTCAGGCAGCCCGGCGAGTTCCGGAAGCCGCTCGTCGGGTGCCTCGCGCGGCAGCTTCGGAGCCCGAGCCGGGGGCCGCGGACCCCGCTGACCCGCGTCCCCCAGGTCGGCCCTTGCGGTCCGCACCGCAACGGTTGACCCCGGCGTCCCAAAGGCCGATCCTCGCAAGATGGCGTCGTCGCGCTATGAACCCTGGCCGCGGTGTGCCCGGACCGTTGCGACGCTCGCCCGCCCTCTCTGTCTTCGCCCCTCCGCCGGTGGACGCCGCGCCCGGCCGGGGGCACTCCACAGCCCTGTGAGCCCATGACTCCGGTGGATCCCGCGTCTCCGTTGAAGCTGCCCCGCGCGTCGGGGCCCTTCGGCTGGCTGGTCAATCTCTTCAGCAGCATCACCTTCGGCATCGTGCTGCTCTCGCTCCTGTTCGTGTACTCGTCCATCGGCTCGGCGGGGATCCTGTACCCCACGAGCTTCGATATCACGAGCTGGGACAACTGGGCGCAGATCTCCGTGCGTCAACTGCGCGGCTTCGAGATGACCGAGTTCGAGTGGTTCCACTGGTGGCCGTTCGACCTGCTCATCGGTCTGATCTGCGTCAACCTCTCGGTGGCGACGCTGCGGCGGATCCCGTTCCGGGTCGTGAACTACGGCGTGTGGATGATCCACAGCGGCATCATCATCCTGGCCCTCGGCAGCGTCTGGTACTTCGGGACGAAGTTCGAGGGGGACTCCCCGGTCATCCGCCGCCAGGTGCGGATCGAGGTGCCCGGTGCCGAAGCGGTGAGCATGCCCGCCGTGCCCGGCAACCGCACCGTCGTCCAGGGCAGCACGGGCCGCTACGGATTCCAGGTGACCAACATCGACCCCAAGTGGTCCCTGCGTTCGGGCGCCGACGAGGGCAAGGTCGCCTACAGCGTGCAGGTGTCGGTGCAGACACCGACCGAGCACTTCGTTCGCCAGTTGCTCGTGGGCTACCCCGAGTACACCGAGGACGTGGTGCGCGTGCCCGGAGCCATGCCGCCCATGGTGCGCGCCATCAAGCACCTGGGTCGCCCGCTCGTCGACGAGGAGCTGAAGCTCGCGCTCGAGTACGAGCCGCAGCAGTACGTGTACCTGGCCAACTGGATCAGCAAGAACTGGGCGCTGTACCTGCGGGAGCGCGGCACCAGCGAGTGGTCCATGCGACCCGTCGACGGCTTGCCGCTGTTCAACGACTCGATCGGGTCCTACGACGACGTGTGGATCGATCACGACCTGCCGCTCGACCCGGTCTCGATCGACGTGTCGTCCGTCGAACAGAGCGATCCCCTGGCCGGCACCGACGTGCGCATCACGGGCTACCTGCGCTACGCCACGATGCAGCGGCGCCGGATCCCGGGGGGGGAGCGCCTCAATCCCGCCGCCACGATCCGTCTGCGCGACCCCAACGGTCGCAGCCAGGACTTCGAACTCGCCGCCTTCGACCCGGCCGGCTTCAGCGCGGAGGGCGGGAGCCTGCAACTGCGCTGGGTGGACTCGGTCGCCGCCCGCACCAAGCTCACCCGGCCGGTGGAGCCGCTGCTGACCCTGCGCGTGCCGGAGAGCGAGGTCGACCTCGAGATCCCCCTCACGCCGCGCATGCGACTCGAGCCGAGCACCGAGTTCACGCCCATCGAAGGCACGCCCTACGCCTATCTGGTCGAGTACTGGATGGACGACTTCGAGGTCACGCCGGGCATGCCGCTGATCTCCCTGGCGAGCGTGCGCCTGCGCACGCCGGAACGCGAGTTCCAACGCTGGGTGTGCGACGACCCGCGCTTCAACCGCGACATGGAGGCGAACGAAGACGAGGATCACAGCGGCCACGACCACGAGCAGAACCCTCACGACCCGCACGAGATGGTGGGGGAGCGGCAGCGCACGGTGCCCACGTTCGAGGGCATCGAGGCGCTCTACCGCAAGGGCTTCGCTCCGGCGCCGCTGACGCTCGTGGCCGGGCCCGGCGAAGACGAGCTGCACTTCATCTCGCTCGCCATGCCCGCGGGTTCGGAGGACCTCGGCCCGACGGTGGAGACACGCCACGTCAAGATCGGTGAAGAGGTCGCCGTCTCCGGGCTCACCGCGACCGTGACGAGCTTCGCCGCTCGGGCCCGGATCGAGGAGCGCCCCTTCGTCGTGCCGCTGGAACGGCGTTACCGCGACGCGCGCGAGCAGAACTCGATGGTCAAGGTCGGCGTCCAGGGCGCGGCCCAGTCCGTCTGGGTGCCCTACCACCACTACGCGTTCCGCGACGCCAACGAGGATCTGCGCCGGCACTTCTACCGCCCCGCGACAGTCCGGCTGCCCGACGGGCGCGTGCTGGACATGATCCTCTCGCGTGAGCGGCTGCCCCTGCCCATGGCCGTGGCCCTGGACGACTTCGACGTCGACACGCACATCGGCGGCTTCTCGGGCCGCGTGTCCAGCATCCTCAACTGGACCAGTCACGTGCGCTTCGCCGACGGCGACGGCTGGTCCGAGAGCACCCCGGTCAGCGTGAACGAACCCCACAACCACGAGGGCCTGTGGTTCTTCCAGGCTCAGTGGGACCCACCCTCCGGCGCTCGCTTCGAGGGCGATGCACCGTCCGCCGGCTTCAACTACACCGTGCTCGGTGTCACCAACCGGCACGGCGTGGGTGTCCAGCTGCTGGGCTGCTGCATCGCCGTGCTCGGCATGATCTACGCGTTCTACGTGAAGCCGCTGATCCGCCTGCGCCGACGCAAGGCCGCCGAGTTGCAGCTCGCCGGCGGCTCCCCCGGACCCGGGGCGCTCGGCGACCTGGCAGGAGACCAAGCATGACGCACCGCCGCTCGCTCTCATCCTCGACGGGCCGGCTCGCCCTGCTGGTGCCGCTGATCGTGGCGCACCTGCTCACGGCGCCGCTGTGGGCCGGCGTCAGCGACGGGTCGGCCACACCGGGCGCTGCCAGCGCCGAGCTCTCGTTCGCCGACGCCGTCGACCTGACGGACCTCGGCCGCGTCGCCGTGCACTACGAAGGGCGCGTCAAGTCCTTCGACTCGTTCGCCCGCACCATCATGCAGCGCGTGAGCGGACCCCACCGCATCGACGATCAGTCCCCGGCCTTCACCTACCTCGACATGGCCATCACGCCGCAGGCCTACGTCGACCGCGACGTGATCTTCGTCAAGATGAAGCTCATGCGCGGGCAGATCATCCGCGCCCTCGAGTCCGGGGGCATGGTTCGCGCCCCGGACTTCAGCCGGCGCATGGACGAGTTCCTGGAGACGGGTCTGATCTCCGAGGAGTTCCTGCTGCGTCCCGAGGTGCTGGACCTGCTGGAGGGCTTGCGCGCCGACCTGCTGCGCTCGGCGCGCTTCGTGGAGATGATCGACGCCGCCGCCGGCTACAAGAACCCCGGCGTGCTGCACGATCACCTGCGCATCGTCCCGCCCTGGGAGGGTTCAGCCGAGGATCGCTGGCTGAGCATGCAGGAGCTGGTGGCGGCGCACGGAAACCCGGCCGTGACCGCGTTCCCGGCGGACCGGCGGCAGGCCATCACGGACACCTGGGAACGCATGCGCGCGGCCTGGGTCGACCGGGATGCCGAGGGGGTCAACACCGCCTCCCGCGAGCTCGCGCCCCTGCTGCGCGCTGTGACGCCGGCGCTGTACCCGTCGGAGAGCCGGCTCGACTGGGAGAGCCGCTACTTCCGCTACCACAGCATGACCTGGGTCTGGATCTTCTACCTGCTCAGCATCGTTCCGTTGCTGGTGGCGATCGTCTACCGCTGGAAGGGGGCGGGACGTCTGGGCATCGCCCTGTTCGGCCTGGCCTTCGCCCTGCACACGGTCGCGCTGCTCTGGCGCACCTACGTGGCCGATCGCTGGCCCAACTCGAACATGTTCGAGGCGGTCACGACGGCGGCCTGGTTCGGCGGCGTGATGGCATTGCCGCTCGAGTACTGGGTGCGCAAGACGGGCATGCGCTACCTGTTCCTGCTGGGCAGCGCGGCCGCCTCGATGGTGGGCCTGATGGCGGCGCACTTCCTGCCCATCGCGCTCACGGCCAACATCGGCAACAAGATGCCGGTGCTGCACGACGTGTGGTTGTTCATCCACACCAACGTGATCATCGCCAGCTACTGCTCGATCTTCATGGCGGCCATCTCGGCCACGCTGTATCTGATCCACCGCGCCTTCGGCGGCCGCGCGGAGTACGTGCGCGTCGGCGGGGCGGGTGCCGTGATGGCGGGCGGCAGCGGTCGGGGGAACGGCGGCCTCGGTCAGGTCTGCGACGGCGTGACGATGGTGCTCATGGAGCTGTCCTTCGTCATGTTGTGGGCCGGCATCGTGATGGGCGCCATCTGGGCCGACCACTCCTGGGGACGCCCCTGGGGCTGGGACCCCAAGGAGGTCTTCGCCCTGAACACCTTCCTCATCTTCGCCCTGCTCGTGCACGTCCGCATCAGGACCCACGACAAGGGTCTCTGGACGGCCCTGCTGGCCGTGGTCGGCGCCGGCGTCATGCTGGTCAACTGGATCGTGATCAACTTCAAGATCTCGGGCCTGCACAGCTACGCCTGAGCAGGGGCCCGGTGGTCAGCGCCCAGTGGTCAGCGCCCAGTGGTCTGGTCAGGACCCAGTGCGGTGAGCAGGGCTTGGCGACCAGGGCCGGGCGCTCCAGCCGGGCGGGAGACGGCACGTGCTCGAGGGCGGGGAGCCCGAGCGGCTCGGTCCGCCCTGGGATTCCCGGTTCGGCGGCAGTCTGGCAACCGAGCCGCGTCGGTCCGAGACCCGGCGGTGAGTGCATGGTGGGCGCAGCTGGACTCGAACCAGCGACCCCCAGCTTGTCGAGCTGGTGCTCTAGCCAACTGAGCTATGCGCCCCACACACGGCCCGGGATTCTGTCGACTCGGCGGTTCCCGATCAACGCCGCGCTCCCGGATCTTGTCCCCGTGGCGGGGGCGCTCTAGACTCCCGGGCCTTCTGCCGGGTGGCCTTTCCGCCTCCCGCATGCCGGACGCGTTCCGTTCCCGGCAGCGCCCGGCCCCCTCACGATCGCAGGAATCGCGTCATGAAGATCGGCGTCCCCACCGAGATCAAGCCGAGCGAGAACCGCGTGGGCATGGTGCCCGCCGGCGTCGACATCCTCGTCCAGGACGGTCATGAAGTCGTGGTCCAGGAGGGAGCCGGCCTCGGGTCGACCATCACGGACGCCGAGTTCAGAGCCGCCGGAGCCAAGATCCTGCCCGACGCCGACGCGGTGTACGGCGAGGCGGACATGATCGTGAAGGTCAAGGAGCCGATCGAGGAGGAGTACGGCCGCATCCGCAAGGACCAGCTGCTCTTCACCTACTTCCACTTCGCCGCGAGCGAGGTGCTGACCGACGCCATGCTCGGCTCGGGCGCCGCCTGCGTCGCCTACGAAACGGTGGAAGTGGACGGCACCCTGCCGCTGCTCACGCCCATGTCGGAGGTGGCCGGCCGCATGGCCGTGCAGGAGGGTGCCAAGTACCTCGAGAAGCCCATGGGGGGGCGCGGCATGCTGCTCGGCGGCGTGCCCGGCGTGCCCACCGGACGGGCGCTGATCCTCGGCGGCGGCGTGGTCGGGATCAACGCCGCCAAGATGGCCGCGGGCCTGGGCGCCCGCGTGACGATCATGGACGTCGACATGGACCGGCTGCGCTACCTCGACGACGTGATGCCCGCCAACGTCACGACCCGCTACAGCAACCGACTGGCCATCCAGGAGGAGCTGCCATTAGCAGACCTGGTCGTCGGCGCCGTGCTGATCTCGGGCTACAAGGCGCCCAACCTCATCACCCGCGAAGACCTCAGGCTGATGCCCCAGGGCTCGGTGATCGTGGACGTCGCGGTGGACCAGGGCGGGTGCGTGGAGACGATCCACGCCACGACGCACCTCGATCCCACCTACGAGGTGGAGGGGGTGCTGCACTACGGCGTGGCCAACATGCCCGGCGCCGTGCCGCGCACCTCGACCTTCGCCCTGACCAACGTCACGCTGCCCTACGCCCGCACGCTGGCGAGCAAGGGACTCCGGAAGGCGCTGCGCGACGATCCCTGCCTGGCGCTCGGCGCCAACGTCGTCGGCGGCAAGATCACCCATGTGGGCGTGGCCGAAGCGTTCGGTCGCGAGTCCACGCCGCTGTCCGACGTCCTGGGCTGATCGACCGCTGGGCCGCCGTGGCGCGGACGCGTCCCGCGGCCCGGGCGATCCTTGCGCTGCTCCTGCTGCTGGGCCAACTGCCCTGCGCTCCCCGGCGATCGCTCCCGCCCGCGGGCGCACTCGTTGCCCTCGACGGGGACACGCTGCAGTTGCCCGACGGCCAGCGCGTGCGGCTGCCCGGGGTCGACACGCCGGAGTCGGGCCGACCCTGGAGCCGTGCGGCCACGGCCTTCAGTCGCCGCTTCGTTGCGGACGGCGTTGCCGGCTGGGAGCTTGTCCCGGCAGACCCGCGGCGCGACCGCTACGGGCGCTTGCTGGCCGATGTCCGGGTGGACGGCCGCAGCCTCTCGGCCGCCCTGGTGGAGCAGGGCCTGGCGTGGGTCTACGGCGATCAACAGGCGGGGCTCCTGGGGCGGCAAGGCGCCGCGATCGACGCGCGACGCGGTCTGTACGCCGGCCTCGACCGTTCGGCCCCCGGGCCCTTCGTGGCCAGTGCCCGCCGCTTCCATCACCTCGACTGCCCGCTGCGCCCGGACGTCAGTCAGCAGTTCGAGGCCCGCGCCACGCGCCTGCTGGCCCAAGGGCTCTCTCCGTGTCGCACCTGCCTCGCCTGGCCGCCGGCGTCCGACTCGTGGCCGCCGTTTTGAGCGGCTGCGCGTCGAGAAACACGCCGCACCGCGATAGAGTCGGCCCCATGCCGAAGGACAAGGACATCCTCACGACGGGCGACGTGGCTCGACTGTGCCGGGTGACCATCCGCACCGTGATCAAGTGGTACGAGCAGGGGCGCCTCCCCGGCTACCGGCTGCCCGGATCGCGCGACCGCCGCTTCACCCGCATCGCGGTGGAGTCGTTCATGCGCGACAACGAGATCCCGATCGACCTGCTCGACGTGAAGCGCCCGCGGGTGCTCGTGGTCGACGACGACGACGGGGTGCGCACCATGATCGCCCGCTACCTCACCTCGCTCGGCGTGCTGGAGGTGGAGACCGCCGGCTCGGGCTGGGACGCCGGCCTCAAGACGGCCTCCTGGCGCCCGCGGGTGTTGCTGCTCGACTTCCAGCTCGGTGACACGACCGGTGACAAGGTGTTGACCACCATCCGCGCCACCGAGGGGGTGCCCCAGCCGGCGATCATCGTCATGTCGGCCCACCTGGAGCAGGAACAGGCCGACGAACTCATGGAGAACGGCGCCGACGCGTTCCTGCCCAAGCCATTCGAACTGGTCACGTTGCGCGACCTGGTGCTGCGGCACACGGGGCTCGTTTCCTGATGCTCGCCGTGGCCGGACTGGGAGTGCTGCTGATCCTGGGCGCGGTGCAGGGCGCGACCGAGTTCCTGCCGATCAGCAGCAGCGGTCACCTGGTGCTGTTCGGCAACTGGCTCGACCCGGGTGCCGACGACGGCCTCGTGCTCGAGGTCGCGCTGCACTTCGGGACCCTCGTGGCCGTGCTCATCTTCTGCTTCCGCGACGTGCTGGCCATGTTGCGCCCCGGTTCGGCGGGCCTCTGGCGGCTGATGCTGCTGTCGACGCTGATCACCGCGGCCCTCGGCCTGGCCCTCGAAGACCTGCTCGACGCCTACAGCACGCCCGGGGTGGCGGGCATCGGCCTGTTGGTCACGGCGACGCTGCTGTTCACCCTGGGGCAGCGCGACGACGAGCGGCTCACCCGGCACGTGGCCGACGGCACCCACGCCGACGCGGTCTTGCTGGGACTGCTCCAGTCCCTGGCCCTGGTGCCCGGGATCTCACGCTCCGGGGCGACCCTGTCGGCCGCGCTGCTGCTGGGGTTCGCGCGCCGGGACGCCGTACGCATCGCCTTCCTGATGTCGGTGCCGGTGGTCTTCGGAGCCGTCATCCTGAAGGCATCCGACGGCGGCACGGGAGCCTTCACCGAGCCCGGGATCCTGGGCGGGATGGCCATGGCGGCGATCGTCGGTCTGGCTGCCCTGAAGTTCATCTCGGTCCACGTCGACGCCCGATCCCTGCGCCGCTTCGGCATCTACTGTGCCGTCCTGGGCCTGGCCGCTATCCTCACCGGACTGTTCGGCGACTGAGTCGGACCGTCGCTCCCTCCCCCCGCGAGGCCACCCATGGCGCGCAAGGCCCTCATCACCGGCGTCACCGGCCAGGACGGCTCGTACCTGGCCGAACTCCTGCTCGACAAGGGCTACGACGTGGTCGGTGTCGTGCGCCGGACCTCCGCCGATCGTTATGAGCGCATCGAGCACATCCGTGACCGGTTGAAGCTCGTGGACGCCGACCTGCTGGACCCGTCCTCATTGGTTGCGGCGCTCGAGGTGAGCGAGGCCGAGGAGGTCTACAACCTCGCGGCTCAGTCCTTCGTGCCGACCTCTTTTCGCCAGCCGGTCCTGACTGCGGAGTTCACGGCCGTGGGCGTTGCGCGCCTGCTCGAGGCGGTGCGCCAGGTGCTGCCCGAGGCGCGCTTCTACCAGGCGTCGTCGAGCGAGATGTTCGGCAAGGTGGTCGAGTCGCCCCAGACGGAGCAGACCCGCTTCCATCCGCGCAGCCCCTACGGCGTCGCCAAGGTCTACGGGCACTGGATCACGGTGAACTACCGCGAGGCGTACGACCTGCACGCCAGTTCGGGGATCCTGTTCAACCACGAGTCCCCGCGGCGTGGTCTCGAGTTCGTCACGCGCAAGATCACCGACGGCGTGGCCCGCATCCACCACGGCCTCGCCGACAAGCTGGCCCTGGGCAACCTGGATGCGCGTCGCGACTGGGGCTTTGCCGGCGACTACGTCGAAGCGATGTGGCTCATGCTCCAACAGGACACGCCGGACGACTACGTCATCGCCACGGGCGAGACCCACAGCGTGCGCGAGTTCTGCGAGGTGGCCTTCAGCCATGTGGGGCTCGACTACCGCGAACACGTGGTCACCGACCCGCGCTTCCTGCGACCGGCCGAGGTCGACCTGCTGATCGGCGATCCGACCAAGGCGCGCACGCAGCTGGCGTGGACGCCGAAGGTCGACTTCGCCACGCTCGTGCGCATGATGACCGACGCCGACGTGGAACGCCTGGCGACGCAGTCCACCACCGTGTCCAGCCGAGGCGGCTGACGTGCGCGCGCTGGTGACGGGCGCCGAGGGCTTCGCCGGCCGCCACCTGTTGGAGCATCTCGCCGGCGCCGGACACGAGGTCCACGCCACCGCGCGCGATGCTCCCGGCGACGGCCCCGCCGCTCGCTGGTTGCCGCTCGACGTGCGCGATGCCGACGCCTGCGGTCGCGCCCTGTCCGAAGCAGAACCCGCCTGGGTCTTCCACCTGGCGGGCTTCGCCCACGTCGGTCAGGCCGAGCAGCGCCGGGACGAGTGCCTGGCGGTGAACTTCGGGGGCACGCGCGCGCTGCTCGACGCGTGCCGGGATGCGGCGCCGGATGCCCGCGTGATCGTGGTCTCCAGTGCGGAGGTCTACGGGCCGGTCACGCCGGATGCGGTGCCCCTGACCGAGGCTGCCGCCGTGCGTCCGGCCACGACCTACGCCGTGAGCAAGGCCGCCGCCGAACTCGCCGTGCATCACGCGGTGGCACGGGGCCTTCACGCCGTCGTGCTACGGGCCTTCAACCACATCGGGCCCGGTCAGTCGCCCGATTTCGTCAGCGCGGCCTTCGCACGACAGCTCGCCGAGATCGAGGCCGGGCGCCGGGAGCCGGTCCTGCGCGTGGGCAACCTCGAGGCGGTGCGCGAGTTCAGCGACGTGCGTGACACGGTGGGGGCCTACGTGCTGGCCGCCGAGCGGGCGGCTGCCGGCAGCGTCTACAACGTGGCGGGTGGGGCGGTGGTGAGCATTCGCGAGTTGCTCGACCAACTCCTGGACCTCACGGGTGTCCGCGTGGAGGTGCAGACCGACCCCGAGCGCATGCGCCCCGTGGACGTGCCGGTGCTCTCGGGATCCGACGCGCGCTTCCACGCCGAGGTGGGGCAGGTGCACCATCGGCCGTTGCGCGAGACCCTCGCGGACGTGCTCGCCTACTGGCGCGCCAAGGTGCTCGAGGCGCCCAGCCGGTAGGACGTGACCCAGGCCTGGAGATGTCGTCCCGGGCAGGCCGTCGGCTCGGGACGCACTTCCTGGTGTGTCTCGACCGTCGTCGGGCCCACCGCGAAGTGCTCGCAGAGCGAATCGAGCAGCCGCTTCAGCCCGACCCGCTGGGCCACGCCCACCGCGCGCCGATCGAAGTCGCCCAGGACGCACACGCCGACGTTGCCACGATTGAGCTCCCCGTTCCCGGCATGGGCGCCCTGGTAGCGCAAGGCGCGCCCCTCCCACACGTTGCCGTCGGCATCGATCAGGAAGTGGTAGCCGATGTCGGCCCAGCGATTGCCCACCTGGTGCAGGTCCTGGATCGCGCGCATCTCGGCCGCGGTCGAAGCGCGGTTGGCTGCCGGCAGGGGGCGCGCCGTGTGGTGCACGGTGATCCGTCGCACCGGTTCCATGGCCTCGAAGCTCCCGTTGATCGGCCTGGCGCCCCACTCGGCGCGGGTGCGCACACCCGGGACGAGGAAACGCGGGTCGGCGGGGATCGAGCCGGAGGCTGCCGCGATCACTGCCGAGGAGACCGAGCCGACACCCAGGGGCACACCCGTCAGCAGTCGGTGCTCGAGCGCGGCCAGCGCCGGCGCATGGGGGTCGCGCACCCGCGCGCGCCAGGCCGCCGCTTCCCCGTCACCCGCTTCGCGATGGGCGACGTAGGCCGAGAAGCACAACGCCTCGCGCTCACGCACCGGCATGGGTTCGTAGGCCAGGGCCGCCTCGTATCGCCGGGCCGCTGACGCGCGTCGACCGAGCGACAGCTCCGCGTCCGCCCAGGCCCGTTGGATCGCGCGCGGCAAGGCCGGTTCGATCGCCGAGTCCTGCTCGGCATCGCGCACGATGCGCTCGGCCCGGGAGAAACCCACGAGCGCGCTCGGGACGCGGCCCCGGGCCGCCAGCGCCTTGGCGACCGCCAGTTCGACCCGGGCCAGCGACACACCCTGCAACTGCCCGCGGGCTTCGTCAGCCAGACCCAGGATGGCCTCGTGATCGCCGTGCAACTCGAGCGTGCGGATGCGGGCTGCGATGCCGGTGTCCGCGGGCCAGGCCGCGTGGTCGGGTTCGCCGCCGGGCATGCGCGCGACGATGTCCGGCGCGGGTGCCATGCAACCCGCAGCCAACACGAGCGCCAGCGAGATCCCGCCGAGCCTCAACCGGTTGCGGACAGGCGCGGTGCTGGTGGCGGGGGCTCGCATGGGCGAAGGCAGCATTTCAACCCGTCACGGGCGTTTCAAGCGCGTGCCCCGATGGGTGACGAAAAGAAGCAGCGCACCGACCAAAGCCACACCGGCCAGCGCCGTGTAGGTGGTGTCCAGGCCGCTCTCGAAGGCGTCGTCCCAGCGTCCGCCCAGCAGCACGATCGCTACCGCGAGACGTCCGAGCATGCTCTGCGCCGAGAGCACCGAGGTGCGATTGCTGGAGGGAATGCGCTGGTTGAGCGCTGTACGTCCCACCGGCTGCAGGAAACCGAAGCTCGTCTGCTGCAGGGCGAACAAGGCCAGCTGCACGCCCAGCAGCCCCAGGCCCAGCGCCCGGCCGACGAGCGGGACCACACCGGCGAACGAGAGGAAGATCAGCAACAACACGAGCGTGGCCGTGCCCCGTTCTCCGAGCCGGCGGAAGACCGGCGTGACCATGAAGGCGGACAGGCCCGCGATCAGGTTGAGCAACGCGAACATCCCGCCGTGGCGCACGAGGTCGTGCACCTCCTCGGAGATGAGCGTGGGCTGGTAGAGCTGGAAGCCCATCCTCAGCAGGACGAACACGACCGCGTACCACGCCAGGACCCAGGTCACGCCCGGCATGCGCAGCGCGGTCACGACTCCGGCCAGGCTCGGCTGCGCCGCGGCGGCGGGACGGCGCAGCGCGGGCAGCGCGTACGCGCAACCGGCCGCGAGCAGCATGATCAGCACACTGGCGTCGAACGCGGCCGTCGTGCCCAGCGTGGCGGCGATGATGCCGCCGCCGAGATCGGCGATCGACACACCGAACAGGCGCCAGCGGTGCGCACGACTCTCCTGGAGCAGCGCATCGTCGCCACGGCCGTTCTCGAGCAGCAGCTCGTACAGGTAGGCCGAGTCGGCGCCGGAGATCATGGCGTGACCGGCGCCCGTCGCTGCCATGGCCAGCAACATCGTGCCGGCGTCGGAGGCGCGGCTCAGCACGAGGAAGCAGCCGGCCAGCCAGAGCGGCCCCAGGACCAGCAGGCGTCGCTGCCCCCAGCGATCGGCGACGCGCCCCCAGGGCACCTCGGTCAGCACCATGGCGATGTAATAGGCACCCCAGAACTCCGCGTACTGGCTGGGGCTGAAGCCGCGCTCGAGCGTGAAGGCCGTGTACATCACCGGCACCCACGCGAACGAGAACGCGAGGGCGGCGTACATCCGGAACAGCACCAGGGCGCGGGCCCCGCTCGGTGTGGCGGACGGCATGGTCATGGCGCGGGACGGGGGGCGGCGAGGCGAGGGCCGGGGCGGATCGACGGGACCGTCGAGGCCGAGCGGCATTGTGGTGCCTGGAGCGCGTGGATCCAGCGCGGAGCCACGCAGGCCGTTGCCCGTTCACGCCGGTGCCCCTATCCTGCCGCCCCATGAACCTCGCACAGCGCATGAACCGCCTCGGGACCGAGACGGCCTTCGAAGTCCTGGCACGCGCCAAGGCGCTGGAGGCCCAGGGACGGCACATCGTCCACCTCGAGATCGGCGAGCCCGACTTCGACACGCCGGCGAACATCGTGCGCGCCGGCCAGGACGCGCTCGCCAACGGCTTCACGCACTACGGACCGTCGCCGGGCCTGCCCGCGCTGCGGGAGGCGATCGCCGCCGACTTCAGCGCGCGCCGCGGCTTGGAGACGAGTCCGGAGCAGGTGGTCGTGGTGCCCGGCGGCAAACCGATCATCTTCTTCACGGTGCTCGCCCTGTTGGATGAGGGCGATGAGGCGATCTACCCCAACCCGGGGTTCCCGATCTACGAGTCGATGATCAACTACGTCGGCGCGAAGGCCGTCCCGTTGCCGCTGCGCGAGGAGAACGAGTTCCGCGTCGACGTGGACGAGTTGACGTCGCTGGTCACGGAGCGCACGAAGCTGATCGTGATCAACTCCCCCCAGAACCCGACCGGGTCCATGCTGACCAGCGACGACCTGAAGGCCATCGGCAAGCTGGCTGCCGACAAGGGCATCTGGATCCTCTCCGACGAGATCTACTCGCGCATCATCTACGGTCAGGAGCACGACACGGTCCTGCGCTACGGTGATCCCGATCGCATCGTCGTCCTCGACGGCTTCAGCAAGACGTACGCCATGACCGGTTGGCGCCTGGGCTACGGCGTGATGTCGAAGGAGTTCGCACCGAGCATCGCGCGGCTGCAGACCAACGCCACGAGTTGCACCGCGGCCATGACACAGATGGCCGGCGTCGAGGCGCTCACCGGTCCCCAGGACGACGTGCTCGCCATGGTCGCGGAGTTCGAGCGTCGTCGGCGCGTGATCGTGGACGGGCTCAACGCGATCGACGGCGTGAGTTGCGTGCTGCCCCACGGCGCGTTCTACGCCTTCGCCAACATCACCGGCACGGGCATGAGCAGCAAGGAGATCGAGGACCGCCTGCTCGCGGAGGGCGGCGTCGCCAGCCTCTCGGGCACGTCGTTCGGCGCCCACGGCGATGGCTTCCTGCGCTTCAGCTACGCCAACTCGGTGGAGAACATCGAGGAGGCCCTGAAGCGCTTCGCCGCATTCCTGGAGACCGCCGCCGCGCGCACCTGAGCGCGCGCGCCTCCGGCCCGGTCACAGCGTTCGATAGAGCTCGAACAGGAAGCCCACGTCGTGGCTCAGGTCGACATGGCGCGACAGGCGCCAGGTCGGGGGCAGGGGGCGCGGGTCGCACACCTCCGCGATCGCCTGGAGCGCATAGGCCTTCACGTAGCTCAGCTCCTCCCGGCGATCGAAGGCGCTCACCAGCGCCGGCAGCACGTTGCGGTCACCGACCAGCCCCAGCCCGTAGAGTCGCGAGGCCCGGTCGATCACGCCCTCCACCTCGTCGGCATCGGCCGCCAGGCCGTCCACCCGTGCGCGCTCGCCCAAGAGGCCCAGGCCCAAGATGGCCAGGCGCACGACCTCCACGTCGTGATCCTTGCGCGCCCGCTCCTCGAGCAGGGCCCCCACGCCGGGCTGCGCTGACCCGACCAGCCCGAGCGCGAGGCAGACGTACCCGCGTTGCAGTGGCGACCCGCCTTCCTCGAGCAACTCGCGCAGCGGATCGGCGGCGGAGGGAGCCTCCAGCAGACCGAGCCCCACGGCCGCCGCGCCGCGGATCGACTCCTCGCGCTCGTCGTCCAGGATCTCGAGCAGCAGCGACGCGTTGTCCGGGTCTCCGTCGAAACCGAGCGCGAGCACGTAGTGCGTCCGCAGCAGGTAGGGGATGTCGCCGTCGAGGTCGAGCAGGAAGCGGTGCGACGCCGGCGCTCGCGTGCGGCCGAGGGCGCGCAGCAGGCCGAGACGAACAGCGATGTCCGAGTCGTCCTGGTAGGCCTCCACCAGCCCGGCCACGTCCGCATCCACGAGCGCCGGTGACATGGCCTCCAGACCCATGGCGGCTGAACGCCGGACCTGGTTGTGATCGTCGTGCAGCAACTCCAGCAGGGGGGCGAGCCACTGCCGGTCGGCCGTCTGGCCCCAGGCCACGGCGACCAGGGCGCGCAGGTAGGCTTCGCTCTTGTAGATGCGCGTGCCCCGGAGGTCCAGCAGCCGCGCGCACAGACGCACACTGGTGGGCAACCCGGCCGCGTACACCGTCGCGGCGCGGAGCGTGTTCGACTGCTTGGCGAGGCGCTTGGGGTCCAGCGCCTCGAAGAGGATGTCCACCGAGCGCGCGTCCCCCAGCAGCCCGAGGGCGACGGCGGCATACGTGCGCACCTCGTCGGCTTCGCCCTCGTCGGCGTACAGACGCTGCAGCACTTCCAGCGCGCGCGCCTGCCCGGAGAAGCCGAGGGCGAGCACGGCTTGCGTGCGCACGAACAGGTCGCGGTCCGTCTCGGCGGTGAGTTCCACGGCTGCGACGCCCTCGGCCAGCCCCATGCGACCGAGGGCCATCACCGCAGCGGCGCGCACGTCGCGATGCCTGTGACGCAGCGCGCCCACGAGGGTGGGCAGCAGGGCCTGACGGTCGTCGTCGGTCACCGGGTCGAAACGCCCGCCCGCGGCGGCGGCGCGCCCCGGCAACCTGCGGCGCAGGTCGATCAGCGCCTCCTGGTTGAAGTCGAACCACCACTCCCAACGCTCCGCGTCGAAGGCGAGCACCGGGCCGAGCCCCGGTTGCGAGACGACACCCTCGAGCGCGGTGCCCTCCGCACCGGGAGGGGGCTGGTACTGGCCGCCGTGGAAGGCGTGCGCCGGCGTCACGCTGCAGAGCAGGGCCGCGGCGCACAGCACTGTGGAGAACAGTGTGGAGAACGTGGAGGCAGGTCCCGGGATCACCATGGCAACTCCGCGAGCGAGTGGGGTGGCCCGCTCCACTACGTTAAGATCCCGAGACATGAACGCGCTCGTCCTGATTCTCGCTTCGTTTCTCGGGCAGCCCGCCGATGAGCTGCCCGGCACCGCATTCGCCCAGCCGGCAGCCGACATCGTGCTCCGTTCGGGGCCCGGGGAGAACTACCCGGGTTTGCTCACGCTCGACGGCCGCACGGTCGTGCGACTCGGCGAGGCGCGCGGCGCGTACCGCGAGGTGTTCGTGGCCGCCGGATTCCCGGTGTACGTCCACCGCAGCTACGTGCAACTGTCTCCGCAGGACGCGCAGGTGACCGTTCTCGGTCAGCGTGTGAACGCACGCTACGTGCCGTCGACCGTCGGCAACCTCCCGGTGGGCCAGCTCGGTTCCCAGGATGGTGCCCTGCTGCTGCTGGACGAAGAGCGCGACTGGGTGCGCGTCTCGGCTCCGGTCGGGCTGCCGTTGTTCCTCCCGGAGTCCGATCTCCCGACGGAGCCCTTCGGCGGGGACGAGTCGACCTGGTGGGCGGAGCGGACGCGGCGTGAAGCCGGACGGATCGCGCGCGCCGACAGCTGGCGGGCGGGCAACACCGAGTGGCAGACGCAGCAGCGCGTCATCCAGGAACTGGAGCAACTTGCCGCCAGCGATCTCACGCGCCTCTCGGACGACCAGCTCGCGCAGCGCGGCTTCGCCCTCGACCGGCTCGCCGGCGAGGCGCAGGTCCCGGCGACGCGCGAGGCGTCCCGGCGTCTGCGGGCCGAGCTCGATCGTTACGTCGTGCTGCGAGAACGCGTCTCGCAGCAGCTCAGCGAACTGCGCGATGCAACCGTGGCCGACGAGAGCCTGGCGCGTGAGGCACGCGTGCTCGGCCTCGGGCTGCGCTTCAATCGCCACGGCGACGCGGTCACGCACAAGGGCCGCGTGGGAACCATCGAAGCCGGTGACGACGCGGTCGTGTACACCCTCACCACCACCGACGGCCAGGTGCTGAAGCTCATGGCGGCGGCGGACGTGACCGACCTGGCGAGCCTCGTGGGCAAACGCGAGGTGACGCTGACGGGCCGCCAGCTCAACCTCAACTCGGTGCAGGGACCGGTGCTCGTGGTGCACCGCGTCCTGCTCGTGGGTCGCTGAGTCCGCACGCCTCGCGGGGCCTGACTTGACTGCCGCACTCGCCGTCGCACTCAGCCTCGTGGCGTACGCGGTGGGATACCGCGTGTACTCGCGTTACCTGGCCCAGCGTGTGTTTGCGCTGGACCCCGACGCCGAGACACCGGCGCACACCTACCGGGACGACGTGGACTACATGCCCACCCGTCCCGCGGTCCTGTTCGGGCACCACTTCGCTTCGATCACCGGCCTGGCGCCCATGCTCGGGCCCGCGGTGGCGGTGGTGTGGGGCTGGCTCCCGGCGTTGCTGTGGGTCGTGTTCGGCGCGCTGCTGGTGGGCTGCGTGCACGACTTCTCCGCCCTCGTGCTCAGCGTGCGGCACCGGGGTCTCTCGATCGGCTCGGTCGCCGAGGAACTGCTCGGGCGGCGAGCCAAGAGCCTGTTCCACCTGATCATCTTCTTCGGCGTGGCGTTGGCGATGGGGGTCTTCGTGATCCACATCGCCCGGCTCTTCGGGCACGGGCTCTACCCGCAGGCGATCCTGCCCAGCGGCGGCCTGATGATCGTGGCCGCGACGATCGGCGTGCTGCTGCACAGGGGGCGCGCGCGGCTCGGGCCCGCCGCCGGCATCGGCTTCGTGCTGCTGCTGGGGTTGATCTGGGTCGGCGTGCGCCTGGGGACCTTCGGCCTCGACGAACAACAATGGGCCAGCACGCGCACACTCAAGCTGACGCTCCTGGCCTACGGCTTCCTGGCCTCGGTCCTGCCGGTCTGGTCGCTGCTCCAGCCGCGCGACTTCATCAACTCGCTGTTGCTGTACGTCGCGCTGATCGGCATGTACCTGGGCTTCTTCCTCTCGGGGCGGGACTTCCAGGCACCGGCGCTGGCGACGGCCCCCGTGGGGGCTCCGCCGCTGATGCCCTTCGTCTTCATCACCATCGCCTGCGGGGCCGCGAGCGGATTTCACGCCCTGGTGTCGTCTGGCACGACAGCCAAGCAACTCGCCCGTGAGAGCCACGCCCGCCCGGTGGGCTACGGCGGCATGATCGGCGAGTCGTTGCTGGGGCTGCTGGCGGTCGTGGCGTGCTCGGCGGGGCTGCTCGGCGGGGAGGAGTGGACTGCGGACAGCGGGCGCTACGCATCCTGGGACGCGATCAAGGGGCCCGGGGTCGCGCTCTCGAACTTCATCAACGGCGGGGCGTACTTCCTGGAGCAGCTGGGCCTCGACCACGAGACCGCGGCTTCGTTCGTCGCGGTCGTGGTGGTCTCGTTCGCACTCACGACGCTCGACTCGGCCACGCGCCTGCTGCGCTACAACATCGAAGAGGTCGGTCAGTCGCTCGGTTGGGAGCGGGTCGCGACCCGCATTCCCTGCTCACTGCTCGCGGTGGGGGCGATCGCCTTCTTCGGCTTCTACACCGTGAGCGAGGAGGTCGTGCTCGCCGACGGGACGACCGAAGTGGTGCGCAACGAAGCGGGCATCATCCTGTGGCAGCTGTTCGGGACGACCAACCAGCTCCTGGCGGGCCTCACGCTGTTGCTCGCCACCCGCTACCTGGCCCGTCGCGGGCGCAACTATTGGGTCACCGCCGTGCCCATGGTGTTCATCTTCGCGAGTACGGTGATCGCCATGCTGGGCAACCTGCAGCAGTTCTGGCGTGACGGCGAGACGCCGCTGATCGTCGTCGGCGGAGCGCTGCTGGTGCTCGCCGTGTGGCTGTGCGTCGAAGGTCTGGCGGCGGCCGGACGGGATCGGAGAGCGGCGGCGCAGACACCCTGAGCCGGAGGCAGGGCGTCTTCGGACCGTGCGCACGCGGCGTCCGTCCACCGGGTCCGATCCGCGAGCGCGCACCCGCCCCGACCCGTCGCGGGTCCGACCCGGGCTCAGTCCGGGCGCGGCTGCGGCAACTCCCACTCATCGAGCAGGTCCGGCATCGTCCCCGCTTCGATGGCGGCTCGGGCACGCTCGACCAGCCGGAACAGGAAGCGCAAGTTGTGCAGGGTGCACAGGGTCCCGGCCAGGGGGTCACCCACCACGAGGTGATGACGCAGGACGCCCACCTGCCAGCCGCGGCAGGCCACGCAGTCGCAGTCCTCGTCCAGGGGACCTTCGGCGCCGCGGTAGCGCCCGCTGCGCAGGTGGATCTTCCCGCGGCCCCGGAAGACCGTGCCGTGTCGCCCGTTGCGCGTGGGGAGCACGCAGTCGAACACATCGAAGCCTGCGGCGATGGCGGCCAGCACGTCGGCCGGCCGGCCGACGCCCATCAGATAGCGCAGGCGATCCGGCGGCAGCAGGGGAGCGTAGCGAGCGGCTGCGGCCTGGAGCGCCGCGCTGCCCTCGCCGACCGACAAGCCGCCGATCGCGTAGCCGTCGAAGTCGAGCTCGATCAGCTCCGCGGCCGACCGGCGCCGCAGGTCGTCGTCCAGGCCGCCCTGGACGATGGCGAACTGTGCCTGACCACGACGGTCGTGCCGCGCATGGTGTTCGCGCGCCGCGCGAGCCCAGGCCGTCGTGCGTCGCACCGCGGTGGCGAGGGCCGCGCGGTCGGCCGGGAGCGGGGGACAGTGGTCCAGCACCATGGCGATGTCGCTGTCGAGCGCGAGCTGGATCTCCACCACTTCCCGTGGCCCCAGGCGCAGCCGGCGGCCGTCGACCGGCGAGCGGAAGCTCACGCCCTCATCGTCGAGCTGGGCGATGTCGAGCAGCGAGAAGACCTGGAAGCCGCCGCTGTCGGTGAGGATCAGCCGGTCCCAGCTCATGAAACGGTGGAGCCCACCGAAACGCACGACGTCCTTCTCTCCGGGGCGATCGTGGAGATGGTAGGCGTTGGCCAGGATCATCTCCGCGCCCACGGCCGCGAGTTGGTCGGGAGAGACGCCCTTCACGTTGCCGTAGGTGCCGACCGGCAGGAACGCCGGCGTGCGCAACTGCTTGCCGCGCAACTCCAGCTGACCGGTGCGCGCCAGACCCCACTGGGCCTGGGCTTGGAACACGGCGGGCGCGCTCAAGGCAGCCGTGCCAGGTGTGCACCCTGGTAGTAGTGCGCGAGGATCTCCCGATAGTCCGCCCCCGCACGGGCCCGGCCGGCCGCGCCGTACTGGCACATGCCCACGCCGTGTCCCCAGCCGCCGCCGCGCACGACGAGTTCGCCGCCCTCCAGCCACGGCGCTTCCGTCCAGAGCGTGGAGAGCGCCTGCTCCGCTCGCTCGCGCCCGGCGGAGAGCCGGCTGCGGAAGGCATCGGCGCCGACGGTCGCCGCCCGGCCGCCCGCGGTGATCGTGATGCGTTTGGGATGGGCCGGATACTCGGCCGGTTCGACGGCCACGGCGTCGAGTGCGGCCACGGGCAGGCCGGCCGCGGCGCAGACCCGGTCCGCCGCAAAGCGTCGTTCCCAACGGAAGACCGGGGAACGCTCGCAGCCGCCGCACGGCAGGACCACATCCATCAGCCCGGGGGGGGCGCCGGCGAAGACGTCGGCCGCAGGCCTCGAAGCCCCGCCGCAGGTCGAGTGGTACCACGCCGGCACGAAGTCTCGTTCGGCGCCGAGCAGGACCTCCTGCGCCGTCTGCTTGACCGCCCGTGTGGCCACCAGCGTCTCCGCTCGCCGTCCCTCGTAGACCTGGGAGCGCTCGTCGGCGAGCAACCGGCCCGAGTTCTGGATCGTCTGCAGCGCGTAGGTGCGGGCGGCCACGGCCTGGGCCTTCAGCGCCTCGAGCCCGAATGCTTCCGGCATCTCGGCAGGCACCACGCCGAGCAGGTAGTCCTCGACCGGTAGGCGGTTCATGAGCCGGGGTCGATCACCGTGCTCGATACGCAGGAAGCCTCGGTAGGGGGCGCCGTCCACCCAGAGCACCGTGTCGCCCAGCGGCCGGATCTCCAGCGGTGGGGCGCCGACGCGACTTGCGCCGATCCAGACCTCGTTGGGCCCGTTGCCGAGCTTGGTACCCGGTGCGAGCTCGTCGAAGTGTACGAGGACGTCGGCGCGCTGGTCGACGACGACGCAGGGACCATCCGCGGCCACGGTGGGGGCCACACCGGGTCGGCTCAACTCGACGTCCACCCAGCCTTTCGGCGGCCGTTGCCCGGCGTCAACCGCCGACATCTCTCCATCACCGCAAGCGGCGAGCGACGCAAGCAATGCGCCCACGGCGGCGGCGGTGGCCCGGTTCATCCGGCGAAGAGGCCCGGCGCCTCCGAATCGGACGAGCCCAGTTCGAGTCGTGCTCGCCCCTCTTCGGTCAGTTCCCGTCCGCGGGGAGTCTTCTTGAGGAAGCCGAGGCGGATCAGGTGGGGCTCGTAGACCTGCTCGATGGTGTCCTCCTCCTCGCCGACGGCCACCGCGAGCGTCTTGAGCCCTGCGGGACCGCCTCCCAGGCGAGCCAGCACGGCCAGCAGGCGGCGGTCGGTCTCCTCCAGACCGAGCTCGTCGATGCCGAGCATGGCCAGGCCATCCTGGACCACGGTCGCGTCGACCGTCCCCGCGTTGTGCAGGTCAGCGACGTCCCGCAGGCGGCGCAGGAGGCGATTGGCGATGCGTGGGACCCCGCGAGAACGCTTCGCCACCACCGCCGCGGCCTCGCCGTCCAGGGCACAGCCCAGGCGTTCGGCGGAGCGAAGGAGGACGGTGCGGATGTCCGCGGCCGGGTAGGGCACGAGCTTCTCCACCACGCCGAAGCGGGCCCGGAACGGGTGGCTGAGCAGGCCCTCGCGGGTGGTGGCGCCGATCAGGGTGAAGGGCGCCAGGGTCAGACGCACCGATCGGGCCGCCGGGCCCTGGTCGATGACCACGTCCACGGCCCGGTCCTCCATGGCCGCGTAGAGGTACTCCTCGACGGTCCGGGAGAGGCGGTGGATCTCGTCCACGAAGAGCACGTCACCCTGTTCGAGACCGGTCAGCAGCCCCACGAGGTCGCCCGGCCGCTCCAGGGCCGGCCCCGAGGTGACCTTGAGCGTGCTCTCGAGGGCACCCGCCACGAGGTGCGCCAGGGTGGTCTTGCCGAGGCCAGGAGGCCCCGAAAGCAGGACGTGATCGAGCACTCCGCCCCGCTTGCGAGCCGCCTCGATCCAGGTGCTGAGGTTGGTGACGACCCTCCGCTGGCCCACGAATTCGTCGAAGGTCCGGGGCCGCAGCGGTCCGTCGGCATCATCGTGACCGGAGTTGAGAGCCTGGTACACACCGGGCCGCGAAGAGCTGGTCATAGCCCTGATGATACTCGCGTCGGTAGCCGTTCTACAGCGTCACGGAGGCGCGTCCATTCGCTTGACTCCCTCTCCTGGCCCCACGAGAATCGCCGGATCCCATGCGGCCAGTGCCGGTCCACCCCCGAACCGGCCCAGCCACGGCCCCCGGAGTTCCTCGTGCCACGACATTCAGAGGACCTGTCCATGAAGCGTTCGTTCCCGTCGTCTTGGAACTTCGTCCTGCCCCTCGGCCTGTGCCTCTCGACGCTCGTCCTGAGCGGCTGTGGTGGTGGCGGTGGCGGTGGTGGGGGTGGTGGGGGCGGCAAGGGTGGGGGCTCGAGCCCTTCGACCAGCGAGACCGTGACCTACGCGACGACCGCGGTCGACGGCCGCTACAACCGCATGGACATCGTCGCCGGCGGCATCCGCGACGACGACCCGTTCTACACCGACGACGCTCAGGACCCCGGCTTGCGTGGCTTCGTCGCCACGATCCGGACCAAGGACGGCGTCGACATGAACGCCGACCTGCAGGACACCAACGGCGACCTGATCGGTGACACGGGTTTCGACTCCTACAACACGGGCGCCAAGGTGAAGATCGGGGACGCCCGGCGCGTCTTCGCCGCCAACAACGTCTACGACCTGTTCCAGACCACGACCGGGACGCCGCAGTTCACGGCGGCCGGCACGATCAACACGCTCCCGCCGCCGATCACGGGGGCGCTCGGCGGACCGGGTCTGTTCTCGAACACGCAGGGCACCTCGCTGATCCCCGCGCTCCCGGTGATGCCCAACGCCATGGGCGATGCCGACCCGACGACCGGTTCCCGCCGCGGTCCGTCACCGACCGACCAGCATCAGTTCATCCAGGTCGACTTCGGTTTCCCGATCGAGACCTCGAGTGTGTTCAACGCGTTGAATGCCGCCAACTCGTTCCTGGGTGACAGCGACCCGTCCGAGCCGAGCGACAACGTCGTGATCGAGGCGCGCTGGGTGCAGAAGCCCAACCCGGGCCCGGACGACGTCAACGTCCAGGACCAGACCTTCCTGCACCGGCACGTCAGCGGCGTGGCGATCATCGGCGGCAAGGCGGCCATCCCCGGCATCGGCGGTGAGCTCACCACCGTGGACCTGGACCGCAGCAACCTGCCCGATGGCGTGAAGCAGCTGGTCATGGAGCCGAACGTCCTCACCTACATCGCGCACGAGAACCCGCTCGCGTTCTCGCCCACGGGTGGGCTGGTGGAAGGGATGATCGCCCCGGACAACGTGCTGATCCTGCCCGACCCGACCGTGTCGATCGGCGGAGGACGCGTCTTCGGCGGCACGACCACCGTGCCCGGATCGGTCAACGACTTCCTGACGGACGTCGAGCCTCTGGGTGCCCCGGAGGCAGCCGCCATCGGGTTCTTCTCGGTGGAGATCTCCCACGCGCGGCGCAAGGGTGGCGGGCGCGTGGACAACCCCTACTTCCACGCCTTCGACATGGACCAGCAGTTCGTCGGCCAGGCCGGAGGACCCTCCGATCCGCGCGCGCCCAACGCTGCGCCCGCCGGACCGGCCCCGCTCGGCGTCCCGCCCGGGGCTCCCGGGCTGGGTGGCGTGTCCGAAGCCAGCTTCACGCGCGGACCTGGCGTCGAGGTGAACGTCACCACCAAGCTCCCCGCGATCGACGTCCTCGATCCCAACAAGGACGTCATCGGGTTCTACAACCCCACCCCGATCTCCGACGACCCCGAGCTGGGCGGCAACACGATCTCGACGCGCCCCCGGTTCCTGGTCGAGTTCGACCGCGATGTCGTCCCGAACACCGTCGGTTTCTCTCGTCGACACACGTTGCACTCGACCGATCTGCTCGGCGTGGTCTTGCCGTTCAACGGCAACACGCGCCCGGTGAGCAGCCCGGCCGGGCGTTTCGTCAGCGGCGCCCTGGGCGCACCGCTCGCGACGAGCATCTACCTGGCCGTGAACCAGCCTGCTGCGATCCAGACGAACGACCCGCTGGCCCAGTCGATCCGCATCGGGACCCCGGGTTTGCGCGACGACGGAACGCCGATCCCGGTCGTGACCGACCCGGTGACGCAGCAGACGACTTCGGGTCAGAACGGCCTGAACCCCCAGGCGCACAACTCACTCGCCACGCTCCCGCGCGCCATCGTCCCGTGCGACATCTACCCGCTCAACCAGAACAACCTGCAGGCCTACGTGGTCGAGCCGCTGGTCGAACTGCCCCCGGGCTCCGTGGTCACGCTCGGCGTGTGCGTGGCGGGCCTCGGCGTGGCGCCGCTCGACCTGCCCAACTGGGGCAACAGCACCCGCAGCGGGACGTCCTACACCACGTTCCAGGGGGTCACGTCCGTGGGCCTCGGTGACGACGTGACCGTGAAGACGGAGATCAGGGGCAACGAGACCTCGATCAAGGTGAACGCCGGTCCCATGGACCTGCGCGGCAGTCTCTTCTACGGCGGAACGGACGTCGCCATCGACACGCTGATCAACGGCGACGTCTCGGCCGGCATGGAAACGGTGTCGGACGACCTCACCACGGGCGGCTTCAACGTCTGCCGCACGTTCCAGGTGGGCTTCGACGACAAGCGGGTGTACGTCAACGCACCCGTCGCCCCGCAGGCCTTGATCACCGGCTTCCTCGGGGGTGGTGTCGGCGCGATCGATCTCTCGGGCACGGGCTACAACACCAACGACCCGTTGGGCGTGGTCGTGGAGCCCAACTACCGTCAGCGCATCCTGGTCTCGCAGTTCCTGCCGCCCACGCTGACAGGCAAGGCCACCTCGTCCAACCTGAACTTCAACGGCTCGTTCCCCGAAGACCACCAGTTGAGCTGGGGACTCTTGAGCCGCTACACATCGGGCGGATCGCAGGCAGTGGCGCCGGGTATTCCCGGCGTGGAGTCGGACCTCGCCGTCGGAGAGTCGATTCCGATCGGTGTGAACTCACTCACGCCGGGCGTCAACACAGGCTCATCCGGCTTCGAGACAGCCGTGCGCAACTCGCGCGGGAGTGAGATCCTCGCCAAGGGCGGTGAAGTCGGTCTTGTGCGCGACATCGTGCTCGGGCAGTTCCTGGACACGGTGTTCTTCGACACCGAGAACAGCTTTGCCCGGGCGGACAACCACCGCACCTACAACATGCCCAACGGCGGCGCCATCAGCAGCAACACGATTGCTGACCCACCGACGCCGAACCCGCCGCCGCTGCGCTTCCCCGCCGGATTGCCGCACACGAACATCCTGTTCGACCAGAACAACCTGCTGGCCGATCCGGTCATCATCGAAGGCAACGAGGTCCTCGCGGCCGCGGCCGCCATGCTCTACGACGACGGCACGGGCTTCGCAGGTGGCAGCGCGTCGGTGAATGCGCTGGTCCAACTCGACCCCGCGCTCAACGATCCCACGGGTCAGGCACAGTTCGACGAGCCGCCGCTACCGAACGCCGGTTTCAACAACCCGTTCGCCGGCGGAAACCTCGGCGGCGTGTCCGTACCCAAGTTCGTACAGACCGGCCCGATGCCGAAGACAGCCACCGCGGGTGCACTGATCCTGACCGCGGGCGGCCTGACCGAGAGCGGGCTGGTGCCACCCGTCTACCAGTCGCGCCAGCAGATCGGCAACTACGTCTTCATGACCGATGGCGTGAGCAAGCAACTCCACGCCTTGAACTCCAACACCATGGAGATCGTGCGCTCGCTCAAGCTTCCCGATCCCTATGGACTGGGTTTGACGCCGGACCTGCGACGCCTGTTCGTCTCCAACGAGGCAGCCAACAATGTCTCGGTCGTGGACGCCGACCCGCGCAGCGCCACCTTCATGACGGAGCTCGACCGGATTCCCACCGGCCAAGGCCCGCGCGCCGTCGCGATCGCGCCTGACAACGAAGACGCGTTCGTGCTCAACTACGCGGGCAACAGCGTCACGATCATCGAGGTCGTGGGCGGTCTGGTTCGCAAGACGCTCAGCCAGGCCGGCCTGAACCGTCCGTGGGACATCGCCATGGGCATGCGTGAGACCTCTGGCGGCGTCGCCTTCCAGAGCGGCACGTATCACGGCTACATCTCGAACAACCTCGGCAACAACGTGCTGATCTACGAGTCGGGCCCGGACGGCCTGGGTGGCATCGGCTTCGACGAGATCATCGGCTCCATTGCCCCGAACGATGCGCCGGGCCCCGGCGAACCGCTGCGCGACATGGTGCGACCGCGGGGCATCGTGTACGACCCGGTCACACCGCTCGACGCATTCGGCGGCACGGTCGGCGCGTTCGTGGCCCACAAGGATCAGGTTGGCCAGGCGGTTGTGAGTCGCATCGCCTACTCACGTGACAGCAGCCCGGGCCAGAACATCCTCACCGCGCTCACGGGCGGAAGCCCGCAGTTCGGCGCCAAGGTGTTCGAGGTCATGTCGCAGTACATCTCACCGCACCTCGGTGACGGCCTCGACGTGGCCCTGCCCGACTACCGCCGTGAGCGCTTCGAGAACGACAACTACGGTTCGTTCGCAAACCTGTTCAACTTCGGTGCCACGGTCATCCAGCTCCAGGGCTTCAACCTGCCGCGCAATGCCAAGTACCCGCTCGCCGGCGCCCAGGGCGTGGGAGCGCCCACAGGACCTCGCTGGGAGCCTGACCGGCTGTATCTCTCCGTCTCCGGTGGCATCGTGGACGTCTTCGACATCGAGCAGGGCACCCACCTGAAGACGATCCACACGACCCGCGACGTCACCACGCTGGCGACGTTCTTCAGCCAGTGAGCCGACTCCCGCGGGGCGCTGCTTGCCGGTGCGCTCCCGAGGAGCCCGTCGCGAGCCCGACGTGAACCATCCGAGTCCGCAGACCGGTGTACCCGGGAAGGGTCACGACGTGCGGGGCATGTTCGCGTCGATCGCGCCGCGCTACGACTTCCTCAACCGCGTGCTCTCGTTGGGGTTCGACCGGCGCTGGCGGACCCAGCTGGTGAAGAGCCTGCCGAGCCTCGCCACCGACGACCGCGTGCTGGACGTGTGCACCGGGACAGGCGACGTCGCGCTCGAGCTGGCGCGCCACGGACCCCAGGGCCTGCGCGTCCACGCCTCGGACTTCTGCGAGGAGATGGTGGTGCGCGCGCCCGCCAAGGCGAACACCGAGGGACAGCGGCCGATCTACGCCGTCGCGGACGCCCAACGGCTGCCCTACGGCGACGGGTTGTTCCGCGCCCTGACCGTGGCTTTCGGCTTGCGCAACGTCGAAGCACCCGAGCGGGCCCTGTCGGAGATGGCCCGTGTGCTCCAGCCAGGAGGCCGACTCTTGATCCTGGAGTTCGGACGACCCCAGAATCGGGTCTTCGCCGGGCTCTATCGGTTCTACTTCTTCCGGATCCTCCCCATGCTCGGCCGGCTCCTCTCGGGCAGCACCGTCGATGCATACAGCTATCTCCCCCAATCCGTCTGGGCCTTCCACGACGCGGACCGACTCAAGTCCGCGCTCCAGGCGGCCGGCCTCTCCGTGCGCGAACAGCGCCCGCTCATGATGGGAGCCGTCATGCTCCACGTCGCCGAGCGGGCCGACGGGTGAGCCCCCGGCGCACTCGCTCAGCCGTCTCCCTGTACTTGGAGGAGACGCGCGAGATCAGCTGGTCGCTGGCCATGGTGGTTCCGCTGCTGCTGGCCTATGAAGTGACGATGCTCCTGATCCAGGCCCCGCTCAGGAACGGCGCGGAGATGGTCGTCTCCGAGGCCCTGCAGCAGCTGCCCCCGTCGTCGCTCGACCTCATGCGTCGCGTCTTGCTGGCAGGGCTGGCCCTGGCCACGCTGATCTGGGTCCGTCGCGCGCCGCCTTCCGTTGCACGAGCGCATTGGATGCTGCTCGAAGCCCTGTGCCTCGCGCTCGTCCTCGGCCCGCTCGTCGGCTGGATGGTGGGGCACATCGGCCTGTCCGCCAGCGTGCCCCTGAGTGCGGCGCCACCACCACCCTGGTTGCACTTCATGTTGAGCATCGGGGCGGGATTGTGGGAGGAGATCGTGTTCCGGCTGCTGTTGCTCGGCGGCCTGGCCTACGTGCTGACCCGCCTCACGCCCTTCACCGGCCAAGGCGCCCTGGCCATCTCGATCGTGGTCTCGTCGCTGGTCTTCGCCTTCTACCACCATGTCGGGGACATGGGCGAGGCGTTCGTGCCGGCGCGATTCGCGTTCCGATGCGCCGCCGGTACAATCCTGGGGATCCTCTTCGCGTTCCGTGGCCTCGCGGTCGTCGTCTATATGCACGTGTTCTACGACGTCCTCTGCGACCTGCGCGCCTGGGTGAGTTGAGCAAGTGACGCGCGTCGTCGTCGGCATCACCGGGGCATCGGGCGCGATCTACGGGGTGCGCCTCGTCCAACGCCTGCTGGACGGTGGGATCGACACCGCTGTGATCCTGTCCGAGCCGGCACGCAAGGTGCTCGCGATCGAACACGACCTGGCCGGTACGCCTGCAGACTTCCGGGGGGCCAGCGGCAATCAGCCGACGTTCCACGACAACCGGGACGTGACGGCCGCGCCGGCGAGCGGCAGCACGGCTCCCGACACGATGTTCGTCGCCCCCTGTTCCATGGGGACCGTCGCGCGGATCACCTCGGGCATCTCGAGCTGCCTGATCGAGCGCGCCGCGGACGTGATGCTCAAGGAGCGCCGGCCACTCGTCGTCGTGCCCCGCGAGACCCCGCTCTCGAGCCTGCACCTGCGCAACATGCTCGCCCTGTCCGACATGGGTGTCCGCGTCGTACCGGCGTCGCCAGCCTTCTACTTCAAGCCCGAATCGATCGAGGACCTGCTGGCGTTCGTGGTCGATCGCGCCATCCAGGCGGCGGGCATCGACCTGCCACTGCGCCACCCGTGGGAGCCGCCCGGCAGGCCGGGGACGCAGCCATGAGTGCCGCCGGCTCGTTCACGCTGATCTTGCGCGACATCAAGCTGTCCCACTCGGTCTTCGCGCTGCCCTTCGCCGGGCTCGGGCTGTTGATCGGGACGCGCGGCGAGGTACCTCCCACGCTGCTGCTGATCAAGGTGCTGGCCGCACTGGTGCTGGCGCGCTCGGCGGCGATGGGTTTCAACCGCCTCGTGGACCGGCACTTCGACGCGACCAACCCGCGCACGCAGCAACGAGCCCTCCCGGCGGGCGCGGTGAGCGCATCGCAGATGGCCGTCTTCACCGCCGCTTGCGCGCTGGGTTTCATCGCGGTCGCCGGCACCCTCGGGCAGCTGTGCCTGCTCCTGGCCGTGCCCGTCCTGCTCGTGCTGTTCGGCTACTCGCTGACCAAGCGCTTCACCATGTGGGCGCACCTGTTCGTCGGGCTGGCGCTCGCGCTGGCTCCCCCCGCGGCCTACCTCGCCGCTCGTGGTGGCCATGTGGCCGGCGACGTGGTCGCCGTGCTCTGGCTGGCCTTCGCCGTCCTGTGCTGGGTGGCTGGCTTCGACGTGATCTACGCGTGCCAGGACATCGAGCACGACCGCCGCGAGGGGCTGCGATCGCTTCCGGCTCGGTTGGGCGTGGGGCCGGCCCTCCTGCTGGCCCGCCTGCTCCACGGGGGCATGCTGCTCGCTCTGGTCCAGACCGTGCGCACAGCGGGCCTGGGCACCCCGAGCTGGATTGGCGTCGGGCTCGTGGCCGCCTTGCTCGTCGTCGAACACGGGCTCGTCGCGGGCGGCAATCTCCGCCGTGCCAACGCGGCGTTCTTCACCGTGAACGGCGTGGTGGGGGTGCTGTTCGGGCTGCTCATGGGAGCGGACTTGCTGTGGCCGTGAAGCGCAAGGCAGGCTTCCTCGAAGCGCACGCAGACGCCTGTCGCCGACTGGGCGCAGACGACCTGCCGGCCCTCGTCGTCATCGCGGGTGACGAGCCCTTCGTGAAGGAACGCCTGATCGACGCGGTGCGAGCCGGCGCGACCGAATCGGTGGAGGTCTTCGGCCAGCGTCCCGACGAATCGGATGCCGTCGCCGCCCGCCGCCTGGTCGAGCTCTGGAGCACACCCTCGCTCTTCGCCCGGGGTCACACGATCATCGCGCGCAACGCGGACAAGCTCATGAAGGCCGGTGGGACCGCCGCCCTGCAGGAGCGGCTGGGAAGCGACAGGAGTGCACCGGTCCACCGGCTCGTGATCACGATCGACGCGCTCGACGGGCGATCGAAGCTGGCGAAGAGCGTGAAGGCCGCCGGCGGGCTCGTCCAGTTGCCGCCCCTGCGCGACGCTCCGCCTCCGTGGCAGGACGGGCCCTCGAGCGACACGGAACTGAACCGCTGGGTCATCGCCGAGGCACGCCACCGCGGCGTGTCGATCGACCTGAAGACCGCCGACGCGCTCACGCGGCGCGTCGGTAACGAGCCCGCGAATCTCGCGCGCAAGATCGATCAACTGCGCGCGCTCTGCGGAGACAAGCTGCGCACTGCCGACGTCGCTGCACACGTGCGCCACACCAGCGCGCGGCTGCTCTCCCTGTACGAGACGAGCCTGCGCGGCGGAGACCTGGCGGAGGCCCTCACGCTGCTCGACCGCATGCTCGCCGAGGGCGTCTACGACCATGGCATGCGCCTGGTGTCCGGAGCCGAGGCGGTGGACACGGTGCTGCGCGGACTGCTCACCAGTTTCGCGCGGACGCTCGCGGTGCACGAACAGCTCTCGCCCGAGCTCCACGCGGCTCTGCGGGCCAAGCCCTGGGAGCGCAGTCGGCCCCAGGCCCAGGCGCTCGATGCCATCCTCGGAGTGGGCGGCCCACGCGTCTACGTGGAGCGCGACGTACGCACCACGAGCCACTCCGGCGTCCGGACCGCGTTCGGACTGGCGCTGCACGGCGTGCGCGCTCTGCGCGACGGGGACGGCCTCTCGCTCCACGGGCTCACCGTGAGGATGGGGCGAGCCCTGGCCGGGAGCGCCGCATGAGCATCCGCGCGCTGCCCCAGGACGTGGTGGATCGCATCGCTGCCGGCGAGGTGGTGGAGCGCCCCGCGTCGGTGGTCAAGGAACTCATCGAGAACGCGCTCGACGCAGGTGCAACCAGCATTCGGGTGGAGGTCGAGGGCGGCGGCATCGGCCTCGTGCGCGTGGTCGACGATGGCCACGGCATCGCCGAGGACCAACTCCCGCTGGCCTTCGCGTCTCACGCCACCTCGAAGCTCCACGACGTGGACGACCTGTTCCACATCGCGAGCTTCGGCTTTCGCGGCGAAGCCCTGAGCAGCATCGCCGCCGTGTCCCGCAGCCGGATCACATCAGCCGTCGCCGGAGCCGCCAGCGGTTTCCGCCTCGACTGTCACGCCGGCGTGCCCGCGCCGGCCACGCCCTGTGCTTGCCCGCAGGGCACGGCGATCGAGGTGCGCGACCTGTTCTTCAACACGCCGGCCCGCCGGCGCTTCCTGGGCGCAATCAGCACCGAGTCCGCCCGCTGTCGTGAGGTCGTGGCCGCCGTCGCCACGGTTCATCCGGGCGTGCGTTTCGAACTCGTGGTCGACGGCAAGACGCGCTTCACGATCCCCGGCGATCTCGACCTCGGCGAGCGCATCGCCGCAATCTACGGCAAGGACTTCCGCTCGGAACTCGTGTGGGCCGAGCGCCAGGAGCCCGGCACTGCGGTCGAGGGGTACATCTCACTGCCTGCGGGGGCACGTGCTCGGCCTCGCGCGCAGCAGTTGTTCGTGAACGGCCGACTCGTCCGCGATCGATCGGTCCAGGCCGCCGTCCGGTCAGGCTGCAAGGACTTCCTTCCGGGCTCGCTGCATCCCGCGTTCGTGCTCCAACTCACGATCGACCCCCAACGGCTCGACGTGAACGTCCATCCCACCAAGGCCGAGGTGCGCTTCCGCGACCGGGACCGGGTCTTCTCGATCGTCCGCGGCGCATGCCGGGATGCTCTCCTGGGGTCGGATCTCGCCCCACGGGTCCGCGTCGCCCTGCCCACGCCGTCAGGCGCGGTTCCCCCCGTCGCGGCTCCGCGGGCCGACGGCCTCACGTCCGGCGGGCTGGGGGAGTTGCCGCTCGGCACGGCAGCGCTCTCCGGCGGAGCCGTTGCGGAGGATGCCCCCGGGGTCGGCCGGGGAGGCGTCGGTACGCGACCGGCCGGGGGGCCCGTCGGTGGCGGGCATCCGCCGGCGTCGCCCGCCGTGGCCGCTCCGGCGCCGCGCGCGGCCCAACGCTACGTCCAGATCCTGCGCACCTACATCGCCCACGACAGCGACCAGGGTCTGGTGCTCGTGGATCAGCACGCTCTGCACGAACGCGTGCTGTACGCGCGGCTGCAAGGGCAACTCGCCCGCGGCGAGATCGAGAGCCAACGGCTGCTGGTGCCCGAGACGATCCGACTCGACCCCGGAGACTACGACCGGGCGCTGCTTTTGGCGGATGAATTGGCGCGCTTCGGCCTCGTCGTCGCGGCCTTCGGCGAGGACACGGTCGCGGTCCAAGCCGTGCCCGCGGTCCTGCGCAACGAGTCCCTGCCCGACTTGCTACGAGCCCTCGTCGATCCCCCGGACGCCCACGGCGGCATCCCTCACGGTCTCGATCGCCGGCTCTTCACCATGGCCTGCCACGCCGCCGTGAAAGCCGGCGATGCCCTGGACGAGTCCGAGGTGGCTGCCCTGTTCCAGAGTGGCGCGGAGATCGAACACGACGCGACCTGCCCTCACGGGCGACCGACGCGCATCGTGATCGGCGCCGATGAACTCGAGCGACTCTTCAAGCGCACGGGTTTCTAGCGCGGCTCGACCGCGGCAACCCGCGCGCACCCCGGTCCCACGGGGCTCAGCTCAGCGCCCGCTCCCCGGCGGCAACGCGAACAGCGCCTCGTCAACCGGCCCGCCGATCTCCAGCACGAGCAGGTCATCCGCGTTCATCTCCACGCCCAGCTGGATCGTCTCCTCGCGGGCGCCCTGCTCGTAGATGCGCACGTTGCCGGGCACACGCAGGCCCGACACCGTCGGCTCGTGGAATGCGAAGCGCATCTCCAACCCGACCACATCGAGCCGGCCCAGCGGCTGCACCGCCAGGGCCCAGAGCGCTCCGGTCCGGACGTCGATGGTGAAGTC
>JAJDEQ010000101.1 GCA_029259695.1 Planctomycetota bacterium
CGATGTCGGCGTCCTTGCCCACGGCCAGGGACCCGATGCGATCGGCGGCTCCGAGGATGCGCGCCGCGTCGATCGTGATCGCCGCCAGGGCCCGCTGCGTGCCCAGGCCGTGGGCCGCGGCGACCCCGGCCTCGAAGAGCAGCACGCGCGTCTTGGGCACGTAGCTCTCGAAGCCGCTCTGCAGCGCGATGCGCACACCCGCGTCGGCCAGCAGGCCGGCCGTCTCCATGGAGATGTTGATCGTCTCGGCCTGGTCCCACAGGCCGCCCGAGCGCGCCATGGCCGGGTGCACGATGACCGGGACGTCGGCCGCGGCGATCGCGTCCGCCACCAGGTAGGCCTCGGCGGCACCGTCGAGCACGAGCTTCACGCGGAACTCGTCCGCCAGGCGCAGGGCGGCCAGGATGTCGTGGTAACGGTGCACGGTGACCAGCAGCGGCAGGTCGCCGTCGAGCACGGCGCTGAGCGTCTCCAGTTGCAGGTCCCGGTCGGGGGCCTCGTCAGCGTCGCGCTTGGCCCGGTAGGCCTGGGCGCGCACCAGCTCGCTGCGCAGCATGGCCACGGCCTTGGCGCGCGTGCCGGGGGACTTGCCGTTCTCGCTCGTGGTGGCGCCGGGGCCCAGGGTGACCGCGAGCATGGCTTCGGCGTCGAGCAGCGCATCCTCGAGCACCGGGGGCCAGGTCTTCACCAGCATGGTCTGGCCCGAGATCACGGCGCCGGGACCGTGTCCGGTGTTCACGGTGGTCACGCCCAGGGAGCGCACCCAGTCGACCAGGCGCTCGCGTGGGTTGTACGCGTCGATGGCGCGCAGCTCGGGCTGGAGCGGGGCACCGGGGTCGAGCTGATCCTGGTCGTGCGCCTGGTTGAACTGGCCCGACAAGCCCACGGTCGTGTGGGCGTCGATCAAACCCGGCGTCACCACTGCCGCATCCCAGACCTGCACGCCGTCGGGCACCGAGGTCCCGGCGGCCGGGCCGACATAGGTGATGCGCGAACCGGAGAAGACGACCATGCCGTTCGGGATCGGCTCGCCTTCCATGGTGTGCACGATGCGCCCGCGCACGGCGTGCGTGGTGGGGCGCCCCTGCGCGACGAGCTCGCGCTCGCCGAGCAGCGTGCCGGCGATCAGGGCTGCGCCGAGCAGGGGCGAGATCACGCGGCGGCGGGTGCGCGCGGGCGCGCTGGGTTGGATCGTGGTGTTCATCGGGCACCTCCCGGGCCGAAGCAGCACAGGCCCGCGTAGCGTCTCGGTTCACTGGCCCCGTAGCCGCCCTCGGCGTAGAGCCGGTCGCCGGGGTCGTCGCGGTCGAAGACCTTGCGGCCGTCCACCCAGGTCTCGAGCACCTGGGCGTAGGTGCTCAGGGGATCGCCCGACATGAGCACGAAATCGGCGTCCTTGCCCGCCTCGAGCGAGCCCACCCGGTCCTGCATGTCGAGCATGGCCGCGGCCGTGAGCGTCACGGCGGCCAGGGCGCCCTCGCGCGACATGCCGCCGCGCACGGCGAGCGCCGCCGAGCGCAGGAACAGGCGCGAGTCGTTGACCGCGTCATCGGTGTGGAACGCCACGGGGATCCCGGCCTGCTCCAGGACGCCGCCGGTCTCCCAGGCCATGTCGACCGCTTCGAGCTTGCCGCCGGGGCTGTCGATCACGATCAGCGAGCACGGCGGCGAGCCGGCGGCGACGAGCTCGTCGACCACCTTGTAGGCCTCGCTGACGTGCTGCAGCACCAGCCGGAAACCGAACTCCTGCTGCAGTCGCAACACGGTGACGATGTCGTCGTGGCGGTGAGTGTGGTGGTGCACCACGCGCTTGCCGTCGAGCACCTCGAGCAGCGCCTCGTTGGCCAGGTCCCGGTCGGGGCCCTTGCCCGCATCGGCGGCGTCGCGCTTGCGCCGGTACTCCTGGGCCGCGACGAAGCGGCTGCGCACGATCGCGGCGGACTTGCCGCGCGTCCCGGGGAAGGGCGGGTCGTCCTGGGAGTTCGTGCCGTTGGCCATCTTCATGCCGCCCATGGGGGCGCCGTCGGCGTCTCGGGCCACGAGTTCGTCGATGGTGTCGACGTCGCGCAGCTTCACGTAGGTCGTCTGGCCGCTCATCAGGTGGCCCGAGCCCGGCATGATGTTGGCCACGGTGACGCCGCCCGCCTGGGCCCGCTGGATGCTGGCGTGGCGCACGTCGATGGCGTCGTACACACGCACGTCCGGCTGCATCGGTTCGGACGAGTCGCCGGCCCACGGTTCGCCGACGTGGCTGTGGGTGTCGACCAGACCGGGCATGATCAGCAGCCCGCTCACGTCGCGCACGCTGGCGCCGTCGGGGATCGGCGTGTCGCCCCGCGCGCCCACCGCGACGATGCGCCCGCCGTCCACGACGAGCACGCCGTCGGCGATCTCGGGCCCGGCGATGGGCAGCACGCGCGCCCCGACGAAGGCGCGCAGGCCGCCGCCGGCGCGTTCGGGGTCGAGCAGGTCGCTGCTGTCGGCGCCGTTGTCGGCGCCGCGCCGCGCCGCCGCCGTGAGTCGGGTGACGTCGGCCAGCTCGGCCGTGGCCCGCGCCTGGGCCTGGGCCTGGGCCTGGAGCGCCAGCACCCGGTCGGCCTCTCGGGCCCGCTCGGCGTGGGCGCAAGCCGTCGCGCAGCCGAGCAGCGCCAGCACGGCGAGCGGGTTGACCCAACGTGGTGCGCTTGCTCGTGGAGGGCGGTCGCGCCGTCCCGCTGCGCGCCGCGCTCGACCCGTGATGCCTGCGGTCATGCTCGTCCCCTGGGGCAGGAGTGGTGACGGTCGGTGTGCACGACGGCGCCCTGCCCGGGCGGCCCTCGCGAGCCGGTTGTCGCGGTCGCGGCGGCGGTGAACGAAGCGTTCCGGTGCGGCGACGAGCGCGAGCGGCACAGGCTAGCCTATGGGAACGACGGCCGGGAAGCGTGGCACCTCAGTGCCCGATGTCGAGCAGGACCTTGAGCACGCCGCGTGTGCCGGCGGCGGCCAGCGCGTCGAGCGCGTCGCCCAGATCGCGCCGCGCGTGGATCAAGGCCTGCACCGGGACCCGTCCCTCGGCCAGCAGGCGCAGCGCCGGGCCGAAGCGTCCACAGCGCGAGCCCTGGAGCCGGTGCTCGTTCACCACGAACGGGGCCAGGTCCACGGAGACCGGGAGTTCGCTCGTGGTCTTGAGCACGATCGTGCCGCCCGGGACCACGTGGGGCGCGAGGCGGGCCAGGACGTCCGGGTGCCCGGTGGCTTCCACCGCGAGGTCGAACGCGGGCGGTGTGCCGTGGGCCCGGCCGTCGCCGGGGCCGTCGAGCATCTCGGTCACGAGTTCGGCGCCGTTCGGGAGCATGTCCCGGCGCTCGGGATGGTGTCCGGCCAGCGTGACCCGCGCGCCCGCCAGGCTGAGCGTCCAGGCGCACAACAGGCCGAGGCGGCCGTCGCCCGCCACCAGCGCGCGAGCGCCGTTCACGTCGAGCTGTTCGGTGATCTGGTTCGCGGCCGCCAGCGGCTCCACGAACACGGCGGCGTCGGTGCTGACGTCGTCGGGCACTGCGTGCAGGTTCCCCGTAGGCAACGACAGCTGCTCGGCGAACGCGCCCGCCCGGCCCAGGATGCCCAGCACGGTGCGCGCCGGACAGTGACGCGGATCGCCCGAGCGGCACCGGGGGCATTCGCCGCAGCCCGCGTTGATCTCGCCGACCACCCGGCGCCCCGCGAGCGGACCGTCCAGGGCGCGTCCCACGAACTCGTGTCCCGGCACACCGCGGAAGTCCATGTAGCCCCGGGACAGGGCCAGGTCGGTGGCGCACACGCCGGCGCGCAGAACGGCGACGCGGGTCTCGTCCGCAGCCGGCGCGGGCGCGGGCAGGTCGTCGCGGATCGTGACCTGTCCGCCGTCGAAGTGCACGCCTTGCATGGGCTGTCTCAGAGTGCCGCGGGGCTCACGCCGATGGCCACGATGGCGCAGTCGTCGAGGGGCTCGAGTCCCAGCTCTCGCGCCCGGGCGGTGAGTTCCGGGCTACCCGCGCCCGGGTTGACGAAGAAGTCGCCGTGCTCGACGGCGGCCAGGTCCTCGAGGATCGTCAAGCCCACGTGGGGCGGCAGGTACAACGCCACGCGATCGAGCGGGCAGGGCACGTCGCGCAGCGAGGCAAACACGCGGCAACCCTCGATCGACTCCTCGCTCGGGTGCACCGGGAACACGTCCCAGCCCTTCTGGAGGTAGGCCCGCACGGCCTTGTTGCCGAACTTCCGCTGCTGGCGCGACGCGCCGACGATGGCGATGGAGGGCATCTGCTGTGGACCTCTGCTGCTGGCTGGCGGGTGGCTCGCATGCGAGCATGGCGGCGTGGAGCCCGCCGACCGATCAGATCGTCCCCCGCCGCTGAGCGGGATGCAACGGGGGGCGGTGGCCCTGCTGCTCGCGACCTTCGCCGGGCTGGCCACCTGGGGCGCGTGGAGCAAGTCGGAGACGTACGACGAGCCCATGTACATCTTCACGGCGTACAGCTACGTCGTGACCGGCGACCTGTCGCTCAACCGCGAGCACCCGCCCCTGGCCAAGTACCTGATGGGCCTGCCGCTGCTGCTGCTCGACCTGCAGCTCCCGGACGATTACCAGCAGCGCCCCGGGTTCCCGTTCGCGTTCATCAGCCACCAGCCGAACGCCGACCACCACTGGATCCTGTTCCTGGCGCGCATGCCGGGAGTGCTGCTGGGGCTGCTGCTCGGGCTGTACGTGTTGCAGTGGGGGCGCTGGGCCTTCGGCAACGGGGCGGGGCTCGTCGCGCTGTTGCTGTACGCGCTCAACCCCAACATCCTGGCCCACTGCCGGGTGGCGGCCAACGACTTCGCGGTGACCACGTTCATCTTCGCCGCGTCGTTCCACGTCTGGCGCTGGCTGGACAGGGGCAGCCGGCGCAGCCTCGCGCTGGGCTCGCTCACGTTGGGCTGCGCCCTGGGCAGCAAGCTCACGGCCCTGGTGCTGCTGCCGATCATCGGCGTGATCGTGCTGGTGGTGGCCATCGCCCGGCGGCGACCGGTGCTGGTGGGCCAGGCGTTCCTGGCCCTGTTCGGCGCGGCCGGCGTGCTCTGGCTGCTGTACATGGGCGAGGCCCGATCGCTCGACCACGCCCGCCAGCACGCGCGCTTCATCGCCCGGGGTGAGACGGACGTGGTCTTCGCGCCGCCCGAGGGCGCCGACGTGTCACCGATCGAGACGACGCTCGAAGGCGTGTTCGGCGCCGACACGCCGATCCCGCTGCTGAGCTTCATCAAGGGCTTCGACCACCAGACGCACCACACCCGGGCCGGTCACCTGACCTACTTCTGGGGGCAGATCAGCTCCGACGGCTTCTGGAACTTCTACCTCGTCTCGTGGCTGATCAAGAACCCCGAGGCGTTCTCGTTGCTGATCCTGCTGGGGCTCGCCGCGCTGCGACGCACCTGGCGCGGTGGTGTGCACGAAGCCTGCCTGTACGTCTTCGTGATCAGCCAGTTCCTGCTGTTCAGCACGGCCAAGGTGCAGCTCGGCTTCAAGTACATCCTGCCGGTGGTGCCGTTCCTGTGCGTTGCGGCCGCTCGGGTCTTGGCGGTCGGCCGCGAGACGGGGCGGGGCGCCTGCCCCGGTGCACTCGAACGTGTGTGCGGCGCTGTCGCCGTGGTCGGACTCGGGGTGGGCGGCGCGCTGCTGCTCCACGACGGGGGGCCCCGGGGTTTCCTGTGGCTCGGCATGAGTGGCTGCGTGTTCATCGCGCTCGAGATCGTGCTGGCCACCGAGCGACGCCCCACGCCCTGGCGCCAGGGGATCGCCCTGCTGCTGGCTTGGGCGGCCGCTTCAGGGCTCTGGTACCAGCCCGACAACCTGATGTACTTCAACGGTTGGGCGGGCGGCCCCGACAACGGCCACACCTACTCCGTGATCGGCGACGACTGGGGTCAGGACACCGCCGGCCTCGGCCGCTGGATGGACGAGCAGGGCCTCGACCACATCTACTACGACTACTACGGCACCGCCGATCCCGAGACCTGGGGCGTGCGTTCCACGCCGACCTTCGCCCACCCCAGGGCGTTCGAACCGATCGAGGGTCTGGTCGCCGTGCACGTCACCGCGCTCATGCGCCAGGCCCCGCGCTACGATTTCTGGCTCGGCGAGCTGGAGCCGATCCACAAGATCGGCCACACGATCTTCATCTACGACGTGACGGAGGAGCAGCGCGTCGACGCGCTGTTCAACACGCCCCGCGGCGAGGGGCGCTGACGCAAGCAGCCCGTGCGGCAGCTAGTGCGTGGTGCAGTCGGTGCGCCAGGCGTCGAGGTGGCGCAGCATGGCGCTGGTGACGTCCGGCGCGTTGCGGGCGCGGTTGAGCTGCTCGGTGGGGTCTTCGGTGAGCGAGTACAGCTCGGTGCGCTCCGGGTTGTCGTCGGGGGCGATCAGCTTGATGTTGGCCGCCCGGGCAGCGGAGGCCGGGCGCGCCGAGCCGAGTTCACCGCGGGGGCTGTGCAGGCCCCGGGAGAACACCCGCGCGTTCGTCTCGTACTGGTTGGTGATGTCGAGGTCGAGGGACTTGCCGCAGGCCTCGGTCCACTCGGCCCGCGGGCCGCGCTTGAGCACCAGCTTCACGAGCGTGGGGGCCACGTCCACCGAGTGCACCATGCGCATCAGCTCCAGGCCGCGCACGTACTGGGCCGGCAGGCGCAGCAGCAGCGGCACGCGGATCGAGTACTCGTAGAGATCCACGCCGTGGGTGAAGGCGACGCCCGGTCGCTCGGCCAGGCGCTCCCCGCGGGTCCCGGTGATGCAGACCGTCATGGTGTGCAGCTGCATGCTCTGCTCGAGCTGGGCGAGCAGCGCGCCGATGGACCGGTCGAGCTGGAGCAGGGCGGCGTCGTAGCGCGCCGACATCCAGTCCAGTTCCGTCTGGCTCCACCCGGCCTCGCGCTGCCACGCCGCGTCGATGCGTTCGACGACGTCCGGGCCCGCGCCGAACCCGGCGGGCACGGCGGCATCGAAGGCGTTCACGTCGACGCCGTCGCCGCCGTACGGGCGCAGCAGGTCGGGCAGGTCCAGCCACACGAACCAGTTCGCGGAGGGCGACTCGGTGATGGCGGCCATGGCGCGCGTCACCAGTTCGTCCGAGGACGTGCCGGGGGGCAGGGTCTCGTAGCGGGCGAAACCCTGGTCGAGGCCCGCGTCGGCGAGGTCGGGGTCGGAGACCAGCGCCACGTTGTGGTAGCCGGCTCCGGCCAGGCGCTCGGCCAGGGTCTCGACCCGGCCCGGGAGGCGCTTCTCGGCGCTCAGGATGCCCGAGCGCTCGGGGGCCAGGGCGCTGTGGATCGCGGCCGCGCTCGCGCGCGAGTCGTTGCTCGACGCGTAGCTCTCGGGGAACGACACGCCGTGGTGGGCGAGATCGTCGAGCACCGGCGTCGTCTCGCGCCCGTAGCCCAGGTGATGGATGCGGTCGGCGCGCAGTCCGGGGACGGTGATCAGCAGCAGGGGCGAGTGGAGCTGGCGCGGGACGACCGGCAGCTCGCTGCGGCCGGGCAGCAGCCACGGTTGCAGCAGCGAACCGAGGGGAAAGGCCAGGGCTGTGGCCCACAGCACCAGCGTCCAGCGCCGGGTGGTCGTGCCGTTGGCGTTCGCGCCGCTGGTGCTCGTGCCGGGCGTGCTCAGTTGCCGTCCTCGTCCAGGTAGCCGATCTGGCGCAGCAACTCCCGGGTGGCGTCGTCCAGCTCGGACGGCGTGCCGTCGGTGGCCTTGAGGTGCAGCACGTGGTCCCGGTACGCGTTCACCAGCCGGTCGAAGTTCTGCTCTTGCTCCTGCGCCACGTCGGTGTGCTCGTCGCCCACGGCGAAGAGCTGGAACTGGCCCCGGTCCATGTTGTGCACGAGCTTGTGGGTCTTCGTGCGCAGCATGCGCTTGCGGTCCCGTTCGCGTTGCACGTCGGCTTCGGCGGGCTGCGGGTCCTCGCCGCTGCGGTCACGTCCCATGCGGTCGGCGAAGACGAAGTCGCGCGGCAGGGTGCGCCCGCCGAGCACGGGCACCAGGCTCAACCCGGAGAACTCGCGGGCGTCGAGCGCCGCGCGCACGGCCGCGTCGCCGGTTGCGTCGCCGCTCACGTCGATGCCGGCCAGCTCCAGCAGCGTGGGCAGCAGGTCCACGCCCTGCACCAGGGCGTCACGGCGCTCGCCGGCACGTTCGGCGCCGGGCAGGCGCACGAGCAGGGGTACGTGGATGTTGGCGTCCACCAGGTGCGGGTCGTGGGAGAACCACTCCTCTTCGTATTCGTCGAGGACTTCACCATGGTCGGCGGTGATGACCACGATCGTGTGTTCGAGCACGCCGCTGGCGCGCAGCTCGTCGAGCAGGGCGCCGATCTGTTCGTCCAGATAGGCGAGCCCGCCGTCGTAGCGATCCTTGATGAACGTGGCCTGTTCGCTGCTGATCTGCGACTGCACCATGGGGCGCCCGGGTCGTCGTCGGGGCGGCACCTGGTACCAGGCCTCGGTGTCGCCCACCGAGAGATCGTCGAAGTCGCTGTAGCGGCGGGCCCACTGCTCGCCCTGACGCGCGAAGACACGGTGGGCGTCGTAGTAGTGCAGCCAGGCGAAGAAGGGCCGCTCGTCGTCGGCCGTGAGCCGCGGCAGGGCCCGGGCGTTGATCGCCGGCGCGTCACCGAGGCGCACGCCCCCGGGGATGTTCTCGTGGGGGATGTCCAGCGTCTCCTGGAAGCCGCGCTCCAGGCCGAGGATGAACAGCGTCTTGAGCGGCGACACGGCGAAGGTGCGGTAGCCGGCGGCCGTGAACAGTTCGCCCGCCGTGGGCACGTCGGCCAGTTTCTGGCTCCAGTGCATGAGCCCGTGCTCGCTGGGGTAGAGCGAGGTCAGCAGCGAGGCGTGGGAGGGGGGCGTGAACGAGCTGTTGGCGAAGGCCTGTTCGAAGACCACGCACTCCCGGGCGAAGGCGTCGAGGTTCGGTGTGGCGTCGCGGGCGTCGTAGCCGTAGGCGCCCAGGCGGTCGGCGCGCACGGTGTCGAGGGTGATCAACAGCACGTTGGGTCGGCGTCCGTTGGCGCCGGTGTCGCCGCAGGCGCTGAGCAGCGCCAAGCACAGCGTCCCGAGGAAGACGCGGCAGGGGGCCATCACTCCGTCGCCTCGAACAGCTTGCCGGTGAGGCCCATCCAGCGCAGGCGCAGGATGGTCACGTACGAGCGCAGCAGCGTGGAGAAGGTGAGCGTGGACGTGCCCTCCTCGCGATCCACGAACTCGATCGGGATCTCGACCATCTTCAGCTTGCGACGGGACGCCTTGTAGAGCAGCTCGTGCACGATGGCGGGGCCGGGCGAGAAGGCGTGCCCGGCGTCGATGGCCTCCAGGGCCGAACGGCGGAAGCCGCGGTAGCCGGAGTTGCAGTCGCCCACCGGGAGTCCCAGCACGATGCGCACGTAGAGGTTGCTCGCGTTCGTGAGCCAGCGGCGCAACCAGGTGCGGCCGATGTCCTTGCCGCCGGGGACCTGGCGCGAGCCGAGCACCACGTCGGCGCCGCCTTCCAGGGCCGCGATCATGGCCGGCAGGTAGCGCGGGTGGTGGCTGAAGTCGGCGTCCATCTCGAAGGCCAGGTCGGCGCCCTGCTCGAGCGCCCAGGCGTAGGCGTCGCGGCCGGCCCGTCCCCGGCCCCGGTCGGTGGTGCGGTGCAGCAGGTGCACGCGCGGGTTGCTCTCGCCCAGCTCGGCCACGCGCTTCCAGGTGCCGTCGGGGGAGTTGTCGTCGGCGACCAGCACCTCGACGCGCTCGTCCTGGGCGAGGATCTCGCCGATCAGGCGCTCGATGTTCTCGATCTCGTTGTAGGTGGGAACCGTGACGACGACCTTCACCGGGCGGCGGCCTCCGTCCAGTGTTCGATCGCGCCGGCCACCGTGTCGCAGCTGATGGACTCCATGCAGTTGGGCTGGAAGTCGCAGTCCTGCTTGTAGCAGACGAGGCAGTCGAGCTCGGGCACCACGTGATCGCCCGTGTCGAACAGCTCGATCTCCGCCGCGGACGTGGGACCGAACAGCGCCACCACGGGCTTGTCGCGGGCCACGGCGATGTGCAGGGCGAGGGTGTCGCCGGTGACCACGATGTCGCACGCGTCCACGATCGACGCGAACTCGGGCAGGCTGTTGTGCCCGCCGGTGTTGATCGCGCCGTCGTTGGTGGCGTGCTGCAGGCGCGCCATGCGCTCCACTTCGTCCGGACCGCCGAGCAGCAGCACCGTGTGGCCCGCGGCGGTGAGGCGCCGGCACAGTTCGGTCATGCCGTCGTCGGTCCAGCGCTTGAAGCGCCAGCGACGCCCGGCGCCGGTGTTGAGTCCGATCACGGACTTGCCGGCGGGGGGCGCGTGGGCGGCGCGCAGCTCGGCGCTGCGCGCGCTCAGCTCCGCGTTCAACGCCAGCATGGGACGTTCCCGTTCGTAAGGCACGCCGAGCACGTCGGCCATGATCGACTGGTAGGTGCGTGCGTTGGCGCGCTTCAGGTCGTCGCGCAGGCCCATGTTGAACCAGTGCTCGGCCGCGGGGCCGAGGGGTCGGGCCGTGCCGCGTTCGTCGAGGTCGAAGCCCACGCGCTCGATCCCGTTCGGGCCGCCGTGGGCCGCGTGGGCCAGCGAGCAGGCGTCGGCGGCGGCATCGGGACACAGCACCACGTCGAAGGCCTCGGCGCTGATCGGCAGCGGCATTGAGCCGTTGAAGGCGATCACGCGGTCGACGAGCGGGTTGCCGTCGAACAGCGGCACCGCGCTGGGGGCGGTGACCCAGGTGACGTGAGCGCCGGGCCAGCGCCGGTGGATCGCCGGCAGCAGCGACGTGGTGCGCAGCACGTCGCCGTCGGCGGCGAGCTTCACCAGCAGGATGCGCGTGCGCACCGGGTCGTAGAACTCGGTGCACGTGCCGCACACGACACCGTGCTGCTTGTGGGGTGCGCACGGGCGGTCGCTGTGGAAGTGTCGGCAGTCGGTCTTCAGCGAGTCCATGGCGCGTCAGGGCTGGCGGCGGCGGTGCTCAGGCGCCGGCAGGATCTCCGGCTGGGGTCCCGTCACCGGGCGCGTCCGGCGGCGGCGGAGCGTCGGCCGTGGTCGAGACCGGCGTTGGCGCCCGCAAGACGGTACGCAGGAAACCGCCCAGACACCAAGCCCAGAAGGTGAACATGAGCCCGATGCGGACCGCCGAGGTCACGTGCCAGGCGTCGGAGATCTCGAATCCGCGGGCCGTGGCCCGCAGGCCCTCGTGGAACAGGACCGGGTTCTGCAGGTAGATCACGATCTCGAGGGCCACGGCGAACAGGGCCAGCATGCGCAGGCGCGGCGCCAGCAGGGCGGCGATGGGCGTGACCCAGATCACCCACTGGGGTGAGAACACGCGCGAGAAGGTGAAGAAGCCCAGGACCACCACGAGGCAGCCGCGGATGAGGGTGTCGCGGTCGCGGACGGGAAACAGCGCCAGCAGCGCGGCGGGCACGAACTGGAGCAGCATGAAGACCTGCGACAAGGCCTCCTGCCGCTCGAGCGGCACCCACTGCCAGCGGCGGGTCAGGGCCGTCACCACCGAGGCGGGGTTGGGCGAGCGCTTGCCGTGGTGTTCGTACACGTAGAGCACGGCGTCCTTGCCGCCGCCGTCCCAGATCCAGGTGACACCCAGCACCGCGAGGCAGAAGAACCCGGCGATGGCGCCGGGCACGACGGCCCGGCGCACGATCGTGTCGCCCCAGCGGAAGGGCTGGCCTCGTTCGCTGGCGATGCGCCGGGCCGTGTGCACGTTGTGCGCCACGAACAATGGCAGCAGCAGGATCGGATACCACTTGATCATGGCGCCGACACCCAAGGCCAGGGCAGCCCAGCGCAAGCGCCCGGTGAGTTGCAGCCAGATGGCGATGGCCACGACCAGGGCCGGCAGGGCGTCGTAGCGGTTGAAGCCGAAGTAGAGCGAGCCCGGACACAGCACGAGCAGCGCCCAGGCCGGGTTGCGACCCAGGCTGCGCAGGCTCAGGGCGGTGAACACGATCAGCAGCAGCACGGCGGGCGCGACCATGATGTGGAAGGCGTCGAAGTACGCGTCCCGGTCCTGGGCCAGGATCTGGTTGGCGTGGCGCCGCTCGGGCGCGGGACCCTCGGCCACGTGGTGCTCGATGAACAGGTAGGGCAGTCCCACGATCCAGGTGGCGAGCTGCGGGTACTCGGAGTGTTCCTCCAGGTACGGCGTGCGGCCGGAGGGCAGCCAGCGACCCCGCTGCTGGTAGACGCCGCGGTCGTGCACGTCCTCGAGCAGGTACTTGAAGCGCGCCTTGCCGTCGGGGTGCGTGCCCAGCGACCACTCGCGCGTGCCGAGCAGCAGGGCGAGAAAGCCGGCGACGGCGACGGTCGCCACGAGAACGGTCGTGCGCAGGCTCATCGGTGCGGGCCGGTTGGGGCAGCCGCCGGAGGGCGGCGTGCCGGGAGAGGGGCGTGCCGGGACAGGGTGGAGCCGGGACAGGGTGGAGCCGGCCGGCGCCCTGGGCACCGACTGCGGTGACAGCGGAATCCGCCACCGCGTCCAGGCTAGAATCGGTGCGTCAGATTACCCGGTGAAGGGCCGCCTCGCTCGTCGGGGGCGCACCCATCTCGCCGGACCTCCCGATCCACGCCGGCGCCCGCTCTCCCGGGGCCGACACGCGCGCGAGCCGAACGCATGCAGTTGACGGTCGTCCTGCCCACCTACAACGAGGCCGAGAACCTGGCCTCCATGGTGGCGGCGCTGTTCGCGCTGGACCTCCCGGACACCGAGCTCTCGATCCTGGTGGTGGACGACGCCTCCCCCGACGGCACCGGCGACCTGGCGGACGAACTGGCCGCGGCCCACCCGGGGCGCCTCTCGGTGCTGCACCGGGCCGGCAAGGAGGGCCTGGGCAAGGCCTACCTGGCCGGCTTCGCCCAGGCGCTGGACCAGGGCGCCGAGCTCGTGCTCCAGATGGACTGCGACTTCTCCCACAAGCCCGAGTACGTGCGCGACATGCTGCTGGCCATCGGGCAGCCGCTCCCCGGCAAGGGTGCGGGCGGGGACGCGGGCGGGGGCGCCGGGCGCACGCCGGACATGATCCTGGCCTCGCGCTTCGTGTCCGGCGGCCGGGTGGACGACAGCTGGGCCTGGTGGCGCAAGCTGCTGAGCTGGTTCGCCAACAGCGTCTACGTCCGCGCGATCCTCGGGCTGCCCCTGTGCGATGCGACGGGCGGCTTCCGCCTGTGGCGGCGCGAGACGCTGCTGGGCATGGACATCCAGAACCGCATCCAGAGCAACGGCTACGTGTTCCAGGTGGAGATGGCCTACGTGGCCTGGCGCCTCGGCTACCGGATCCACGAGATCCCGATCTACTTCCCTGACCGGGAGCGCGGCACCTCCAAGATGGACGTGCGCATCCAGCTCGAGGCGGCCAGGCGCACCTTCGAAGTGCGCCGGCGCCACAAGGCGCTCACCCCGGCCGAGCGGGTGGCGCTGTTGCCGTAGACGGCGACCCGACGCGTGACGCCGCCGGGTCCCCATGGGGGGGGGAGCGCGGGTCGGGCACGGCGTGGCCTCCGAGCGCCCGCCGGGCGCGCAGTTTCGGGCGCGCGACCGTTTCCGCGGGGCGGGTGACGGCTGTATCGTCGGGGCAACCAAGGGAGGAACCGCCATGTCCGAATCGAACGTCCGACCGCCCAAGCCCTATCGTGAGTTCGTCGAGCGTCATCCCGACGTGGCCAGTGCCTACGAGGCCCTGGGCAAGGCGGTGCGCGCCGCCGGTCCCCTGTCGCCGCGCGAGGTGGCGCTGGTGAAGCTGGGCATCTCGGTGGGCGCGCGCCTGGAGGGTCCGACCCACGCCCACACGCGCAAGGCCGTCGGCGCCGGCCTCGACGCCGCCGCGCTCGAACAGGTGGCGCTGCTCGCCTGCCCGACGATCGGCTTCCCCAGCATGATGGCCGCCCTGGGCTGGGTGCGCGACGTCACCGCCGGCGACGACTGACGTTCCGAGCGGGGCGAGGGCCGGGGGCCCCGCCCCGGATCAGCGCCACTCGCCGCTGAGCACGAACGCACCCCATGTGCTCGGCAGCGATGCGCCGTGCTCCATGCGGTTGCGACGCAGCATGGCGAGCTGCGCCGCGCGCAACGCCTCGTGCCGGCCCATGCCGCGCAGCCAGAGGTTCTTGTAGAAGTCGCGCATGAGTTCGGCGGTCGACTCGTCCTTCACCGACCAGAGCGAGCTGATCACCGTCCTCGCGCCCGCCGTCTGGAACGCGCGCCGCAGGCCGATCAGTCCCTCGCCCGACTGGGCCCGGCCCAGGCCCGTCTCGCACGCCGAGAGCACGACCAGCTCCACGCCCGACAGGTCGAGCCAGCCCACCTCTTCGGCGGTCAGGTAGCCGTCGTCGCCGGCTTCGTCGTCCAGGCTCCCGCCGCGGTTGGCGCCGGCGCAGACCAGGCCCGACAGCAGCCCGGGGTGCTTGCCCACGAGGTGCTTCGCCTCGGCGCTCATGCGCATCTCGGTCGTCCCGCCGTCCTTGACCGCCTCCCACATCGAGGGGACGCCCTCGGGCTGGAAGAAGCCGTGGGTGGCCAGGTGCAGGACGGCGTGGTGTTGCAGCTCGTGCTTGAGGCGTCCCTCGCCGGGCTCGCCGCCTTGGAGCAGCAGGCGACGGCCGTCGTCCCCGAACGCGTCCTCGTGCATGTCGCTCACGACCTGGGACTCGTACTCGGTCGCCGGCAGCCGGCCCCAATAGTCGCTGAAGCTGCCGCGCAGGTCCGTGTCGGCCATCGCGACCAGGTCGAGCTCGGCGGACGGAGCCTGGTCGAGGGCCCAGTCGGTGCGCTTGCGGAAGTCGACCGCGCCCACGGCGAGCAACGAGTCCAGTTCGACGCCCGGCTCTCCACGGCGCACCAGCGACGTGGCGTCCTGCAGGTAGACGAAGGCGAAGCGTTCGATGGCCAGGCTGCCGTCGTCGAGCGGCAATGTCCCGAAGGGCAGCGTGCCCAGCACACCGTCGGGCGAGACGAAGACCGTCTCGACGCCTTCGAGGTGTGGCGCGATGGGATCCCAGAGCAGCTCGCGCAGGGGCGGCCCCGGGTCCTGGTGCGCGTCGTTCGCCAGCGAGACGCCGCGCCGCGCGACCAGGTCTTCGAGGAAGGTGCCGACCGCCGCCTCGATCGCGGCCACCGGACCCAGGTCGATCTCGATCGGGGTGTCGTGGTCCGCGCGGGTGACCCAGGCGGTGAAGCGAGGCGCACCGTACTTCGGGACGACGTAGTCGCGGTGCACCAACAGGTCGACCAACGCCGAGCCGGGCTCCAGGCTCGCCCGCAGGTCATGAAACCCCGCGACCTCGACCACGCCCGTCGCGTTGGGCAGCCGTTGCAGCTCCCGCTCGAGACGACCGCGCTCGGTGCGCAGCGCGGCGAGTCGTGCGTCATGAGCGACACGATCCGGAACCTCGGCCTGGAGCGCGAGTCGCGAGAGCTGCGCCTGACACCGGCGCAGCTCTTCGATCAGCGCGCCCGCCTCGGCGCCCATCCTCGAGGCCTGCTGCTCGCGGCTCGCGATCACGCCCCGTGCGATCTGTCCCTTCCATCTCAGGACGGTGTCGTAGGCATCCCGCCGGACGTCCGGATCATCGAGCGATCGCGCCAGGGCGAGCTTGAGCTCGAGCCCCCGGAGCAGAGCCGCCAGGTAGAGATACCGCTCGCCTTCGCTCATCGAGGCGAGCATGACCCCGATGCGGGCCTCCCGGATGCGCCAGTGGCGCTGGATCGCAGCCCACGCAGCTCGAGGGTCGCCTTCCTCCGTGTGGATCTGGGCCAGGAGCTTCAGGACGGACGCCGTGTCGCCGTGCTCGGGGCCGAGGTGCTGTTCGCAGAGGGCGAGGGCGCGCTCGCAGCGTCTTCGCGCTTCGTCCGTCGCGCCGGCGGGGCGCGCGTGCCCCAGGTTGAGGAGCGTCGTGATCAGGTCAGGATGCTCGGGACCGAGAGTCCGCTCCTTGATCGCGAGCGAGCGCTCGAACAGAGCCGTGGCGGCTGCCAGATCGCCTTGCTGCCCCAGGGCCACGCCGAGGTTGGCCAGGGCCGTGGCGGTCTTGGGGTGCTCGGGTCCCACGGTCCCTTCGCGGATCGCGAGGACGCGCTCGAGGAGCGGCTTCGCGGCCTCGTAGTCGCCCTCGTCCTGCATCATCGACGCGAGGAGATTGAGAGCGTCGGCGGTCCTGGGATTCTCGGCGCCGACGCCCTCGAAGATCGTCACCGCGCGCTCGCACAACGGTCTCGCGCTGGCCGCGTCACCCTGCAGGCGAAGGAGCTGAGCGAGTTGGATCATGCAGAAGGCCGTGGAGGGATGCTCCGGACCGTAAGCCTGCTCGAGGATCGCGAGCTGACGCTCCCACAGGGGCCGGGCAGCGGCTGGATCTCCCTGCTGGGCGATCAGCAGGGCGAGCGCTCCCACGGTCGAGGCCGTCTCGGGGTGCTCGGGTCCGTAGCTCCGCTCGCGGATCGCGAGGGCCCGTTCGAGGAGCGGTCGCGCAGCGGCGAAGTCGCCCAGGTTCTGGGAGAGCTGCGCAAGCATGTGCAGGGACTTGGCGGTCTCCCGATGGTCGGGGCCCAGGGTCGCTTCGCGGATCGCGAGGGCCCGCTCCAGGAGCGGCCTCGCGGACTCGTAGTCGGCCTGGAGCAAGTGCAGTCCCCCCAGCCACGACAGGGCTTCAGCGGTCAGGGGGTGCTCGGCGCCGAGCGCCTGCTCGCGGATCGCGAGGGCGCGCTCGCCGAGCGACCTCGCCGACTCGTAATCGCCCCGCACCGAGTCGAGTCGTGCCAGGAGCAGGAGGGACGCGGCGGTATTCGGATGCTCCGGGCCGAGGGTCCGCTCGCGGATCGCCAGGGCTCGCTCGCCGAACCGCCTCGCGCCCTCGTCGTCGCCCATGATCTCGTGCAGTTCGCCCAGATGCGCGACGGTGTCGGCGGTGACGGGGTGGTCCGGGCCGTGGACCCGCTCCCGGAGCACGAGCGCCTGCTCGAAGAGCGACCTCGCCCTGGCATCTTCTCCCAGTCGGAGGCGCAGCTCCGCCAGGTTGTGCAGCGCGAGAAGGGTCTCCGGGTGCTCGGGCCCGCGCACCCTGCGCTTGAGCTCGTAGTTGCGCTCCAGCAGCGGCGCCGCAGCCGCATGATCGCCCTGGGCGTCGAGCACGACCGCCAGGTTCCCCAGCACGGTGAGCGTCGAGGGATGCTCCGGGCCGTGGACCTGCTCGATGATCGAGAGGGCCCGCTCGAAGTGCGAGCGGGCGGCGTCGTAGTCGCCCAGCCGCAACAGGGCATGGCCCATGTTGTTGACGGACAGCCCGGTCGACTCGTGCGAGGGACCGAGCGTCCTCTCCCGGATCGCGAGGACGCGCTCGAGGAGCGGCAGCGCGGCGGCGTAGTCCCCCTGGACCTGGAGCACGGCGGCGAGGGAGTCGGTGCTCTCGGTCGTCCGATTGTGTTCGGGGCCCAGATTTCGTTCGTTGATCCGGACGGCGCGCTCGAGCAGCGATCGGGCGGCGGTGAGGTCACCCTGGTACTGGAGCACCATGCCCAGGCACAGCAGGGCGTGGGCGGTGTCGCCGTGATCCGGGCCCAAGACCCGCTCGCGCACCTCGAGGACTCGTTCGTGGACCGAACGTGCCGCGTCCATGTCACCCGCGTTGCGAAGTGCCAGTCCCAGGTTGGTCAGCGCCAGGAGCGTGTCCGGGTGCTCCGGTCCGAGGGCCTGCTCCCGGATCGCCACGGCCTGCTCGTACAGCGGCGTCGCCTGCGCCGGGTCGCCGCTGCTGTGGTAGGTCATTCCGAGTCTGCTGAGGGCGTCGGCGAGAGCCAGGCGGTCCGCCGACCGATCGGCTTGCAGCGTCTCCACGCGGCGCCGGCCGTGCTCCAGATCGAGCGCGACCCGCTCGGCCGGGGAGCGCGCAGGCGGCAGTCCGCGCACGAGGACCAGCTCGAACGAACCCCGCTCGCCGTGCATGGCGCAAGCGTCCAGCAGGTAGCTGGTACCGGCTGCGAGCCGGGGAAGCGCGAGCCGTGGGTTCGTGCCGACCAGGCCGTCGTCGTCCTCGGCGATCAGCTCCCCATTGTCATCGCGCAGGACGAGGTAGGCGTCGAAGTCGTCCGAGCGCAGCTCGATGGTGTACGGCCCGTCCTCGTCCGGCTCGATGCGGTACGAGCGACCGACGGTCGGCGCGCACTCAGGCGTGCAGCGGGTCCGGAGGGTCTCGGTCTCGACGACCGGATCCCCGTCCTCGATCACGCCGCTGACGGTCTGGTCGAGAACGAGTCGTCGCTCGACATCCTGCACCGCGGCTGCGACGAGGGCGGACATGACCAGCAGCAGCGACGTGGCGATCAAGCAGTGACCCCTTCCGCCCGCACCCTGCACATCGCGTGCAGCGCGCAACCGGCTGGACCGGGAAGCGACGTCGACCACGACATGGACCGCTCCTCACCTCGGGGGGCGGGCAACTCTATCATGGGAAAACGGCGCTCAGTGGAAGGCCCGTCAGTCCGGAGGCAGCTCTCCGAGCGGCACGGTCTTGGCGCTCTTCGCCTTGTGGCCGGCGAGGTTGGCCGCGGCGGTGGCCGCGAACTCGATCGCCTTCTGGAGGTTCTTGGTGGCCTTGGCGATCTTCTTCTCGTTGCCCGACTGCAGCTTCTTCAGCGCCGCGGTGCCCTGCTTGATGCCCTTCTTCAGCGCGGACAGCGCGCGCTTGCCCTGCGTCGTCTCGAGCAGCGTGTCCCCGTCGACCGCGGCCTGGATCGCCGCCATGGCTGTCACCGTGTCGTCGATGCCGGTCTGGGTCAGAGCCGCCGGCTCCTCGCCGTCGCCCTCGGCGGTCAGCGCGTTTCCGGCCTGGGTGAAGGACTCGGTGGCGTCGGCGATCTGCTGGATCAGCGGGAGTTCCACCTCGCCCCCGATCTCGCCACCCTCCACACGGATGTCGTCGAAGAACACCTGGGCTCCGGTGCCGAGGGCGACCGCGCCGAGGGAGATCTCGAACGGTGAGGCGCCGTCCACGGTCTGCTCCGAGACGATGATCCAGCCGTCACCATCGCCGCCCTTGCCCACCGTGGCCGGGTCGCGCGTATAGGTGGTCAGGGTGTTGTCCTCCTTGCGCACGCGCAACTCGACCTCGTAGTTCGAGATGACCGTCGGGTTGTCGGTCGTCAGGGGGCCGAGATTCGTGTTGCCCGTGACCGTGAAGCCGGGCGTGGCGGAGTTGAAGCGCGCCTCGAGGAAGGTGAACGAGAAGGGCGGGCCGCCCGGCGGGATGTCGATCTCGATGGCCGCGCGGGTCTGTCCGTCGACGATGCCCTCGAGGTCGTCGATGGCCACGGTCGCCCGCGCGTCGATCTCGCCCATGAGCACCCGGTCGTAGTAGGCGGTGCCGAAGGAGAAGGCACCCTCGGGGACCTTCTTGGCCTTCACGACCAACCGCTTGTCCGGCGGCGGCTTGGGCGCGTCGCCGCCAAACAGCACCTGCAGCTCGGTCGTGAGGCCGTACTTGCCCACGGTCATGGTCGTGCGCTCGAGGTCCACGCGCACGGGGGCCTGCTTGATCTGGGAGCCACGGGTGAAGCTGAGGCCCGTCTGGATCCCCCAGGCGCCTTCGCAGAACGGATCGGAGAAGTCACCGCTCATCTGCGCCGCCGTCGGCGGTGCCGCGAGCAGCGTGGAGAGCAGGGGCAGGACGAACAGCAACATCAGCGACCGGCGCGGCATGGACCGTCTCCGAGGTGTCGTCGCGCGTCCCCCTCGGATGCGCTGACTCACCTCATGGACGGGTCATCCTATCCCAGCCCGGTGCGGGCACGGGTGTGCGCCCGCCCGCCGGGCTCACCTCATCGTCTTCAGGTAGGCGCGCTCGAAGGACGTCCAGTCCCTGTCCGACCAGTTGCAGAACTCGTCGTTGAGAGCGCGCAGCCACGCGGCCTGCCCGGCCGGGCCTTCGCCATCGATCGCCTCGATGGCCTCGATCTCCCGCTCGGGCGGGGCGTCTGCATCACTGGGCGCCAGGGCGGCGGCGAGCGCGTCCTCGCGCAGCTCCGCCGACCGGCGCAGGTAGCGCGGAAGGAAGCCGCGCAGCGAGCGGTCGCCGCGCTTGTCGAGCGCCGAGCAGTGGAGCAGCAGGGCCAAGGCCTGGCGCTGGGCGAGCAGGCGCTCCTCCCGCGGCAGCGCCCTCAGATCCGCGGCGGTCAGGGCCATGATCTCGCGCGCCGTGCGCAGTGCGTCGCCCTTGTAGGCCTCGTCGAGCGTCTCGTGTGCCGGCTCCGCCCGGTGCCAGCGTCCGTCTTCGTCCGGCATCCCCGTGATGCCGAGGCCCATCGAGATCCACGGCGGCAACCAGTCGTCCGACCAGGCCATGAGGCGCGGGTTGCCCGGGGGCGGTCCCCGGCCCTCCAGCTTCTGCCAGACGTAGTGCCACACGAGCGGTGCCAGGTAGGCACCCTCCGTGATCCACCTGCGCCCGTCGGGATCGTTGACCAGCACCAGCAGGATCTCGTCGTCCCCCCGTGCGCCTGAGTGGTTGTAGCTGCGGAAGCTCGCCTCCTTGGCGAAGTAGCGCACGATGGGGCGGCGGACGACATCGTCGCTCAGGGCCGCGAAGCGTTCGTCGACCCAGTCCCAGCAGTCTTCCAGTTCGTCGAGCTTGCGCTTCGTCTCGCGCTTGTCGTGTTGGGAGAGCAGCAGGCAAGCGTGGGACTCGAGGACGATCCAGTCGTCGAGCACGTCGGCTCGGGCTGCGTCGAACAGCTCGGCCTCCCGTTCTCGACGGAGCGCGTGCCGCTGCTCGACGTCGAGCTGGCGCCAGGCCCGCCGTCCGGCGAGGCGGCCGAGGTCGGGTGGGCCTTCGTCGTCCACGGCCGCTGCGCGGGTCACCGGCATGAGTGCCGGTGCCTGCGCGGTGGCGTGTGCCGCCGCCAGCAAGTGCATCGACGAGACGAGTGCAACGACGACCGTCGTCAGGTGCTTGTGCACGGATCCCCCTTTCGTTCTTCCTCTCCCGAGGCGCCGTCGAACGGCGGCGCCGGTGCTTCCCAGGCGCCTCGATTGTAACGCCGAACCGGCTGGGGCGCCGCAATACCGGGTGCGGGGCCGTGCCGCGGCACGCTCGCTGTTGATCCGCGCGCGCGGCACCTGGGAGACTCGGCCGCTGATCTTCGCCGCTCAGCCCCGAGACCGCCTGATGCTCGACCTGCTCGACTCGTTCTTCCGCGACAACGTGGTGGGGATGGTGTTCACCGTCCTGGGCCTGGGCTACCTCGTGGGCCGACTGAGCTTCAAAGGCTTCGACCTGGGCTCGGTGTCGGGCGTGCTGTTCGTGGGGCTCGTGTTCGGGCACTTCGGTTACACCTTCCCGGCCACGACCCAGAGCATCGGGTTCGTGCTGTTCATCTTCTCGGTGGGTCTGCAGGCGGGGCCCAGCTTCTTCAGCGTGCTGCGTCAGGACGGCGCCAGGTACTTCACCCTGGCGTTGCTCATCGGCGGCACCGGGTTCGGTCTGGCCTGGACCTTCGCGAAGCTGATGGATTTGGCGCCCGGCGCGGCGGCCGGGCTGCTCGCCGGCGGGCTCACGAGTTCGCCCACCCTGGCCGCGGCGCAGGACGCCGTGCGCGGCGGGCAGGTGCCCGTGCCCGAGGGTTTCACCAGCGAGCAGGTCATGACCAACGTCACGACCGCCTACGCCATCACCTACATCTTCGGACTGGTGGGGCTGATCGTCATCATCCGCTTGCTGCCGCGGGCGCTGGGCATCGACCTGCGGGCCGAGGCGGCCAGGCTCGAGACGGGGCGTACCGGGGCCGTGGAGGACCGGGCCTACGGTGTGCTCGGTATCCAGGTGCGCGCCTTCCGGATGACCAACGACCAGGTGGCGGGCATGACCGTGCGGGACCTCCACGAGCGTTACCCGGGCGGCGCCACCTTCGAGAAGATCCGCCGCGACGGACAGTTCATCGACGTCGACCTCGACACGGAGCTGCAGGTCGGTGACGAGGTCTGCGCGGTGGGGCGCATGGACGCGTTCGTGAGCCACCGGGGCGACCTGGGCGAGGAGATCTACGACGCCGAACTGCTCGACGTGCCCGTGGAGACGTGCCGCGTGGTGGCGCTGCGGTCGAAGCTGACCCGGCTCGAGTTCACCGCCGAGCAGGGCGTGGCCAATGCGGGGTGCTTCCTTGGGCGCCTGGTGCGCAACGGCGTGGACGTGCCCCACGGCGACAAGATCACGGTGCTGCCGGGCGACGTGCTGCACGTGACCGGGCCGCGCATGCGCCTGGAGAAGGTGGGCGCGAACCTGGGCCACATCGAACGCGAGTCAGAGCAGACCGATCTGATCACCTTTGCCCTCGGCATCGCCGTGGGCCTGGCGATCGGAACGCTCACGGTCACCATCGGTGGCGTCTCGGTGGGCCTGGGCAGCGCGGGCGGCCTGCTCGCCACGGGACTGGTGATCGGCTACCTGCGCGCGTTGCACCCGACCTTCGGCCGGCTGCCCGCCGCGGCGCGCTGGATCTTCATGGAGCTAGGCCTGCTGCTCTTCATGGCCGGCGTGGGCCTGCGCGCCGGTTCGGGGATCGTGGAGACGGTGCTCGACGCCGGGCCGTCGATGTTCCTGGCCGGCCTCGTGGTGACAGTGGTGCCGGTGCTGCTCGGGTATTGGTTCGGGACCAAGGTGCTGCGCATCAACCCGGTGTTGTTGCTCGGAGCGATCACCGGTTCGATGACGAGCGGGGCCTCGCTGAGCGTGGTCACGCAGGCCGCCGACAGCCAGATGCCGGCCCTCGGCTACACCGGCGCGTACGCCTTCGCCAACGTGATGCTCACGATCGCAGGCGCGCTGATCCTGCTGCTATGATCCCGCGCTTGATGAGACTCACATTCGCGCCCGCTCTCGCTCTGCCCGTCATGGCGCTCGTGCTCGCGTCGTGTCTCACCGGTTGTCTGCAGACGCGCGGCCCCGCTCTCGTGGCCGACACCCATGTGGAATACAACAAGGCCGTGAGCCACGTGCTCAAGCAGGAGCTGCTGCTGAACATCGTGCGGCGGCGATACCTCGAGGCTCCGCAGTTCGTCAACGTGTCCAGCATCTCGTCGAACTTCAGCACCGCCACGTCGGTGGGCGCCGGCGTGTCGATCGAGGACTGGGGCGAGGACAACCTGCGCGACGGCGGCGTCGACGGCAGCATCACCTTCACCGATTCGCCCACGATCACGCTCACGCCGCGTCAGGGCGAGGACATCGCCACCCAGCTGCACGAACCGCTGGAGGTCTCCGCGGTGGCCGACCTGGTCGCGGCGGGTTACCGCCTGGACGCCCTGCTCGACGTGCTCGTGGAGGGCATCAACGGCGTGCAGGGAGCCGATCTGAAGGCCGACGAGTTCAGCCCGTCGTCGTCCGAGTGGCGCGAAGCGATCGGGCTGATCAAGCGCCTGGGCGCTGAACGGGGACTGGTCGTGGACCGTTTCGAGTGGGGCGACCCGTACAACGACTACGCCTACCCGACCGAGCAGATCACGCCGGAGATGTGGATCACCACGCTGTCCACCGGGAACCGCCGCTGGAAGAGCTACGACGGGGGCCAGACGTTCTACTTCACCAGCAAGGACATGGGTGCGGGCATGTACCTCAGCCGTGAGGCCATGGACTCGGCGGACGGTCGGCGCCTGATGGAGCTGCTCAACCTGGACCCCGCGCCCCTGCGCTGCGCCGCGTGTACTTCCTCAAGAAGGCGAAGGTCGTGGACGGGCCCGACCTCCAGGGTGAGCAGGATGGGCCGCGCGATTCACTCAGACTGCGCATGCGCTCGCTGTACGGCGTGCTCAACTTGTTCTCGTACACCGTCGAGGTGCCCATCGAAGAGGAGCTCGACGGCCGGGCCACCGACCTGGGCCTATTCCGCGAGGCCGTCCGGCGCGGAGAGATGCGCGACCTGGTTGCCGAGGCCCCGATCCACTCGAGCGTCCCGAGTCGGCGTTCCAGGCGGTGCGCTACCGCGACCGCTGGTTCTACATCGACGACCGGGACCGCGACTCCAAGCGCGCCTTCAACGCGCTGTACGACCTGTGGCAGCTGTCGATCCGCTCGTCGAGCACCCAGGCCGAGCCGCTCAACGTGATCCAGGTGAACTGACGGCGCGGCGCACCTTCGAGGAGCGCCAGGTGCGGGCTCAGAACATCTTGCCCAGCATGCCCATCACGTCGTCGACCACCGAGCCGTCGTTGTCCTTGTCGAGCAGGCTCGACAGCAGGCCCTTGGCCTGGGGGGCGGACTCGGGCGCGGAGGACAGGCCGGACGCAGCCGACTGCTTGTTCATGGCGCCCATGGCGAGGGCGGCGACCATGGGCAGCATCTTCTTGAGCACGCCGGCGTCGATGCCGGTGCTCTGGGACGCTTCGGCCGCGACCTGGCGGCTGGTCTCCTTGCTGCCGAGCAGGTGCCCAAGGATCGAGTTGCCGTCCTCGACCGAATCGGGCCGGGTGACGCGCTCGGGCTGGTCGATGTAACCGCCGTGGTGCCCGTCGCTCAGGGCGCCCATCAGGGACTGCAGGCCGTCGGTGCTCTCCATGTTCTTCTGCAGGCCGCCGGTGAGGGCCGGCAGCAGCTTGGAAATGGCGCCCGCGGTGTCCCGCTCTCCGAGGCCGAAGTTGGACGCCAGCGTCTTCACGGCGCCGCCGTTGCCGGCCTTGAGGATCGTCTCGAGCAGACCTGCCATGTCATCTCCTCCCCGCGTCCGCGGGAGCGGCATCGATCCGCGAGGTGCGGCGGCGCCTTGGGTTTGGGTTGTCGTCTTGTCTTGTCCGTCGTTCAGGGGGGACGCGGCGGAGTCTAAGCGAGTGGGCGTCGGGGTGCGAGTGACGAAGGCTTCAAGTGCGGGCGCGGGGTCCCGGACCGAGCGCCGTCCCGGGGTCTCGTGCGGAGCCGGGGGGAGGCAGGGGGCCGCTTCGTCAGCGCAGGTAGCCCATCTGCCGCAGGCGCTCTTCCTCGACCGCGTCGAGGACTTTTTGTTCGGCCGGCAGGCTCACCTGGCGCAGTTGCTCCAGTCGGCTCTCGAGCTGATCCCGCATGCGCCGGAACACGTCCCGTTGGCGGCCGGCGAGGTTCAGCGTCTCGCCGGGGTCGCTCTGCAGGTCGAACAGGATCCAGGCCACGCCGTCGGGGTTGTCGCGGCGGATCAGCTTGTAGCGGCCGTCGACGATGGCGACGCGCTGGGTCTTGGAACCGTCCAGCAGGATCGGCCGGGGCTCCGGGTTCGGCTCGCCACGCAACAGGGGCACGAGGCTCTGCCCCTGCATGCTCTCGGGGATCGGCAGGCCCACCAGGTCCAGCACGGTGGGGGCCACGTCCACCAGGCTCACCGGGGTGTCGAGCGTCGTGCCGCGCAGGGCGTCGACGCCGGTCAGGTCGGCGGGCGGCGAGGGCCCGCGGGGTGTGGCCGAGCGGCGGGGCGGCGCCACCAGCAGGGGCACCCGGGTGACCTCGTCGTAGAGCGTCTTGCCGTGCAGCCAGCGCTCGTGCTCGGCGAATTCCTCGCCGTGGTCGGAGGTGACGATCACCAGCGTGTCGTCCGCCAGCCCGTGCTGCTCCAGCGCGTCGAAGAGCACGCCGAGCTGCTCGTCCAGGTAGCGGATCTCTCCGTCGTAACGCGCCACCATGTTGTGCCGCTCGCGGTCGCTGATGGGCCAGTACCTGGACACGCTGGGGTCCACGATGCGCCGTCCGGTGAAGCCGGGGTCGAACAGGTCGTCGTGAGGCGCCGGCGGCACGTAGGGCTGGTGCGGGTCCTTGTAGTGCAGGTAGAGGAAGAACGGGCGTCGGGCGACCGACTCCAGGAACGGCAGCGCCCAGCGGTTGAGGTGCTCGGCCCGGGTGACGTTGCCGATCTTGCGCGCGATCACGTGTCCCAGGCTCGAAGGCACGAGCCGGTGTTGGGGCAGGCGCTCCTCGGAGACCACGTAGTCGGCGCCGCGGGCGAACCCGAAGACCGGGCTGACCACGAAGTTGCCGGTGAAGTAGCCGGTGACGTAGCCGGCCGCGGAGAGCAACTCGGTCAGCGTGGCGGCCTGGGTGGGGAGCACCGAGCCGACCCAGTTGGTCTGGTGGGTGGCGGGCTGCAGGCCGGTGAGCAGCGAGGCGGTGGAGGGCGCGGTCCAGTGGCCGGTGGAGTACGCGTTGTCGAAGCGCACCGCGGGCAGGGCCTCCAGGTTGGGCGTCGTCGCCCGCTCGTAGCCGAGCGCCGAGACGTGGTCGCTGCGCAGCGTGTCGAGCGTGATCAGCACGACGTTCGGCCGGCCTTCGAGCTTGCCGCGGTTGTCGGGCCAGGGCCCGGGGGCGCCGGGGAAGAAGGTCTGGGTGCAGCGCAGGGCGCAGATCACGGCCAGCGCGAGGGGCAGCGCCCATTGCGCGGTGCGTCCACCCGTCGTGGCACGTGCCGCCGGTGGAGCGAGCCACAGCGCGATGCGGAAGGCGACCCAGGCCGGTGCCAGGGCGGCCACCGCGGCCCCGCCGACCAGCGCGGCGTTGGTCCCGGAGAGGAAGGGCACGTTGCGCACGAAGGCCAGGTTGGCGCTGACCGCGAGAGGCACGGTGAACGCGACCCACGCCAACCCCGCGGCGATCCGGGCGGTCCCCCGCAGCGCATCGCGACCGAGCCCGTTCACCAGGCTCAGCACGAGCCAGACGGGCAGCAGGACCAGGGGGTAGAAGGCCAGGATGGTGAGCGGATCGGTGGCGTGCTTCGCGCCGGCCACGGCGGCCTCGGCCAGCCCCCAGACTGCGCCGATCGAGCCCCAGGCGCACCAGCCCAGGCGCAGGCGCGTCGAGCCGGTCCAAGCACTCCCGCCTGCCGGACCGGAGGCGGTGGCGGCCGGGGCGGGCGGCGCGGCCGTCGGGTCGGGGCTGGGGTCGGACATGGGTGGACTCGCGGAGTGGGCCGGGCATGTTAGCCGCCCGGTGCGCCGCCGCCGCGGACGTGGGCGCCCGCCGGACCGTGCGGCGCCCCGGGGGCCGGGTAGACTCGGGCATGTCCCGCGCCTTCAGGGGAGATGGACCGGCGGTGCGATCGCCTGCTTCCGATACGGCGGATGCCGCCGCGACTCGTCCTGCGTCCCGTGGATCCGGCCTGGGTGTGCGGCTGGCCCTCGCGTGCGGCGCCACCCTGTTCGCGCTGTTGCTGGCCGAGGTCGCCTACCGCTGGCTCGACCCCTACCCGTACATCCCGGAGTGGGAGCGCAACAAGCGGCCCCACGGCAACCTGACCCAGTACGACGCGGAGCTCGGCTGGGCCGGCGTGCCGTCCAAGGGCATCAGCTTCGCCACCGAGAACGCGCGGGTCTGGAAGCAGAACAACGCCCTCGGCTTCCGCGACGTCGAGCCCGGGCAACGACGTCCCGACGCACCGGCGATCGTGTTCCTCGGTGACTCGTTCACCTGGGGCTACGAGGTCGGACAGGACGAGATGTTCGTCAGCCGCCTGCGCGGGCCCCTCGGCGACTACGAGTTGTTCAACCTCTCGCACGGCGGCTACGGCACCGACCAGTCCCTGCTCACCTGGAGACGTTGGGACGCCGACGATCGGGAGGTCCCGGCGGTCGTGCTCGTGTTCTGCAGCAACGACATCGCCGACAACTTCCACGCCAAGCGCTACCAGAAGCCCAAGCCGCACTTCGAACTGGTCGACGGCGAGCTGCACCAGAGTGACGAACCGCTGCCTCGCGTGCGTCGCTGGGACGCGCCGGACTTCGAGGGGGCCGGCCCGGAGGGCTGGGGCGAGCGGATCGGCGAGTGGTTGTTGCGCTCCCACCTGGTGCACGACATGTACACCCGCTGGCAACGGCGCGACGCCCGTCCGCTCCCCGCGGCGACGGAAGAGCCCGGCGTCGAGACCACCATGCCCGCCGCGACCAACGGCGCCGAGGACCCCGCCGCATCACCGCGGCTGCAGATCACCGAAGGCCTGCTGGAACTGCTGCGGGACGATGTGGCCGCGCGCGGCAGTCGTCTGCTCGTGGCGGCGATCCCCTCCAAGGCGGAGCTGTTCGAGGGGCGCTTCATCCTGGGCGACGGGCGCCCGTACCAGCTCACGCTCGAAGGCATGTGCGCGCGGCTGGGGATCCCGTACCACGACCTCGCCCCGGACTTCCGTGCCGCCCCCCGGCGTACGTACTTCCGGGACGGCTGGCACTGGACGGCGTACGGTCACGGCGTCGCGGCCCGCTCGCTGGAGCGTTTCCTGCGAGACCAGGGACTCTGAGCGGGGCCCCGTCGGGATCAACCCCGGTCGGGATCAACCCACGGCTGGATCACCCCCACGGCGGGATCACCCCCACGGCGGGATCAACCCGCGGCGGGATCAACCCGCGGCGGCGCGGTACTCGTCGAGCACGATCTCCAGGCTGACGCGCGAGCGCTCGTCGGCCAGTTCCAGGGCCTGCTCCTGCACTTCGATGGCCTTGGCCACGTCGCCCTGGGTGAAGTGCACGCGCGCCAGGGTGTCGAGCACCGACGCGTCCTTGTGCTCGGTGAGCTCGACGGCGCGCTCCGCGGCGAGCAGGGCCAGCTCGACGTCGCGGGACTCCACCTCGTCCGCCGGGTTGACGATGCGCCACGCCAGTTCGTTGAGCGCGCGCGGATCGTCCTTGAAGGTCTTGGTCGCCAGGGACTGACCGAGCTTGGCGGCGTCCCGGTTGCGCTCGAGCTTCACCAGCGCGGTGTAGCGGTACATGGCGTAGCGCTCCATCGACTCGTGCAGCTTGACGATCTCCTTGGCGGTCTTCTCGACCTGCTTCCAGTCGTCGGCCTGCATGGCCTTGCTCATCTTGTCCAGCAGCGGGCGGGCCTTCTGCATGGCCTCGTCCTTCTCCTGCTGGCGCTTGGCGAAGGCCTTGGCGTCGAACTCGCCGGCGACCACGCCTTCGAGCACCTCGTCGAGCCCGTCCATGGGGTGACCGATCCAGGCGACCTTGCCCTTCTGGTCCACGACCATCGCGGTGGGGATGCCGTTGCGGCCGGCCGCGCGCATGAACGCGTCGGCGGTCTCGCCGTCGATGTCCTCGGCGATCGGGTAGGCCATGTCGTCGCCCCGCTCGCGCACGAACTCATCGGTGGGGACCATGCCGTTGCGCGGCCAGATGGCGACGCCGATGATGCTCACCGACTGGTTGTCGTACTGCCGGGCCAGTTCGTTGAGGTGCGGGATGCTCGCGCGGCACGGTCCGCACCACGTGGCCCAGAAGTCGAGCACGTACACGTTGCCCCGCTCCCACTTGGGGATCGGTTGGCCCTGCAGCCATTCGACGCTGTCGAGCGTGGGGGCCTTCTTGCCGGCCTCGAGCTTGTCGGCGCTGACGGCCGACGCGGGCGTCGCGAGCAGACAGGACACGGCCAAGCCGAGCGTGAGTGCCTTGAGCATGGGGTTCTCCTTCGGGGGTGCACCGCCGCGGCGCACCGGCAGGGGCTGTCGGGGCGGTCTCCGCAGGGCCGCCGATGGCCAGCCAATCTACTCTCTCCGCCGGGTCCGGGGCAGGTCGCGGTTCGCCGCGGGCGGCTCTGCGGACCGAGGAACAGGCGCGAGACGCGGCCGCGACGCCGTCCGGTGCGCTTGTGGCCCCGCGGCCCGCGTGGTCTCATGCGCGCCCCATGAGTCGCGATCCCCTGTTCATCCTGGCCGTGCTGGGCCTCAACATCGCGCTCTCCGAGTGGCTCGTGCGCCACAGCTTCCTGCGTCACCTGGGCACGGCCCTGGTCGTGATCGTGGTGACCGCGATCAGCGCCAACCTGGGCCTGATCCCGTCGGGCAGCGACCCGGCCCCGCTGTACGACGTGATGTTCGGCGACGTGGCCTACGGCGCGATCTTCCTGCTGCTGCTGGGCGTGAGCCTGCGCGACCTGGCCCGGGCCGGCGGTCCCATGATCGCGCTGTTCGCCCTGGGCGCCGCCGGGACGTTGCTGGGCGTCATCACGGGCATGGCCGTCGTCGGCGGTGCCGAGGCGTTCGGTGAGCGGCACGCCGCGTTGGGCGGGATGTTCGTGGCGACCTACACCGGCGGCAGCCTGAACTTCAACATCCTGGCGGCCGAGTACGGGGTGGCGTCGGAGGGCTTGCTCTACACCGGCGCGATCGCCATCGACAGCATCATGACGTCGGTCTGGATGGTGATCACGATCATGGTGCCGCGGGGCCTGCGGTCGCGGCGGCAGGTTGCGCGTCAAGCCGAAGTGGCGGCGCTGGCTGCCACGGGCGGGGCGCCGGTCTCGACGGCAGCAGAGGCCGACGTGCTCGCGCCCGCCGGCGCAGGCGTCGATACCGGCGTCGAGCAGGACACCGAGCGGGCCCATCCGTTCGACCTCGCCGTGCTGCTGCTGCTGGTCGCCGGCTCGCTCTGGGTGAGCGGCCGGGTGACGGCGGCGATCCAGGCCACGTGGGACGTGCGCATCCCGTCGATCGTGGTGGTCAGCACGATCGCGCTCGTGCTGGCCCAGATCCCCGCGGTGCGACGACTGAACGGTGCACGCCTGCTGGGCATGCTCGGCGTGTACCTGTTCCTGGCCGTCATCGGGGCCTACTGCGACGTGGGCGCGCTGAATCACATGGGTGCGTTGGGCGTGCGCATGCTGGGCTTCGTGAGCGTGGTGTTGGCCGTGCACGGTGTGGTCGTGTTCGGCGGTGCGCGACTGCTGGGCATGGATCGCGACATGGCGGCAGTGGCCAGTCAGGCCAACATCGGCGGCGGCTCGACGGCGCTCGCCCTGGCCCGCAGCCTGGGGCGCAGTGATCTCGTGTTGCCCGGGATCCTCGTGGGCTCGATCGGCACGGCGACCGGGACCTACCTGGGCGTGATCGCCGTCGAGTTCATCCTCTAGCCCGGACTTCTCACCAGCTTCGTCGCGAGGGTGCGACTGGTGCTGGAGGGCAAGGAGCATCGTCGCTTTCGGCGCGGAGGCGGGGTGACACCCCGTCGAGCACCGAAGGTGTCGATCGACGCAGCCCTGCAGCGCCAGGCGTGTCCGCAGCAGGAGCTGGTGAAAAATCCGGGCTAGCGGCGGCGCCCACCGGGCCCGGCTCGGCGTCGTGCCAGGCGTGTCAGTCGTTCCCGGCGCGCTGCAGGTCCGCGGCCAGGCCGGGGTGCGCCGGGGCCAGCAGGCGCGCCTGCTCCAGCGCCCCGCGGGCCGCCTCGAGTTCGTCGATGGTGAGCAACAGCCGGCCCAGTTCGTGCCAGGTGTTGACGTCGGAGCCCCAGCGTTCGGTGGACGCGGCCAACGCGGTCGCCGCCGCGGGCAGGTCGCCGGCCAGGGCCGCCGCCCGGGCGCGCAGGTTCCAGGGCTTCTCCGCTCGCGGATGCCGTTGCAGCAGGAGCTCGGCGTCCTGCAGGGCGCCGGGGAGATCGCCCTGTTCGAGTCGCAGGTTGGCGCGGTTGAGGCGGGCCTCGGGATGCCCGTCGTCCAACGCGAGGGCGTCGCCGTAGGCGGCCAGCGCTTGCTGCGGCCGGTCCACGCGCTCGAGGATCAGGCCGCGCAGATGGTGGAAGTCGGCGTTGTCTTCCAGCGACACGAGACCCGCGGGGGCGCTGGGCTCCCGGGCGGTCGGCGAGCCCGGGTCGGGAAACGCCTCCAGGCGCCGGGCCGCGTCCGCGTCGCGTCCCATGCGGAACAGTCCCAGCGCCGTGAGGCCCTGCGACCAGCGTCGCCCCGCATCGGTCTGGAGCAGCGGCGCGAGGCGGCCGTCGTCGAACACGACGAGGTCGCCGCCGGCGTCGTCCCAGTGGCGCACGGCCAGTTGCTCCGGGCGCGGGATGCGACGGCGGATGAAGTGATCGGCGCTGCGCAGGTGCGGCAGGTCGAACGGCTGACTGCGCCTCACGTGGCAGTCCACGCAGCCGGCCGAACTGCGGGCCGGCGCGCCGGTGACGTCGGAGGCGGTGAGCGTGGGCGGGCGATTGCAGGCGCCGCCGGGGACGGGTTCGGCGCGGCGGCGCGGCGGCGGGGTGTCGAGCGTCGCGACGGGGTCGAGGAGCGGCGAGTCGGCGTGGCAGTGCAGGCAGCGCTGGTCGAAGGACGCGGTGCCCTGCGCGGCGACCGCGCTGTGCGGGTCATGGCAGCTGGTGCAGGTCATGCTCTCCGGCGCGCCCTGCAGGCAGGCCGACAGGGCGAGGCGTTCCACCTGGGAGACGAAGCGGTAGTCGTCACCGGGCGCGGCGGGGACGAGCACCGGGCGCCGCGCCAGGAAGTCGCTCGCCTGGGGCCCGATGTCGGTCTCGCCCAACTCCAGGTGCGCGGCGCCCTCCAGGTGGCAGCGTGCGCACACGTCGCGCTGGGCCGGGGCCGGCAGTTCGCGCAGGCGTCCGATGCCGGCGCCGTGCCCGGTGGCCGGCGTGGTGCTGCTCATGCGCGCCTCGTGCTCGTCGGTCAGGCCGTGACACGCGGCGCAGTCGAGGGGCGGCAGCGACGCGATCGCGTCGGGCCCCAGCAGGTTGCCGGGCCACACGTGGTGACCCGCGGGCGAGAGGCCGGCGCCGGGCAGCGCGGCCACCGACGCCGTGCTGTGACAGCGCAGGCAGGCTCGGGTCACGGGCTGGTCGAAACCGGTGTGCGGACTGGTGATCGCGAACGGCGCCAGCGCCAGGCCGTGCCCGCGCACGTTCTCCACCGGGAGGAAGCTGAGCCGGCCGCTGAGCCGACCGATGGGATCGATCTCGGTGCCGATCAACGACGTGCTCTGCACGCCCGCGCCGAGGCGTCCCACGACGAGTTGCCGCCGCAGACCCCCGTCCCGCCTCCGGGCCACGGCGATCAATCCGCGGTCGGTGTTCTCGAAGCTGTACTGCTCGCCGGTGTCGGGATGGGTCAGCGTGCCCGTGGGAACGTCGACGACCGGGCCGAGGGTGTCGGCCATCGCGTGCCCCATGAAGGCTTCGATCACTCCCGCGTGACACGCGTCGCAGGTGACGAGCGAGGCGGGCACCGGGAGCGGCCGACGGGCACGGTCGGCGGGGCGCTCCGGTGGCGGCGGCGAGTCAGCGCACCCCAGGCAGGTGAGCACGACGGCGACCCACAGCAGCCGTCGTGCCGCGGGCCTGCGCTCGGATCTGGGCAGCACCGCCGCCCGACCTACCAGTAGCGCTCGAAGTGCAGGTTCCCGGGTTGCTCCTGCGTGTGGTGCCGGAAGCCCAGGGGCTGCAGGTGCTGCTCGATGTCGTCCACCATGCTCGGGTTGCCGCACAGCATCACGTGGCACTGCGCGGGGTCGAGGGGCGTGCCGGCGTGCTGCTCGAAGGCCTCGGGCTGCAGCAGGAGCTGGGGTCGTCCCCGCAGTCCCTGCCAGTTCGAGTCGGCGGGCTCGCGGGTGACGGTGGGCAGGTACACGATCGACGGGTCGTCCTGTGCGGCCTGTTCGAGCCACTTGCGGTAGCCCAGCTCGGGCGCGCTGCGGCACGTGTGCACCACGACGAAGCGTCGCCAGCGCTGCTGGCCCCGATTGGCGCGCAGCATGGACATGAAGGGTGCCAGGCCGGTCCCGCTGGCGACGGCCACGATGTCCTGGCCGGGCGGGATCGGGTCGAGCGTGAAGCGACCGAAGGCGCGGGCACCCAGGCCCACGGGGGAGCCGACGTCGAGCTGCCACAGCTTGCCGGTGAACGTCCCGTCATTCACGAGCTTGATGTAGAACTCGAACTGCTCGTCACCCGGTGCCGAAACGATGGAGTAGAACCGCTGCAACGGCTTGCCGTCGGGATCCTCGGGGTCGTCGATCAGCAGCGCAGCCGCCTGTCCCGGTTGGAAGGTCGGCAGGCTGCCGGCCGTCGGCGCGACCCGGAGGATGACGAGTCCCTCGGGGAGCTCTTGGCGGGCGGTGACTTCGGCGGGGATTCGATCGTCGCTCATGGCGGGATGGTAGCGTGGCTCGCCCGCCGCTCGCCAGAAGCGGGACGCGAATCCCAACAAGTCTCGTATGACCGACGCCGAACCTGTCGCCGATGCACCTGCTGCCGGCGCCCAGCCGATTGCCGATGCGGAACCTGCTGCGGGCGCCAGCTCGGCTGTCGATGCGGAACCCGCTGCGGGCGTCGAGGCGGTCGCTGATGCGGAACCCGCTGCGGGCGTCGAGCCGGTCGCCGCAGCCGAGTCCGTGCTCGAGCCGCTGATCCGCGAACGCAAGACCGAGCACGGCGTGTGGACCCGGATCGGGCTGCTGCTGGCCTCGGGCGTGTTCTTCGCGCTCGGCGTCGTGGGCTGGCTGGTGCCGGTGATCACCGGGGTGCCGTTCTACGTGCTGGGGTTCATCACGCTCGGCATGGCCAGCCGGCGGGTGGCCCACTTCGTCAACAGGCAGGAGGCGCGCCTGCCGCACAAGTACCGGGTGTTCCTGCGTCGCATCGGTCACCGTGCCAAACCGGTGGCCGAGGAGCGCGGCGGCGACAGCTGAGCGTCGCGGGGCGTGCCGGCGGCCCGGAAGTGCCGGCGGCCCGGAAGTGCCGGCGGGCCGGAAGTGCAACCGGCCGGCACCGCGCGAGGCGGTACCGGCCGGCTGGTCATGCGCCCCGGAGGGCGCGGCGCAAGGGTCAGAGTGACTCGGTCATCTGACGCGTGCGGTAACGCTCGATCTCACCCTGGAGCCACGCGCCGTGGGCGGCGACCTGGGCGTCACCCGAACCGGCGAAGGCATCGCAGCGCGACGACGCGCGGGTCAGCATGCTGTCGAACAGCGACAGCGTGTCGGGGGTGTCGCTCGAACGCAGCACCCTGAACACCCGGTCCACGAAGCTGGCCTGGATGCGCCGGTCGTGCTCGTCGGGCGTGTTGCCGCCCCAGACCGCCTCGAAGGCCCGGTCGGCCACGTCGGTGGGAGCCAGGGCACCGTTCCAGTTGAAGCGCTGCTGAGCACCGAGCCGCTCGTACATGGACGGGCTCATGAGCATGGACAGGGGCACCGAACGGACGGAGTAGACCGCGTCGGGGATGGGGTCGAACGACCACATGTCGAAGAAGCCGCCGCCCCAACTGCCGTACTTGCGGTTGGACATCAGCAACTGTTGTTCGTCCGGGATGCCGCCGTTCCAGGTCAGCCCCTTCTCGACCAGCAGGTCGAGCGCCCGGCGCTGCATGTCGGCCGGAACCGGCTCGATCGGCGGACGACCACCGTCCTGGCCCACCAGGTCGCGGTTGAGCGTGATGCCGCCGATGTAGTTGCCCATGCCCCACAGGTTGCGCTGCATCAGGCTGGTCATGGCGCCGTAGTAGCGGGCGTACTCGTGGAACGCCTCACCGTCTTCGGCACCCTTGTCGAGCAGGCGACGGAAGCCCTCTTCGGCCAGCGCGAGCTGGCTGGCGCTGAAGGCCACCGGGTCCTTGCCCATGTCCCACACCGTGGCGAAGGCGTCGCCGTAGAAGCGGTCCTCGTCGGTGGCGTAGTCGAGCCCCGGCTCGGGCGAGCGTGAGGCGATGGCCGCCAGGCCGCCCGCGTCGTTGTTGCCGAACTCGGTGTAGCCGTACTCGACGGCCCAGATGTCATAGGCGCCGGGCGTGGAGGCGAAGAACTCGCCCTGGGGCTGACCCGGACCCGCGATGTTGATCGCCGCGTAGTCCATGACCGAACCGAGCAGGCCGCGCTGGGCCGTCTCCGACACGTCGTGCAGGGCCGGACCGTCGCGCCAGGTGGACGACTTGAAGTTGTGCCGCAGGCCGAGCGTGTGCCCGACCTCGTGTGCCACCACTTCGGTCAGCATCGCCGCCAGGAACTCGTCGCTCTCGAAGTCCGGGTCGTCCAGGGCGAGCACGGCCATGGCCTGGGCCAGCATGTCCATGCGTTCATCGCCGGCCATCTGGCACATCCTCAGCGCGAGCTCGTCCTCGGGCGCCTGGGGGTTCAGGATGCTCTGCGCCTTGGCGTCGAGCTGCTCCGGCGTCATCGAGGCGAGGCTCTGGATGTAGTTCTCGAAGCGGCGCTTGTAGCTGGTGAGGAACGACGCCTGCATGGTGATGTCGGCATCGAAGATCTCACCGGTGCGCGGATCGGTGCGCGACGGGCCGATGGCGAAGGTCACGCCCTCGTCAGCCGACCAACGCACGACCGAGTAACGCGTGTCGGCCGGATCCCAGTCGGCGTCCTCGGGCATCTGCTTGGCCACGATGCCGTTGCTGAAGCCGGCCTTGCGGAACGCCGGCTCCCACATCTCGATGCCGGCCTTCACGGCGCCGCGCCACTTCTTGGGCGTCGAGTTCTCGATCCAGTAGGTGATCGGCTCGACCGGTTCGCTCACCTCGGCCGAGGGGTCCTTCTTCTGCAGGCGCCAGCGGTTGATGTAGCGCGTGACCGGGTCGTCCGACTCGAAGTCGAGCGCGTCCTTGCGGGTGGTCAGGAAGTAGCCCACGCGCTGATCCATCTTGCGCGGCTTGTAGCCGTCCGACGGGAGGGCGCACAGGGAGTGCCGGGTCTGCAGGATCGCGCCGCGACCGTCGGCCATGGTCGTGTTGCCGCCGGTGCGGGCACCGCGCATGACCAGGTCGAGCGAGATCTCGACGTTGTTCGGGAAGTTCGAGACCTTGGTGAACAGGCTCAGGTCCTTGGCCACCGAGTACTTGCCGGGCATCCCGCGGGCGATCTGGAGGTTGTCGCCCAGGAAGTACGACCCGATGTCGATCAGGTAGCGGTCTTCGTCGTCGTTCTTGGCGACCTTGTCGAAGCTCGCCAGGATGCTCTCGGAGGTGATCTCCGCCAGCATGCGCGCCTCGTGCGCGTCACCGGGCTCCATGTAGGCCGTGTTGTCGGCGACCAGGACGATCTTCTTGTCGTTGCGCTTCGCGAAGCGCAGCACGTTCGAGTTGTCCCACAGCATGGCGCCGCGGTAGACCGAACCGTTGCCGGCGCCGCTGTTCAGCGCGCCTGCGTAGAGGAACGGCTTGCCGAGGCTCGACTCGTCGATCTCGAGCAGCAGCTTGCTCTCGCTGTGGTAGAGCGTGAGGAAGCCGACGGTCTTCTCCATCTCCTCGATGGTCTCGTCCCACTTCTTCTTGTTGGCTTCGCGCTCTTTCTTCTCCTTCTCTTCCTTCTCCTTGAGCTTCTTGGCCACGTCGTCTTCGGGCTCTTCGGCCTTCGAAGTCTGGCCCTTGCTCGCCTTGGCAGCTGCTGCGGCCTTGGCGGTTTCGGCAGCCTTGGCCGCGTCCGCGTCCTTGGCGTCGGCGCCGGCCACCTTGGCGGCGTCTTCGGCCGAGGCGTTGCCGCTGCCGAGCACGTCGGCAGCCTTGTCAGCGGCGCCGTCGGCCGTCGATTGGCAGCTGGCGACGAGCAGTGCTGCGCAGAGAGGAAGGAGGAAAGGGTACGAGCGCATGTGGGATCTCCCGGGGCGTGAGGACCTCGTAACTTATCAGAACCGCCTTGGGGCCGTCAGTCGGCGCGGCTCGTGGAGGTGTGGCGGGGTCGTGAAGTGCCGTCGAGCGCGGCCGGCGCGCGGACACAATCCGAGCACAATTGAACGCTGGTCGGACCGCACAGGTCGCGGCGCGAACTCAGCTGCCCATGTGCGGGTAGCGCCAATCGGTGGCCGGGACGAACGTCTCCTTGATCGTGCGCACGCTCGTCCAGCGGATCAGGTTCAGCATCGATCCGGCCTTGTCGTTGGTGCCCGACGCACGGCTGCCGCCGAAGGGCTGCTGTCCCACGACGGCGCCGGTGGGCTTGTCGTTGATGTAGAAGTTGCCGGCGGTGTGGCGCAGGCGCGCAGCCACCGCGGCCACGGCGTGGCGATCCTGGGCGAAGACCGCTCCGGTGAGCGCGTAGGGCGAACTCGTGTCGCACAGGTCCAGGGCCTCGTCCAGGCGCACATCGTCGTAGGGCAGCACGGTGAGGATCGGGCCGAAGATCTCCTCGCACATCGAAGCGGCCTTGGGGTCGGTCGTCTCGATCACGGTGGGTTGCACGAACCACCCGGTCGAGCGGTCGCACTCGCCTCCGGTGACGAACGAACACGATGGGTCGGCGCGGGCCTGGTCGATGTAGTGCTTGCACTTCTCGAACGACTTCTCGTCGATCACGGCGCACATGAAGTTGCTGAAGTCGGTGGGGTCGCCCATGCTGATGCGGCCCACTTCCTCGGCCAGGCGTTGCTTGACGTCGCCCCACAGGGAGCGGGGGATGAACGCACGCGACGCGGCGGAGCACTTCTGGCCCTGGTACTCGAAGGCCCCGCGCAACAGCGCGGTCACCAGCGAGGGCACGTCCGCCGACGGGTGCGCGAAGACGAAGTCCTTGCCCCCGGTCTCACCGACGATGCGCGGGTAGCTGCGGTACGACGCGATGTTCTCGCCGATCGTGCGCCACATGGTCTGGAACGTCGGCGTGGAACCGGTGAAGTGCACTCCGGCCAGCTCGGGGTGGGCCAGCGCCGGCGTGCCGATGTCGGGGCCGCGTCCGGGCACGAAGTTGATCACGCCGGGCGGGAGTCCGGCCGCTTCCAGCAGCTCCATCACGGCGAAGTTCGACACGGCCGCCGTGGTGGCGGGCTTCCACAACGCCACGTTGCCCATCAGCGCGGGGGCCGTGGGCAGATTGCCGCCGATCGACGTGAAGTTGAAGGGCGTCACCGCGAACACGAAGCCCTCGAGGTTGCGGTACTCGCAGCGGTTCCACATGCCCGGCGCCGACTCGGGTTGCAGCGCCATGAGCTGTCGGGCGTAGCCGACGTTGAAGCGGAAGAAGTCGATCAGCTCGCAAGCCGCGTCGATCTCCGCCTGGAAGGCGGTCTTGCTCTGGCCCAGCATGGTGGCCGCGTTGATGCGCGCACGCCACGGCCCGGCCAGCAGGTCGGCTGCCTTGAGGAAGACCGAGGCGCGGTCCTCGAACGATGCGCCGGCCCAACTCGCGCTCGCCGCCCGGCCCGCGGCCACCGCCTGCTCGACGTGCTCGGCGCCGGCGAGGTGGACGCGCCCCAGCACCCGCGACGTGTCGTGGGGCTCGGTCACGTCGAACAGGGCGCCGCTCTCCACGCGGCGGCCGCCGATGATCGCGGGGACCTCGATCGGCTCGGATCGCTGCCGGCCGAGTTCGGCCTCGAGGGTGGCCCGAACGGGGCTGCCGGGGGCGTAGGCCTCGATCGGCTCGTTGACGGGAATCGGGACTTCGGTGATGGCGTCGGTCATGGCGGCGGATTGTAAGCATTCGCACCGGCGCTGTCGGCAGGCCGGCGCTCGTGGCGTCGGCCGCGCAACTTCCTGCCGCGGCGCGTCTTCAACTGGAGTCCCCGGTGCTTCAACTGGAGAGCCCGGTGCCCTAAAGTCGGGTCGGCGCGGGGCCGAAACGACTGCAGGCCCACGTGCCACCCGACAGCGAGACTCCTCACCCTTGAACCTGATACCTCGGCTCTCCCCGCGAGCGCTGGGCGCCCGTGCGATGCTCGTGATCGGCGTGGCCCTGCTGCTGGTCGGACCGCTCGTGGGCCCGGTCCGTGGCCTGGCCGCCGAGCTCAGCCCCAAGCAGCACAAGCAGATCGCCAAGCTCGAGAAGAAGCTGGCGAAGAAGCAGGTCAAGCACGGGCTGCAGTTCGGGAAGCTCGTGGCCGCCCAGGACGCGCTGTCCGCCGGGCAGGCCCAACTCGTGCTCGCGCAGGGCCTGGGTGACTCCACCCCGGCCGACGCCAAGGCCAAGAAGAAGGCGCTCAAGAAGGCCACCAAGAAGGTCAACGGGGCCGGCAAGAAGATCGCCAAGTGGAGCACCAAGCTCGACAAGAACGAGCTGGCGCAGGCGGCGATCGTGGACCTGATCGAGGCCATCGACCCCGAGCACTTCGGGTCCATCGCCAGTGCCGGTCCGTCGCTGGCCGCCGTGGGTGACGAAGACAAGGTGGTCTTCGAATGGACGCCGGTCGAGGGCGCCAGTCACTACGTGCTGTATTGGAGTCTGGCGCCGGGCGTCAGCCCCGAGACGGGCACCCCGCGCGAGACGACGAACCTGAAGTACGGCATCGCGGGCGTGGGCGACGAGACCGAGGTGTTCGGCGTGGTGGCCGCATTCGTCGACGCTGTCGCGTCGACGCCCAGCAACGAGGCCTCGGCCGCCAGTGACGCCGCCGCGCCGCCGCCACCGCCTCCGCCGCCGCCCCCCGGGCCCACCCAGTACGACCCCACCTGGGGCGACGTGGCACCCGGCCTGGTGTTGACCTTCGACCACGACGGCGGCCTCAGCGACGTGCAGAACGGCGCCAACCTCAAGTCCGCGATCCAGGCCCTGCAGCCCGGCGACCGGCTGGAGATCGGCAGCGGCACCTACTCGATCAACTCCTTCTTCCGGGTGGAGTTGCAGGGCACGTCCAACGCGCCGATCTGGATCGTCGCGCAGGCCGGCGCCGTACCCGTGATCACCCGCCCCGACGCCAACCAGAACGTGATCAACGTGGGCACGTCGACCCTGGGGTCGGCCCGCTACGTCGCCTTTCGCGGGCTGGAGTTCACCGGCGGCTCGGCCGGCATCCGCATCTACGGCGGCGACAACATCTGGATCGACGACTGCCACATCCACCACGTGGGTGAAGCCGGCATCACCGCCAACAGCGCCGACTCGCAGTTCCTGCACATCACCCGCAACGAGATCCACCACACGGCGGGTTACGGCGAGGGCATGTACCTGGGCGCCAACAACGCCGCCGTGATCATGAGCAACTCGGTCATCGCCCTGAACCACGTGCACCACACGAACAGCGGGACGCTCCAGGGCGACGGCATCGAGATCAAGCAGGGGAGCTGGGGCAACTGGGTCGCCGAGAACGTGATCCACGACACGAAGTACCCAGCGCTGCTGCTCTACGGCACGGGCGGCGAGGCCGTGAACCTGGTGGAGCGCAACGTGCTGATCGGGAGCAACGACAACGTGCTCCAGGTCCAGGGCGAGGCGATCGTGCGCAACAACCTGATCATGAACGGGGCCACCGGCTTCCACAGCCACGACCACCAGGGTCAGACGCGCGACCTGCAGTTCGTGCACAACACGATCGTCAACACCGGACGCGCCACGCGCATGAGCAACTGGAACGGTCGGCCCGGGATGGTCTTCGCCAACAACGCGGTCTACAGCCAGAGCAGCAACTCGATCTACTTCCCGGGCGGTTCGGCCGGGGTGGACATCAGCGGCAACGTCGTGCTGGGCTCGGTCAGCGGCGCCTCGGTGGGCTACACGGCCGGCAACGGCCTGGGCGACTTCGTCGACGCGAGCTGGGACGGCGCCAGCAGTGACGTGACGCCGGCGCCGGGCAGCCCGCTGATCGGTGCCGGCGACGGGGCCTTCGCCGTCGAGGAAGACATCTTCGGCGACGAGCGACAGGGCGCGCTCGACACGGGCTGCGTCGACGCCGACTGACGCTGCTTCGCGGGCTGCCGGACCCTATACTCCCGGGCATGATGCGCGGAGTGCTCGATCTGGCCGGCGTGCTGGCATGCGTGGCGTGGCTGGTCGCCGGCGGATGCGCGCCGCAGCCGCGCGCGCCGCGACCGGGTGGCGAGACACCGCGCAACATCCTGTTCATCTACGCCGACGATCAGCGGGCGGACACGATCGGCGCGTGGGGCAACGAGCACATCGTCACTCCGCACCTCGACGCCCTTGCCGGCCGGGGCTTCTCCTTCCGCCGCGGTTACTGCCTGGGTGGGCCCCACGGTGCGGTGTGTGTCCCGAGTCGAGCCATGCTGCTCACGGGCAAGGCCTGGTTCGAACTCGACCTGGGTGACTTCGGCGGGCGCACGAGCCTGCCCGAGCACCTCGCCGCCCAGGGCTATCGCACGTTCATGACGGGCAAGTGGCACAACGGGCACGGAGCCCTGCGCCGGTGCTTCCCCTCGGCCCAAGCGGTCATGCGCGCCGGGATGTCCGACCACTACCAGGTCCCGCTGGTGGACATCGTGGACGGTGAGTTCGAGAACGAGCGCACGGGTGTCGGGCACTCGAGCGAGATCTTCGCCGACGAAGCGGTGGACTTCCTGGAGCGGCTGTCGGGCGACGCGCCCTTCTTCTGCTACGTCGCCCTGACGGCGCCCCACGATCCACGCGATGCGCCGGCGGCCTACCGCGAGCGCTTCGCCGACCAGCGCCCGCCGCTGCCGCCGAACTTCCTGCCCCAACATCCCTTCGACAACTCCCAACTGCTGACGCGAGACGAGCAGCTCGCCCCCTGGCCCCGGACGGCGTCGGTCATCCGTGATCAGCTCGCGGAGTACTACGCGCTGATCGAGCACATGGATGCCCAGGTGGGGCGCATCCTCGCGGCCCTCGAGGCGAGTGGACGGGGCGCCGACACGCTCGTCGTGTACGCGGCGGATCACGGGCTGGCCCTCGGCAGCCACGGTCTGCTCGGCAAGCAGAACGTCTACGAACACTCCATGCGCGCGCCGATCATCGTCACCGGCCCCGGGGTGCCGCAGGGCTCGAGTCCGGCCCTGGTCTATCTGCACGATCTCTACCCGACGTTGCTGCGGGCTTGCGGGGCACTCCCCGAAGACGACTGCGACGGTCGTGACCTCGCGCCGCTCTGGGACGGCGAGGACACCGGGGTGCGCGATTCGCTGATGACATCGCAGCACCACATGCGCGCCGTCACCGACGGGCGCTGGAAGCTGATCCGCTACGGGGACATCGATCGCACCCAACTGTTCGACCTGGACGTCGACCCGCACGAGTTGCACGACCTCGCCGCCGACCCGCTGCGGGCGGGTGAGTTGCAGCGCCTGGCGAAGCTGCTGCAAGCCTGGCAGGTGGAACTGGGTGACCCGCAACCGTGGACGTCCGCGCAGACGCGTTCGCCGGAGATCGACCTCAGCGGCCACGAGCGCGAGCCGGACAGCTGGCAGCCCGCCTGGATCCGCGAGAAGTACTTCGGACGCTAGCCTGGACTTCTCACCAGGTTCGTCGCGAGGTGGCGCCTGAGCCTTCAGGGCTGCGTCGAACGGCCCTTTCGATGCTCGACGGGGTGTCACCCCGCCTCCGCGTCGAAAGCGCCGCGTCTCCTTGCCCTGAAGGCTCAGGCGCCACCGCAGCAGAAGCTGGTGAGAAGTCCAGGCTAGGCGTGCCGCGGGGTGGCCCGGGGCAGCCAACATGTCAGGATGTGCACGACCGGTCGCAGAGCGTCAGCCGATCGAACCCCCGCGGCGCCTCGCGCCCGTCTTGCAGGAGTCCCCTCGTTGATCGTCCCGCGCACTTCTCGTGACGAGATCCTCGCCCGCTTGCGCCGCAAGACCGAGGCAGGCATCCCGATCTTCATCGCCAGCGCCGGCAGCGGACTGGTGGCCCGGTTGCTCGAGCAGTCGGGAGCCGACTGCGTGAACACGTTCTCCGGCGCGCGCCTGCGGGCCAACGGCATGGGCACCATGTCCATGCTCTGGCCGATCCTCGACAGCAACCGCCAGACGCTCGACTACACCGAGCAGGACATCCTGCCCGCCATGACCGGCGACGCCTTCGTGTGCGCCTGCATCAACGCCAACGACCCGCTCAAGGACATGCGCAGCGTCCTGCGCCGCTTGCTGGACATGGGCGTCTGTTCGGTGTCCAACATCGGCCCGTCGATCAGCTACGTCGACAAGGACAGCGAGGTCTATCGCGTGCTGACCAAGAGCGGCATCACCTTCGACCACGAGGTGGCCATGCTCGCCCTGGCCCGGGAGATGCAGATGGTGACCGTGGCGCTGGCCTTCGACGAAGCCGACAGCCTGGCGGTGGTGCAGGGCGCGCGGCCCGACGTGTTCTGCTTCCACGCCGGCACGACCAAGGGCGGTCTGCGCGGCTACGACTCGGGCGAGTCCATCGCGGGCACGGCCGAGCGCACCGAGGACGTGTTCCGCAAGGTCCGCGCCATCGACCCGGAGGTGATCCTGGTGGCGCACGGCGCGGCCATGGAGTCCCCGGAGGACGCCCAGTTCATGCTCGACGCCACGTCGACCCAGGGCATCTGGACCGGGTCGTCCACCGAGCGCATCCCGATCGAGCGCGCCGTGCTGGAGACGGCCCGGCAGTTCGCGGCCCTGCGGCGCAGCGACTCGGGGCCCGCCTCGTGAGCGCGGTCGTCGCCGTGCTGGCCACGCTCGACACCAAGGGCGACGAGGCCGGCTACCTGCGCGAGCAGATCGAGAGCCAGGGTTGCCGCGCGGTGCTGATCGACATGGGCGTGCTGGGCGCCGCCGGCTGCCCGCCGGATGTGGACCGCGCGGCGGTGGCCGAGGCGGGCGGCACGCCGCTGGAGCAGTTGCTGCAGGCGCCCAGTCGTCAGGCGGCCGGTCCGGTCATGGTGCGCGGCGCCACGCGTGTGCTCCAGGAGCTGCTGGCGAAGGGCGAGGTGCAGGCCGTGATCGGCATGGGCGGCACGCAGGGCACGTCCAGTTGCACCGCCGTCATGCGCGAGCTGCCCTATGGCTTCCCCAAGCTGATGTTGTCGACGGTGGCGTCGGGTGACACCTCGGCCTTCGTGGGCATCAAGGACATCAGCATGATGTTCTCGGTGGCCGACATCCTCGGGCTCAATCCGTTCCTGCGGAAGATCCTGTCCAACGCCGCCGCGGCCGCGTGCGGCATGGCGCGCTCACAGGTGGTGCTCGAGACGCGCCGCGACACCGGCAAGCCCGTGGTGGCCATGACCAACCTGGGCACGCTCACCGAGGGTGCGACGCGCGCGCTGGAGCGCTTCGAGCGGGCCGGCTACGAGGTCGTCGTGTTCCACGCCATCGGCGCCGGCGGACTGGCCATGGAACAGATGATGCGCGACGGCCTGATCGGTGCCGTGTTCGACTACGCGCTCGGAGAGATCACCGACGAACTGCTCGGCGGGTTGCGCGCCGCCGGGCCCGAGCGACTCACGGTGGCCGGGAGCCTGGGCCTGCCCCAGGTGATCTGCCCGGGCGGGGTGGAACATGTGGGGCTGCTCGTCGAGGCGGACACGGTCCCGCCCGAGTACCGCGGACGCAAGCGGGTCTTCCACAGCCCGATCGTGCTGGCGCCGCGTCTCGACTCGAAGGAGCTGCGGCGGGTGGCGCAGGCGATCGGCGAGCGCCTGGCCCACAGCCGCGACCGCACCTACGTGTTCGTGCCCCGCGGCGGCACCAGCCGCTACGCCATCGAGGGCGGCCCGTTGCACGACCCCGTGGCGGACCGCGCCTTCTTCGACGAGTTGAAGACCGCGCTGCCGTCGAGCGTGAAGCTGTGCGTGCGCGATAGCCACGCCGAGGAACCGGCCTTCGTGGACGAAGCGGTGGACACCCTGATCGCCCTGATCGAAGGACGCACGCCGGCGGCAGCGAGCTGAGGTCGAGTGCACGCACACGAGCGTTCGACGCGACGGCTCAGAGGACGTGGCTCAGGGAGGCGGGCCCGTGACGGGGGCCGGCCGACGTCTCAGTCGTTGTGCCTGTCCATCACCGGCACCGGGCGCGCGCCGCCCTCGGGTGGGGCGGGTTCGGTCGGCCCCTCGTCTTCGTCGGTCGCGCGTCGCGGGAGCAGGCGCGTGAACACCTGTCCGACGTCGTCGAAGAAGGTGTAGAAGAGCGGCACGATGAGCAGGGTGAAGAAGGTCGAGAAGGCCAGGCCGCCGGCGACGGTGATCGCCAGGGATTCGTAACCGCTGTTCCCGTTGGAGCCGGGGAACCAGCCGGGCACGGCCATGGGCAGCAGCCCGAAGATCGTCGTCAGCGCCGTCATCAGGATCGGCCGCATGCGCTCGGCGCCGCCCGTCAGCAGCGAGTCGTCGCGCGAGCGCCCTTCGGCGCGCAGTCGCTGGACCCTGTCGAGCAGCACGATGGCGTTGTTCACCACGATGCCGGCCAGCAGGATCATGCCGATGGCGACCATCGCGTTCATGCGCGAGTTGGTCAGGAACAACGTGACCTGGACGCCCATCAGCGCCAGCGGGATCGAGAGCAGGATCGAGAGCGGCAGCACCGCCGACTCGAGCAGGATCGACATCAGCAGGTACACGAGCAGCACCGAGAAGCCCAGCGTGTTGAACAGGGCGCTCAGGTCCTCTTCGAGTTCGAGGCTGCCGCCCTCCTCGGCCCAGCTGTAGCCTTCCGGCAGCGGGAAGTTCGTCATCATGTCGGCCACCTCGGCCGACACGAGCGCGATGTTCTGCACGACGGGCTTGGCCGTCACGGCCATGGACGTGCGGTTGTTGCGGCGCACGAGCGCGCCCACCGACTTGTCGAACTCGAAGTCGGCCACCGACGCCAGCGGCACCGAGTCGCCGGTGTCGCGCCAGACCGAGATGTTGCGCAGGAAGTTGAGGCTCTCCTCCTCGGTCTGCCCGTACTCGATGCGCGCCGGGATCTCCCGCTCGCCGATCTCGAAGTCGGGCAGGCGTTGGCCACCCAGTCCCCAGGCGACGATGCCGCGCACCGACTCGGGAGCGATCTGCAACTCGCTCGATCGTTCGCGGTCGATCAGGATGTGCACCTCGTCCAGGCCGCGGTCGATGTCGCTGCGCACGTTCTCGAACAGCGGCACCGGCTCGCCGTCCTGGGCGGTCGTCAGCGCGGCGAGCCGCGGCTTGAGGCCCTCGGCGAGTTCGGCCAACACGCCGAAGTCGGGTCCGGTGAGCACCACGCGCAGGTCGTCGGTGGCGTTGGCCGCCTCCCAGCCGATGGTGAGCTCCACGCCGGGCAGGCGACCCGGAGCCACGAGTTCGCTGTTCACCAGGCCGCGCAGGTTGTCGGCCATGGTCTCGCGCAGTTCCTGGTCGAGGTCCTCGCGAGCGTAGAAGTCCATCTCGCCGCTGCGCCGCGAGAAGCGCGACGAGTAGAAGTCGTAGCCGACCTGCTGCTCGTGCTCCTCGGCGAACTCCTCGAGCTTGCGGAAGACGTCGTTGGCATCGGACAGCGTGAAGTTGTTGGGCAGGTCCACGATCATGCTGACCGCGTCGTCGTCGCCGCCCTCGCTGTTGCTCTGGGGGACCTGCTCGCCCGCCATGCCGGCCAGTCGGACCACCACCACCAGCAGCAGCACGGCCGCCAGACGGTGGTGCAGCACCCACGACAGGGCGCTGCGGTAGGAACGCACGAGACCGCCCGAGATCTCGCGCGAGTCGATCTTGTGCGCCCGGTCCCGCATGAGCCGCGAGGCGAAGGCCGGGATGAACACCATCGCGACGAGCAGGGACGCGCCCAGGGAGTAGGAGATCGGCAGCCCGATCTCGGCCAGCATGATGCGGACGTTGCGCCCGCCGTCCATGAACACGAGCGGCAGGAAGACCACCACCGACGTGAGCGTCGCCGTGAGCACCGCGAGCCCCACCTCGGCGGCGCCCCGGGCAGCCGCCTCGGAGCGCGAGTGACCTGCCGCCCGTTTGCGCGCGATGTTCTCGATCACCACCACCGCGTTGTCCACCAGCATGCCGATGGCGAGGGTGAAGCCGACCATCGAGATGATGTTGAGCGTCTGCCCGCCGAAGTAGGTGACCATCAGCGCCGTGAGCAGCGAACTCGGGATCGCGAGCGCAGCGATCAGCGTCATACGCAGGTCGCGCAGGAAGAAGTACAGCACGATGATGGCGAACAGTCCGCCCCAGAGCGCCGACGACTGCACGCTCTCGATCGAGTTGAGGATCGCCTCCTTCTGGCTGAAGAAGACGTTCATCTTGATGCCCTCGAGGCGCGGGTCCTCCTGCAGGGCGGCGACGGCCTCCTCGGCCCGGGTGCAGACCTCGATCGTGTTCTCGTCCGACTCGCGGCTGACCTGCATACCCACGGCCTCGCGACCGTTGATGCGCCAGACGCTGTCGCGGTACGCGCGCCCCAGGACGACGTCGGCGATGTCGGCCAGCACGCGACCGCCGCCGATGGGGTACTCGTTCAACTCGTGGACGCTGTGGAAGCGGGCGTCGATGCGCAGCGAGAAGCTGCGGCCGCCGTCGTCGATCTGGCCGGCCGGCAGGGTGAAGTTGTCCTGCTGGAGCTTGCGGATCACGCTGCCCAGGTCGATGCCGTAGCCGCGCACCTTCTCGATGTCGACGAAGATGCGCACGACCTGATCGACCACGCCCATGGTGCCCACCTGGGCCACGCCGTCCACGGCCTCGAGGCGCGGCACGATGATGCGCTCGATGGGGCCGAAGGGGTCCTCGGCCTCGGCGTCGTACTGCACGCCCATGAACAGCACGGGCATGTCGGTGTTGCTGTTCCAGCGACGGATGCGGTAGCGGTCCATCTCCGGCGGCAGCATGGGGCGTACCCGTTCGACGCGGTCGCGCACCTCGCCGTAGGCGATGTCGATGTCGGTGTCGGTGCCGAACGACACCGTGATGTCCGCGAAGCCCTCCGAGCTGACCGAGAAGATCTCGGAGATGCCGGGGATCGTGCGCAGTTCGTCCTCCACCACGCGCGTGAGCTGGTCGTGCACCTCCTGCGGCCCGGCGCCGGGGTAGGGCAACGAGATCGACAGGCTCGACGACGACAGCCCGCGCGGCAGCAGCGTGAGCGGCATGCGCAGGTAGGCCATCAGCCCGGTGCCCACGAGCGTGAGGAACAGCATCAGCACGGTCACCGGGCGACCCACGAGGAAGGCCGAGAAACCCCGGGCAGGCGCGGCCGTCACGGGAGGCTCGTGACCCGTCACGGGGGACTCGGGACTCGGCGCGGAGGGATCGGGACCCGATGCGGGGAACTCGGGACCCGATGCGGGGGGCGTCGACGAGGCGTCGGCCATGGGCGGGCCCGTGCGGAGGCGGGAGCGGGGTGCGGTGCTGCGCGCGGCCCTTGGTGCTGCGCGGGGCAGCGGACGGGCGCGGGACCGGTCGAGGCCGATCTTACAGAGCCCTGCGAGAACCGACCGGAGGGTGTGGCTGACGAAACGGTGGCGGGAGCGCCAGGGGGCAGGTCTAGAAGACCCCCAAGACCCGCAGCAGCCGCCACCCGCCCACGATCAGCACGGTGACGCCGACAGCGCCGATCAGGACCCGGGCAGCCAGGAGCCCGATCACGACACACTCCCCGAGCGACCGTCCGCGCGGTTCGGCGGGGCCGCCGTCGCGGTGCACCATGCCGGGGCCGCAGGGCACGGGGTCAGTCCGGGTAGACCGGGGCGGCGCACACCTCGCGGGCGCCGCAGCCGTCGCACAGGTTGTTCTTGGTGTAGATGCCGAGTTGCTTGCGGGTGTCGAGCAGGGCTTTCACGCCGTCCGGAGCGATCGGCCGCACCACTCCGAGCGTGCGGGCGGCGTGGGTGATCTTGGCGGTGTGTTCGACCATCTCCATCTTCTTGAACGCGTCGAACACGTCGCTGCCCACGGTGACCACGCCGTGCCGCTCCATGATCACCGCGTCGCCCTTGGACAGGAAGGCGCGCAGGGAGTCGGGCAGGTCGTAGGTGGACGGTGTCGCGTAGGGCGCCGTGGGGATCGAGCCCATGGTCACGATGATCTCGGGGATCGTGCACTCGGCCAGCGAGATGCCGGCCAGCGAGAACGCCACGGCGTAGATCGGGTGACCGTGCACCACCGAGCGGATGTCGGGGCGTTCCTTGTAGGCCGCCACGTGCATCTTCACTTCCGTGGTGACGCGGCGGCCGTCGAGGGCGTTGCCCTCCGGATCGCACTCGATGATCTGGTCGGGCGTCATGAAGCCCTTCAGCACGCCCGACGCCGTGATCAGGATGTTGCCGTTGGGCAGTCGCGCGGACACGTTGCCGTCGTTGGCGACCACGATCTCCTGGCCGTACATGAGCCGCATCACGTCGCAGATCTGCTGGGCGATGGCGGCCTTGTCGTCGTGGGCGGCCTCGGTCATCACGCCGTGGCGTTGGGGCGGTGAGGCCGGTGCCTGCCAGGGCGTGGCGCCGATCGGCTGGCCTTCGAGCGCCGGGTCCACGGCGGAGGGCGCGCAGGCGCTCAGGTCGGTCGGCGTGGGGTCGATGGCGGGGGTCGGGTCCATGCGCTGGCGGCGTCCTGCACGGGGAGTGCGGCAAGGGGCGTGCGGCAAGGGACTGCTGCGCGCGGCTGCTGCACGGGGACGGGTCGGGACGCGGCGATTGTATGCGCCCCGTCTCGCCGACGCTCGCCTTCGCTGCCGCCGGCGAGCTTCTCGCGGCTCGCCGGCGGCAACGATGGCGCATCTCGACGGCGTTGACGGCGCCGATCTACGGTGCCGACGTCTCCACCGACACGGCGCGCGAGGCGCTGAAACTCCCCAGTCCGTCGACGAACCACGCCTGGAGCGCGATCTCGATCCCCGCGGGGAAGCCGGCTGGCAGGCGATCGATCTGCGTTCCCTGGTCGCTGATGGGCAGGAGCAGTTCGGGCGTGGGCACGAGCACGCCGCCGTGGAACGGGAGCAGGCCATCGGGCGCGCCCGCGAACAGGATGCCCGCGCTGCCCGGGGCCCCGAGCCAGGTCGCGCCCAGGATCTCACCGCCCCGCGCTGGACCGAAGCCGGCGAGTTGCGGCAGGGACTCGTCGCCGCTCGAGGGCAGCGCGAAGCCTGCGTCCCGCCACGGGCTGGCGATGTTGGGCACGACGAGCACGCCGCGTTGTCCCTCCACGAGCTGGTCGGGGTACGCGTTGCCGTCCAGGTCGAGCTCGGTGTTGCCGGCCGACGTGGCGTAGTTACCCGGGTAGCGTCGGGCTTCGGCGAATGTGCCGTCGCCCACGCCGGCGAACACGTCGCGGGCCAGCGAGTGCTGGGCGATGACGTCGACGCGCTGGTCGCGGTCGAGGTCCGCCACGTGCACGCTGAGCGTCTGGTCGGCGATCGAGCTGATCAGCGGCCCGGCGAAAGCACCTGTGCCGTCGCCCAGGAAGGTGTGCAGCGCGCGCGTGTTGAATGTCGGCGCGGCCAGGGTGACCAGGTCCACGTGGGCATCGCCGTCGACGCGCGCCGCTCGGATCCCGCGGATCCGCGTGCCGAGCGCGATGGGTTCGAGTCCGAAACGTCCCGCGCCCATGGACCGCAACAGGAACAGATCGTCGTTGATGGCCATGGCGACGTCGTCGACGCCGTTGCCGTCGGCGTCGAGCACGGCGCGCGAGAGGGTGCCCAGCAGCGGCAGGCCGTCGTCGGCCAACAAGTCGACGGGCGAGAAGCCGCCCAGTCCGTCACCGGCGAAGAGGCGCGGCGCGATCGATGGCACCGCAGCGCCCACGCCGACGATCACATCGTCCAGCCCGTCGCCCGTGAACTCGCCCGCCTGGACGCCGAACACCGTGGTCGCATCGATCGGGAAGCTGCTGATGACGGACGCCTCGAAGGCGCCGTCGCCCGTTCCCCGGGCCACGGAGAGCCGCAGGGGGGCGCTGTCGCCGCTGTTGTCGCTGAGCAGGTCGTGCACGCCGTCCCCGTCGACGTCGGCCACCTGGAGCCCGGGCAGCAAGATGGGCGTCGTGACCACGATCTCCGCGGGCTCGAACCCGCCTCCCGGGAGACCGCGGGCCAGGGCAACGCTGCTGCCCGGAATCGCGTTCACGATCGGGAACGCCAGGTCCTGCAGGCCATCGGCGTCGGCATCGAACACGACGCTCTCGTCGAGCAGTTCCGCGCCGCTGGCCGGAGCCAGGTCACCGACCAGTTCACTGGGGCGCATCTCGCGCCCGCTCAGGAAACCCTCCGCGCCGCGACCGAGCCAGGTCCGCAGGGGCGCGCCGGTGGCGGCGTCGAGCTGGCCGTCGCCGCTCAGGTCGGCCAGCGCGACCTGCGACGGGCCGACGCGCTGGCGCGCCACCTCCTGGAACGCACCGCTTCCGTCGCCCAGGGCGACGGCGATGTCCACCGCCGCGAGCGCGTCGAGGCCGCGCAGGGACACGATGTCGAGCAGGCCGTCGTCGTCGACGTCGCCCAACTGGATGTCGTAGGACCACTCGAAGAGCGTGTCCTCGTACGACGCGGGCGGGTATTCGTACGACGGGCCGGCGCTGAACTGTCCGCTCCCGTCGCCCCAGAACACGCGGTAGCTGCCCGGCGTGGCGAGTCCGAAGCGCACCGCGATGAGCGCATCGAGGTCGCCGTCGTCGTCGATGTCGCCCAGGGCGGCGTGTTGGAGCGGGAGGTTCTGGCCCGGCGGCACCACGCCGAACTCCGAGCGCGTGAGCGTCAGCGTCCCACCGGGAGTTGTCTCGGCGAAGACGGTGTAGGCGCTTCCGGCATCGGCGCCGGTGGGAGTCAGCAGCGCATCGCTGTCCCCGTCGTTGTCCAGGTCCCCGAGCTCGATCGTGATCAAGGCGCCGATCGGCTCTTGCGCGAAGGGCTCGATCACCGGCAGCTCGAAGCTCCCGTTGCCCAGGCCCCGGGCCACGGCCAACCCGGGGCTGTCGACGGTGCCGAAGAAGGTCAGCCATGCGTCGGTGAATCCATCACCGTCCGCATCGCCCAATTGGAACGCGCGATCGCCGGTGGCGTCGAAGGGGCCGATGGGCGTGGCGATCGGGGCGGCGAAGGTGCCGTCGCCGGCGCCCAGGTGCGACCGCAGGGTGGTACCGGAACCGTCGGCTGGTGCGTGCAGTACGACCAGGTCGAGGTTCCCGTCCAGGTCGACGTCGGCGGCGCGCACGCCGCCGGCCCCGTCGGCCAGCGGGAACTCGCGCACGTCGGCCAGCAGGTCACCGCGCTGCAGCAGCAGCTCCAGGTGCGTCGTCCCGTCGAGGATGAACGCACCGACGACGTCCGTCAGGCCGTCACCGTCGAAGTCGCCCACGGCGGGACCGCTGCCCCCGACCAGGACCGCCGGTTGCTTCACGTCGGCGGCACGGCCGCCCGGGAACCAGTTCTGCTCTTGTGCCCGAGGGCCGGCGCAGAGAGTGGCGATCGCGGCGAGGGCCAGCGAAGGCGCGGACAGGACGGGGAACGAACGCGGTGCGGTGGGTGACATGCTCTGCTCCGGGAGCGACGGGCGATCGGGTCGTCAGCGGTTAGCGGGGCGCCCAGCTTGGGTGACGATCAAGAGCGCTGTTTGCGCCGCCTCGTGTCGCCCGTGGGCGGTGGGCGCCGCAGTCCCCGCGGCGATGCGGGGCCGCGGACGTGTGCGGCGCCACAGAGCGGGGGCTCAGGCGTCCGCTTCCGGCCAGGTGCGCCGACCCTCGTGCTCCACTTCGTCGAGCACCGCGACCACCGCGCAGCGCACCGGCAGCGACGCGCCGCCCAGCAGGTCGCGCACCGAGCTGCCCTCGGCCAGCAACAGCACCCGGTCGCCCACGCCGGCCTGGGCCCGGTCGACGGCCACGAACATGCGGTCGTTGCTGTCGCTGCCGTCGGGGTCGACGGGGCGCACGGCCAGGAGCTTCTGGCCGTCGTATGCCGGGTGGTGCACCGGGGCGACGATCGTGCCGACGACGCGGGCGATCTTCACCGCAGCTCCTGCCCTTCGACCTGCGGGCCCGGCCCGTCGTGACGGAACTGCTCCACGTGGCCCACGATCGTGGCGTCGATGGGCACGAACGGTTCGGCCAGGGCCATGGTCGCCTCCTTGCCGTCGCACACGTGCACGATGTCGCCCGGGCCGGAGTGCACCGTGTCGCAGGCCACCACCGCGTCGCCCGCGTTGTCACCGCGGTCGTCGAGGGGCTGCACGATCTGCAACGGCACGCCGTGCAGTCCGGTGAGACGTTGTGTGGTCACCACGCGACCGATGACGCGTCCGAGGTACACCTGACTGCGGCTCCGCTGGTTCGTGGGGTCGAGGGGGTTGTGGGTTCGAAGGGCCCGGTTCGGATCAGAGGCCTGGTCTCAGGTCACGGGGATTCAGACCTCGGCCGGTTCCACGCCGATCGCCTCGAGCCCTTCCTTCTGGTAGACGAGCTTGCCGTCCACGTCCCAGGAGTCGATCACGGCGAAGATCGCCGCGTCGATCGGGCGGCCGTCGGTGAGCGTGGTCTGGCGCGCGCTGCTGCCCTGGGCGAACAGCACCAGGTCGCCCTGGCCCGCGCCGATCGTGTCGGCCGCCACGACGTACTTGTTGCGCGGCGCGTTGTGTTCGTCGAGCTCCTGCACGATCTGGAGCTTGAGGCTCACGACCTTCTCGTCCTTGATCGACGCCACGACGGTTCCGACCACCTTGCCGATGAACATGCGCACTCCCATGGGACCAGCGCACGGGTCCGGCGCGCCCGAACGGGGCCGGGCCGGATGACGCGCGGGTGGCGATCCTACTCGGTGGGAGTCCGGCCCGGTAGAGTGGGCGCTCTCAGGTCCCGGGGAGTGGCGCGACGTGATCGAAGTCGAGAACCTGCGCAAGGAGTACGGCTCGCTCGTCGCCGTCGACGATGTGAGTTTCGCGGCCGGCGACGGCTCGATCTTCGGCCTGCTCGGTCCCAACGGGGCGGGCAAGTCCACCACCATCGGCTGCATCAGCAGCTTGTTGCCGCCCACGTCGGGGGCCGTGCGCGTGGGCGGCCACGACGTGAGCGCCGGGCCCGCCGCGCGCGCCGGCCTCGGCGTGGTGCCCCAGGAACTCGCCGTCTACGAGGAACTCTCGGCCCGGGAGAACCTCGCCTTCTGGGGACGCTGCTACGGCCTGACCGGCCCCGACCTGGGGCGTCGCGTCGACGAGGTGCTGGAGCTGGTGGGGCTCGCCGATCGCGCGTCGGATCCGCTCAAGGAGTACAGCGGCGGCATGAAGCGCCGGCTCAACTTCGCCTGCGGCATCGTGCACCGACCGGCCGTGTTGCTGCTCGACGAACCGACGGTGGGCGTCGACCCCCAGAGTCGCGTGCGGCTGCTGGACCTGGTGCGCGGCCAGGCCGACGCCGGCACCTGCGTGCTCTACACCACGCACTACATGGACGAGGCCGAGGGCCTGTGTGATCGCCTGGCGATCATGGACCACGGTCGGCTCATCGCCCAGGGCACCCTCGAGGAGCTGCGCGCCCAGACCGGCCAGCGCGACCTGCTGCGCCTGGCCGGGAGCTTCGACGCGAGCACCGCCCGCGGCGCTCTCGAACAGATCGACGGCGTGGAACTGATGCAGCTCGAGGCGGACGGCCTGACGCTGTCGCTGGGCGACGCCTCGCACAAGCTCTCGGTCGTGCTCGGCGCGCTGGCGGCCGCCGGTGGCGAGGTGCGCGAGACCACGCTGACACGTCCGAGCCTGGAGACGCTGTTCATCAAGCTCACCGGGCGCGAGCTGCGGGAGTAAGGCATGGGCTTCGCATGGCAGTGCGCCCTGAAGGACGTGCGGCGGCAGCTGCGCGATCCGCTCACGCTGGTGGTCTGGTGCGGCATCCCGCTGCTCGTGGCCGGCCTGATGTCGCTCGCCATCGGTGGCGGCGACGGTCCGCGGGCGCTCGTGCTGGTGGCCGACGAGGACGAGACCTTCGTGAGCGAGTTCCTCGGCGGCGCCCTGAGCCAGGCCACCGACATGTTCCTGGTGGAGTCGGTCACCCGGGACGTGGGCCTGGAGCGCATGGACGACGGCGACGCCTCGGTGCTGCTGATGATCCCGGCCGGCTTCGGCGAGGCCGTATTCCGCGACGAGCCCACCACGCTCGAGCTGGTCACCAACCCGAGCCAGAGCATCGTGCCCCCGATGATCGAGAACATGCTCGAGATCCTGGTGCGCGGCACGTTCTACGTGCAGCAGCTCATGGGCGACACGTTGCGCACCATGGCCGACGGGCCGGAGGAGGGCGCGCGCACGTTCCCGAGCCTGACCGTGGCGGCCATGAGCGTGGAGATCAACGACGTGGTCACGCGGGTGGTCGAGGTGCTCGACCCGCCCCTGGTGGAGCTGGAGACCACCGTCGAGTCCACCGAGGGCGGCGGCTTCGACTTCGGCACGGTGTTGTTCCCGGGGCTGCTGTTCATGGCGCTGCTGTTCGTGGCCCAGGGCATGAGCGAGGACATCTGGAAGGAGCGCGAGCAGGGCACCCTGCGGCGCGTGGTGAGTTCACCCCGCGGCACGGCGACCTTGCTGGGGGGCAAGCTCCTGGCGGGTGGCGTGTTCGCCGGCGGAGTCACCCTGTTGGGTATGTCGGCGGGCGTGCTGCTGTTCGACATCGATCCGGTGAGGATCCCGCTGGCGCTGCTCTGGGCCTCGGTGGCGGGCGCGGGCCTGATGGCCATGTTCGTGCTGCTGCAGATGTTCGGCTCGACCCGTCGCGGCGCCAGCATGCTCACCAACATGGTGTTGTTCCCGCTGATGTTCATGGGCGGCAGCTTCTTCCCCTTCGAGCAGATGCCCGGGTGGATGGCGGAGGTCGGTCGCCACACGCCCAACGGCTGGGCGCTGACGGGCATGCGCTCGTTGTTGTCGGGGACCATGGAGTCGGGCGCCATGGCGTCCGGCCTCGCGCTCATGCTCGCCGTGGGCGCCGTGTTGTTCGTCTTGAGTGCACGGCGCATGCGGCGCGGCTTCGCCCTGGGGGGCGCGTGATGGGCACGGGCCGCTGGAAGGAGGGGCTGAGCACCGCCTGGTTCCTCGCCAGGAAGGACGTGCAGTACATGCTGCGCGAGCGCGAGACGCTGCTGTGGACGTTCGTGATGCCCATCGCGTTCTTCTACTTCATCGGCACGATCACCGGCGGCTCGAACGACGGCAGTCAGCCGACCAAGCCGGCCATCGCCGTCGACGTGCCGCCGGACGCGGGCTTCCTGGCCGACCGCTTGATGCGGCGCCTGAGCGACGAAGGGCTCGACGTGCGCACCGACGTGGAGCCCGAGATGCTCCCGCGCTACCGGCGGCGGCTCGCGCTGCCGGCCGGCTTCACCGCCTCGGTGCAGGCGGGTGAGCCGGTCAAGGTCCGCTTCGATCGGCGCGGCGCGGGAGACTACGCCGACCTCGACGAACTGCGCATGTCCCTCGCGGTGTACACCCTGCTGGCGGACCTGATCATCGCGCGCGAGCAGGGACAGGACCTCACCGCGGAGTCACTGGCCGCCCTCGACGTCCTGCCGCGCAACGTCACGCTGGACGTGCGTCCGGCCGGTCGCCTGGATGTCATCCCGCAGGGCTTCCAGCAGGCGGTGCCCGGCACGATGGTGATGTTCACCATGATGCTGATGCTCACCACGGGCGCGATCACGCTGATGATCGAACGCAAGCAGGGACTGCTGCGCCGGCTCGCGTCGGCGCCCATCGGCCGCGGTTCCGTCGTGCTGGGCAAGTGGGGCGGTCGCATGGTGCTGGGGCTCGTGCAGCTCGCGTTCGCCATGGTGGTGGGCTACTTCATGTTCGGGGTCGACTGGGGCAGCGGCAGCGCCTTCTTCGCGCTGGTCGTGGTGCTTGTGTCGTGGGCGGCGTTGTGCGCGTCCCTGGGGATCCTGCTGGGCTCGGCCACCAAGACCGAGGGCCAGGCGGTGGCCATCGCCGTCATCTCCACCATGGCGCTGGCCGCCCTCGGTGGCTGCTGGTGGCCGATCGAAATCACCCCGCGCTGGATGCAGTCGTTCGCCATGTGCATCCCCACCGGCTGGACCATGGACGCCCTGCACCGGCTGGTGAACTTCGGCGACGGCCCGAGCAGCGTCGTCATGCACGTCTCGCTCTTGGCCGGCACGGCGCTGGCCGCCGGCGCCCTCGCCGCACGCAAGTTCCGATTCGAGTAGCGTGACGCCATGGGCTCCTGCGATGAAGTCGTGCCGGGTTGGGAAGGTGTGGGGGAGGAGGTGGCTGAGCGAGCGCGAGCGAGGACCGGGCCTGGAGCACGAGGCATGGTCTGCCTGCTCTGCGGCGGGACCTGGTTCCAGCCTTCTGATCCCGACGAGGAACTCGAGACGGCGCGCCACGTGTTGGCGGTGCGCGCGGATCGCGCGCAGGCTGAAGCGGTGCGGTGGTCGACGGCGGTGGGCTGCTGCCGGCACGGGCACCGGGAGGTGTCGGCGCCGAGAGGCAACGCGGCGATTGCTAACGCGGGGCGGTGATCAGCGTCACGTTGCCGAAGCGTCGGGTGTCGCCGTCGCGCATCAGGCGCTGGGCGATGGCGGTGTGCGCTGCGGGTTCCCACGGTGTCCTGCGCCAGGCGCAGCGGATCTGCGTCGCGCCGGCGGCGGCCTGGTTGAAGTCGTCCAGGGTCTCGGGCACCAGCACGTCGCCGTCGACGTAGTAGCGGAACAGTTCGGCGCCGCCGCCGATGGCGCACAGCAGCACGTCGTCGCCGAGGTCGGCCTGCATGGCGAGTGCTGCGTCGCGGATGCCCTCCTCGGGGACGTCGTGCCGGATCGTGTGCCGCCAGGTGAAGGCGAGGGCGGCGCTGGCGATCAGCACCACGAGCAGGCTGACGGTGCGCGTGTTGACGCGTTGGACGCCGTCGCCCAGGGCCTGCAGACCCTCCGCCACGAGCAGCAGGTGGAAGGGCAGCAGGAACAGCAGGAAGCGCGGATAGAGATCGTAGGGTGACGCCAGCCACACGGTGAGCAGCGGCAACCCGGCGCTGAGCAGCGCCAGGCGCGCGGTCTCGCGACTGGCCTTGTGCAGGCGAGCCCAGCCCGCGAGGGCCAGCAGCGCGACGGGCACCAGCAACCACGCGGCGCTGCTCGTGAGGACCGGTGTGTCCGGGGTCAGCGGCGGCAGCAGTCCGGAGAGGGCGGCAAAGGCGTCCAGGGGGAAGCTCGGACGGAAGGGGCCCGGCGGGCGATCGGCGATGGCCAGCAGCAGCTTGGGCGCGACCGGCGCGTAGAGCAGCAGGGTCACGCCGAGCAGGACGGGCGCCGCGGTCCACACGCCGAGGAAGGCGCGGGCCGTGAGTTTGCGCGACCCCGCGAAGGCGTGGGCGATGGGGGCGCCGCCGTCACGTCCCGCCGCGCAGGTGAGCAGGTGCAGCAACTGTGCGGCGATCACGAACACCATGTACAGGTGGAACCACGCGCCCAGGGACCCGGTGGCGATCCACATCCAGCGTGTCCGTCGGCAGGGCAGGAGCAGCGCGCGGCGGTAGAGGCCGGTGGACAGCACGGCGCACAGGAGCAGCCCGCTGTAACCCCGCGCCGACGAACTCCAGGCCACGGCCATGGGCGACAGCGCCAGCAGCAGGCACACCAGCCCCGCCGTCTGGGGGCCGCGCAGCACGCGCACCAGGCGCCAGGTGGCCCACACCGCCGCGGCCCCGAGCAGCAGCGCCGGCAGGCGCAGGGCCCACTCGGCTTCCCCCAGCGCGATGCCGGAGAAACGCGCCACGACCGAGTACGCCACGTGGTTGTTGAACACCACGTAGCCCGAGAGCGTGCCCCACAGCGAGTCGGCCTGCACGAAGTTGACCGTGGTGAAGATCTCGTCGTACGACATACCCCGGTCGAGGTGCGGCACGCACAGGCTCGTGAACAGCAGCACGGAGGTCACGACCAGCAGCCGCTCCATGCCCGAGGGCGCCGGGTTGACCAGGGGCGCGGCGCAGGTGTCGCCGGTCGCGTCGCCGGCCGTGTCTCCGTCCGGGCCGAGCCAGGTCGGCACGCGACGGCCGAGCCAGGCGTAGGCCAGCGCGCCCACGCCGCCGACCAGGGCCGCCGTGCGGATCACGCCGAGCAGTCGTCGCAGGATCGGCACGGCGTCGGCGTCGACCACACCGTCGCCGGTGGCGAAGCGCGCCACGAGCGGCAACACGATGCGCTCCAGCACGAGCTCGCCCGCGAACAGCAGCAGCAGGCCGGAAGCGAGGGCGAGGGAACCCGCGCGCACGGCCCAGGTGAACAGCCCGCTCGCGTCGCGGGCGCTCGGCTCGGATCGATCGTGGGGGGCGGTGGCGCGCTCGGCCATGAAGCGCGTTTGTATCCCATGGACGGGACGGCACCGAGCGCTGATCGTCGCGGCGGCCCGAATTCCCGGAGCGAGGCTATGCTGGCGGCCGCCCCGGTCGGGCCGAGAGCGCCTCGGTCGTGCGCGCGGGCGCCTCGGTCGAGCACGAGAGCGTCCTCGGTCGTGTACGAGGGCGGTCGAGCGGGGCACTGAGTCAACGTCGCAAGGGAGCGGGCATGGACGTCTGGAACACGGCACGCAGCAGCAGCGAGTGGATCACCGGCCGGGCATGGGGGCTGTCGATCGCCCTGCTGCTCGTCGGCTCGGCGGCCGCCGCCGCCCAGACCGAGCTGTTCACCATCGAGGGCACGGTCAACTTCCAGCGCCTGGGCCAGACCGTGGGCGACGCTGGCGACGTGGACAACGACGGCGTGCCCGACGTGATCATCGGCCCGCACGTCTACTCGGGCGCGGACCAGTCCCTGCTGCACGCCTTCCCCGGCACGTTCCAGGGCGCGGCCGCCGGCGTGGGCGACATCAACGGCGACGGTCACGACGAGATCGTGGTCGGCGGCGGCAACTCCTTCACCGTCTACTCGGGCCGCTCGGGCGCGGTCTTCTTCGGCGACTCGGGGCCGTGGGGCTACTTCGGTGACTTCGCCAACGGCGCGGGGGACATCGACGGCGACGGCGTGCCCGACGTCATCGTGGGCTCGGGCACCGACGGCTTCGTGGACGCGGGCGACGACCTCGTGCGCATCTACTCCGGCGCCGACGGCAGCGTGATCGCGGAGATCGACTGGTTCAACGGCGGATTCGACTTCCCCGCCGGCATGGGTCACGCCGTGGACGGCATGGGCCTGGTGAACGCCGACGCCACGGAGGACTTCCTGGTGGGCATCCCCTACGTCGGGAACGCCGGTGTGGGCGACGACCACGGCACGAACGCCGGCCGCGTGCGGGTCTACTCGGGTGACGACACCAGCGTGATCCTCGAATGGGCCGGCGACCACATCGGCGACTTCCTGGGCTACACCGCCGCCAACGCCGGCGACGTGAACAACGACGGCAAGGACGACGTGATCGCCGGGACCGGCACGTTCTCCGAGGACGACGTGTACGCGCGCGTCTTCTCCGGCACGGCGGGCGGTCCGCTGCTCCACGAGTTCCGCGGCACGGCCACGGGCCAGCTCAACGTGGACGGCGCCGGCGACGTGGACGCCGACGGCTTCGACGACGTGATCGTCGGCTCCTGGATCGACCGCGCCGCCTGGGTCTACTCCGGCCAGACCGGCGAGGTCCTGATCGGTCTGCAGGGCGCCTTCAACAGCAACTTCGGCCAGTGGGTCAGCGCCGCGGGCGACATCGACGCCGACGGCCGCGCCGACGTGATCGTGGGGGCGCCCAGCGACGACACGGGTGCTCCCGACGGCGGCCGCGCGTACGTCTACTCGGGCGTGCTGCCGCGCTGGGTCGATCTGGGTTTCGGCCTGTCAGGCGACACGACGCCCAAGCTTGAAGGCGTGGGTGACCTCACCGCCGGCAGCGCCGGCTCCCTGACCATCTCCGACAGTCGCACGGGTGAGACGGGTGTGCTGTTCTTTGACCTCGGCGCACCGGGGTTCCTGCCCTTCAAGCAAGGCACCCTCGTGCCGGGCGTGAGCTTCGACCCGATCCCCTTCGTGGTCGGCGCCAACGACGAGTTCACCCTGAGCTGGCCGAGCTGGCCCGCCGGCATCCCACCCGAGACGCGCATCTACTTCCAGGCCTGGATCCAGGACGGCGGCGCCCCCGCCGGCGCGGTCGGTACGAACGGAGTGCGCGCTTCGACTCCGTGAAGTGCGCGGCGTGAGGCTGCGTGGGGTGGGTGTCTACGCGAGGGAGCGGGGAACAGGGCGGGCTTTGTATTGCCTATCCTCTCGCGAGGCCCTCATCCGCATGCGACAGGAGACTTTCATGACCCGGACTCGCACCGCCGTCCCCACGCACTCCGGGGTGACAAGACGCCGCCGGCTCGCCCGCGCCGCGACGCTTGTCGTGCTCGCGCTCGGCGTGACCGTCGCGTCCGCCAGCGCTCAGATCACCGAGAAACAAGCCATCGCGGCGTTGCGCACTGCCGGCAAGGCGGCGGTCAAGCAGATCAAGACCGACATCAAGACGGCTGGCGGTGTGTTCCAGATCCAGTTGGCCGCATTCCGCGCCGAGGTGAAGTCGGGGGATTACTCGGTCGACAAGATGCTCACCATGCTCGGGCAACTCGACCAGCTTCAATCCGCGATCGCTCAGACCGTGAAGACCGAGCACAGCCTCGCGGTGAGTGCGGGGGCGGCCGCGACGCTGGGCATGTTCGCCAACGGCGTTCCGTTGAATGGAATCTACCCCACCGGGTTCTACTCGGGGTTCGGATCGGAACTCGAGCGGATCCGCCGAGACATCGAACGTACGGTCGCGCGCAGCCACGCGAAGTTCGTGAAGCGCCTCGCCCAGACGCGCGTCCTGCTCGAGAAACAAGCCGGGGTCGCGATGCAGTTCCGCGTTGCCCCGACGCTGCCCTTCAAGAAGACTTCGGTCGGGACGGGTTTCACCTTCAGCTTGTCCCAAGACGAGCCCCTCGTGCTCGACACGCTTGTGACGTTCAGCGCACTCGACACTGCCGACGACGGGCGCATGTGGGTGTCCGGGTACGCCGAAGTGGGTCTCGGGGACGTGCTGTTCAGCGGCACCCCCAGCCTCATCACGAACGATCCCATTGAGGTCGAACTCTCCACGGGGCGCTGGGCGAAGTTGTATGACTCGATCAGCGAGGGCAACTACGCGGTCAGGGTCAGGCAAGGCGTCGGGGCACAGTCCGTGATCGACACCATCGGCGTGCGCTGACGATCGGTGTGCGCTCGCGGCGCTTGCCCGGTAAGATCGCCACCATGCGTGCTCCCGCTCCGAGGCGTCTTCTTACGCGGATGACATGGAGCGCTTTCTTGGTGGCCGTCGCGCTGGCCTGTGGAAGCGAGAGTGGCACCTCCACAGGCGACGCCGATCCACGGGAGGGCTCCGTCCGTCCTCGCCCACCCGGAGACCTCCTGGCGGCAATCGACGAGGCCGTAGCGAGCTCGAATCACGCCGAAGTCGAGAGGTTGCTACGACGGTACGTGTCCGACAGCGTCTGCCCGGCGGTTGACAGGGTCGTTGTCGGTCTTCTCGGCCGGCTTCCAAGTCATCGGAATGACCTGCTCTGCCTTCGATACGAACTCGAGGATGCTCGCGAGCACTGTAGGGCCTGCGAACGAACGGGCATCAGTGCGCTCGGCTATCTGAGCGATGGGTGCGAGTACTCGTCGTGCGTGTCCGAGCGCTCGTGCGACCTGCAGGGGCACCGATGTGTCCCGTAGAGAGCGCGGCCAGCTCGGTTGGCGAACTCGCTCGGACTCAGGGTCGGTACACGAGTTCCACCGACGTCTCGATGCCCTCGGCGAGGTCGACGTCCGTCGTCGCGACGACGCGGGGCTCGAGACCGGCCGGGCGCAGGACCAGCCGTGCCTCGAAGCGGCCACCCGGGAGGCCGGTCAGGAGGAAGCACGCTGGTGAGCCGGGCGAACCTCGGCGGCCTGCGCTCGGTGCTGGGCGACGTCGAGGGAGCGTTGGAGGAGTACCAGGCGATCCTCTAGATCCAGCTCCGGGTCCTGGGCGAGGACCACCGCGACACGCAGCACACCCGCGCGAACATCGAGGTGCTCCAATGGAGGCTCGAGAACCAGCCGCCGTGAGGAGTCCCGCCTCGACTCGTCGTGATCAACCGGGCGGGCGCTGGTCTCTCGGTGCTGAGGAACCGCGCCGTGCCGCGAGCGAGCTGTTAGGGCGTCATGCGGAGGATCATCAGGCTCCGCCCTTCCATCTCTCCCGTGCCGCCTGATTGCCGCCAGCGTCCCTCGATGGCCTGCGACCCGTTGACGGTGACCAGCGCGACGCAGGTCAGGCCGCCGTCCGTGTCCGACGATGCGTTGCCGCGCTTGAAGCGCATCTCAGGGCCCTGGGCCACGCCACCTGCGTAGATCTGGAGCCAGACGACTCCGCCGGCCGCCTGTGAGGACACGCCGCCCGCCGTCCACGTCACGGCATAGGTCCCCGCGTCGGGAGTCAGCGTCATGCCGGCCGCGAGCACGTGCGAGCCCGACGTGGTCGTGATCAGGCTCTGACCGTGTGCGTCGGCGACGGTCGGCCCGGAGACCGGCACCCAATGGGAACCGTCCCACTCCAAACGGTCGCCCGTGGAGGGAGCCCCGGTCGTCGTGTCGACGTCGGCGAGGTGATCGATGGCGAGCGTGTTGCCGCCCACCTTGTAGCTCCCGGAGACATTCGCGTTCCCAGCGACATCCAGCTCCTCTCCGGGAGTGTGCTTTCCAATACCGATCTTGCGTCCCTGCGTCACCGTGAAGGCAGGTGCCCAAGTCGTTCCCGAATCACTGCTGGCAGAGATCCCGAAGATCGTCTTGTCCAACGTGTTCGCGTCTGCCCCGAAGACGACGGCCTGCCTCTTGCTGCCGTCCTGGAAGGTGAGCACCGCTCTCCCGATGTCGGCGGTGTCGACGTTCAGGTTGTATTCGTCGGTGTTCGTGGTGTCATCCACGTAGAGCTCGACGTGGTTCGACTGACCGATGTTCTTTCTGCGGATTTCGAAGAAGTGGGATGGGGCGGTCCCGATTCCGACATCACCGTTCGGCTCGATGCGAACCCTCGACGCATTGCTCGTCTCCAGGTCCAGAGCGAAGGCGTCGGTGTTGCCCAGTGATCTGTCGGCTCCGCCGGCCTCGCCGCCGTCAGTGAAGTCCCCTCCGCCCGGGATGGTGATGGTCACCTCATCAGAGGTGGGTTCTGTTGCGGCGACTCCGTCACCTACGAATGTCAGTTTCCGGGTTGCCGTGGTGAGCGACGTCGATTCGTCGACGACTTCAACGCTTTGACCCGCGGGTCCTGCGAGGCCCGTCGGACCGGTGGCGCCCGCCGGGCCGGTTGCGCCGTCGGGACCGGTCGCTCCCGCGGGTCCGGTCGCGCCGTCGGCTCCGTTCGCGCCAGCAGGTCCGGTCGCACCAGCGGGGCCGGTTGCGCCAGCGGGTCCGGTCGCACCCGCGGGTCCGGTCGCGCCGTCGGTTCCGTTCGCGCCCGCGGGCCCGGTCGCGCCAGCGGCTCCCGTGGAACCCGCAGGTCCCGTGGAACCCGCAGGTCCCGTGGAGCCGGCAGGTCCCGTGGAGCCGGCAGGTCCGGTGGCACCGGTCGGGCCCTGCGGGCCTGCCGCGCCGGCGACGCCCTGCACACCCTGGGGTCCCGTTGCTCCGGTGGGGCCTTGCGCGCCCTGCGGACCCGTCGCGCCGGTGAGTCCCTGCGATCCTTGCGCGCCCGTCGCGCCTGTCAGGCCCGGCACGCCCTGGGGTCCGGTTGCTCCGGCCGCGCCTTGCACGCCCTGGGGTCCGGTTGCTCCAGCCGCGCCTTGCACGCCCTGCGGTCCCGTTGCTCCGGTAGGCCCTCGAACACCTTGCGGTCCCTGGGCACCCGTGGCGCCGGCCACACCGGGCGAGCCTTCGGTACCGGCGGGGCCCTGCGCACCCGTGGGACCCAGCGCACCCGTGGGACCCAGCGGGCCCTCGGTGCCGGTCGGCCCACGCGGGCCTGACGCGCCGTCCGCACCCTGCGGCCCGGCGGGACCGACGGCGCCGGCGGGCCCCGGGAATCCAACCGGTCCTGTCGGACCGGGCACACCGCTACTGGTTCCGTCCATCAGGATCACGTCGAGCCGCGGCGGGTGGCCCGGGCCCTTGTGCTCCTTGCTGTTGATGATGAAGTCGGCCTCGCCGCCTTCGTCCGGGACCAGCGCGACGCCGTGCTTGGGCAGCGCACCGCTGATCCAGTCCCGCACCAGCTCCGTCACGTCCAGCGTCACGTCGCCGCGGATGTCGTCCTTGGTGATCGGGATGTCCTCGATGAAGGGGGCGCCGATCAGGGGTTCGTTCTGCCCGCTGAGCGTCTTCTCGCTCCAGGGCTCGAGCACCGGCGCGAGGTCGAACGTGCCTTCCTTGCGCACCCTGCTCACGTACAGCCACAGCGTCGCGTAGGCCACGTCGCTGCTCTTGATGTTCGGCGGCAGGTGCAGCATGTCGAGGTCGAGGTACACCGTCGACTTGCCCGACTTCACGCGCAGCACCTTGGCCTTGCCCTTGATCTTCTTCGAACCGTGCACCGTGTACGTGTCGCCCTTGGTCACGACCCCGGCCACGCCCAGGACCAGACCCATGGCGAGCAACGCGAGAATCAGGGCTCGGGGCTTCGCGTTGCGCTTGGGCTTCGGGTCGCGCTTGTTCTCTTGGGCTTCGGACACGGGTTTCTCCTGGGATGCTGGCGCCTGGGGGTCGCCAGATCCTGGATCGGCGTATTCGAGGCTCTTCGGCAGCCGGCGCGCCCGGCCTGAAGCGCCAATCGGGTGCACTCTCGGGGCCCCTCAGGCCCCTCCAGGACCGCGATCTCCGCACCGGAATGCGCGCGGGTGCGGAACGCTCAGGAAGGCAACCGGCGCGAAGGACGCCGCGGGCTCACGCCGTGTCGACGAACCGTGTCCGGACGGGGCGCTTCAGCCGGCCAGGAAGACCTTCCAGCCCGCCGCTCGCGTGAGGCTGATGACCGGGAACAGCGCGCGCTCACCCTGCACGTAGATGCCGCCGGGGTCGAACTCGAGCTGCTCGCCGAGTCCACCGGGTGCGTCATAGCGGAGCTCGAAACCGGAGCCGGTCCACGTCGCTTCCTCGTCCAGCGCCGGGAGGATCCACACCTCGCCGTGGCTGCGCAGGCGCATCTGCTCCGGGCGAACGAGTGTCTGCTCCCCGTCGGCGCCGTCGATCGTCAACCTGATGGTCAGGCTGTGCTCGGGCAGCGGGTCGTACCAGATCCACGAGAAGAGGAAGTAAGGGAGGATCCAGACGTAGGGAAGCGGGCCCGCGGCCACCGGATACGGCGAGTAGTCCTGCACGTCGACGATCAGCACGACGTCCCCGGGCTCCGACGCGACGTAGAACGTCGGGCCTGCGTAGGTCGTGTAGTGACTCGAAGGCCGGAGCTCGCCGCGTTCGGCGGACATCGAGTAGTAGGACTCCCTGATGATGCCGTGGCACCCGGCCGAGGACACGGCGAGCAGTGCGATCACGGTGAAGCGCTGCCATGCGTTCATGGGTGGGCTCCCTAGTCGAACACTGCGTCCAGGTCCGCGCCGTCGAGCCGGCGCGAGCGCTTCCAGGCCACGATCACCGAGCGGATGATGCCCCAGCCGATGAACGCCGGGAGGACGCCGAGGCCCGGCGGCAGGGTGAAGTTGGCCGACGCGCCCCAGAAGGCCCCGACGAACCCGAGCACCAGGAACAGCAGGCCGAGGGCGAAGGCCGGCATGACACACAGCTTGTCGAAGGTGTTGAGGCGGGGCGTGTTGGCCCCGCGGGGCAGTGCGTCGTCCGGCTGCGCGACGTGCGCGGCGCCGGGCGCGGGCTGACGCGGCGGCACCGAACCGGCTTCCAGTTCACCGGCCGACGGGGGGACGGTCCCCTGGGCACCGCAGGCTTCGCAACCGGCCGACTCGCCCGGCTGCATGAACGTCGTGACGAGTTGCCCGCACGCGGGGCAAGGGTAGGCGCGCGGCATGGGGTGTCCCTCCTTCCCTTGGGTGACGGATTCTACGCCCACTCGGGCTGGTCACTGGAGCCCGACGATGGCAGCGGGCCGAGTTTGCGGCGTCGTGCGATTCCGCGAGACGGACACCGGCGTTTCCTGATTCAGGTCCTGGGGCACGAGGAACGAAGGCCCCGGACGCCGCCGATCCAGGAGACCGCCATGACCCGCCGACCGCTCACCCTCACGCTGCTGGCCCTGTTGGCCGGCCTCGCCGCCGCCCCGGCCCGCGCCGACACCCTGCGGGTGCCCCAGGACTTCGCCTCGATCCAGGGGGCCGTCGCTGCGGCGGCGGACGGGGACGAGATCCTGATCTCGAAAGGCAGCTACGACCCGTTCGTCATCGACGGCCGCAACGACCTCACCGTGCGCGCCAAGGGCAAGGTCGTGCTGACGGCACCGCTGGGTGCCGACGGCGCGTCCGTGGCGGCGGTGATCGTCGACTCCAGCGGCATCGTCCTCTCGCGCCTGCGCTTCGAGAGCATCGTCGGTGACGCCGTCACCGTGGACTCCAGCAACGGCGTGCTGCTGGAGAAGCTGCGGATCGACTCCGTGTCCGGCTACGGCATCTGGGTCACCGGGAGCAACGACGTCACGGTCGAGAAGACACGCATCGAGATCACCGGTGCCGACGGGATTCGCACCGACGCCTGCACGGGTGTCACCGTCGACAGGTGTCTCATCCGCTACGCCGGCAATGACGGCGTCGCGTTCTCGGCCGGCAACCCCGCGGAGCCGACGCACGGCTCGGTCGTGTGCCGCACGCGCATCCTCGACCCGGGTGACGATGGCGTGGACGTGGACGGCGACGGCAACCTCTTCGAGCGCGTGATCGTCAAGGGCGCCGGGGAGGACGGCTTCGAGGTGGACAAGGACGGCGCCGGCTCCGGCAACACCTTCCTCATGTGCCGCGCCATCAAGCCTGACTACCGGGGCTTCGCCATCTACGGCTCGGCCAACACCCTCGAGAAGTGCATCTCCATCCAGGTCGGCCACGACGCCATCGTGCTGCGCGGCGCGGGCGGCCACACGGCCACGTCCTGCAAGTCGGTCAAGCCCTGGTACGACGGCCTGTACACGTCCGCGGGCTCCGACGGCAACACGCTCACGGGCAACCGGGTCGTCTCGCCCGGCGACGACGGCATCGACGTGCGCTCGAGCGGGAATCTCATCGAGGGCAACAAGGTCGGCGGCGCCGACCAGTTCGGCTTCGAGGTCACCGAGACCGGCAACACCTTCACCGGCAACAAGATCAAGGGCAGCAAGCAGTTCGACATCTTCGACAGCGAGCTGGGTCTCGGGAACACGTACACCGACAACACGCTCAAGACGTCGAACCTGCTGTAGGTTGTCGTCGGTGCGCCGTCCGAGGCGCCCTGGACTCGGCGCCACGAACTCGGCTACATCCGCTGAGTCACGGGTCCGCGGCCCGCGATCGGACACCGGCGGGGGGCGCGCAGGTCGGCCATAGGGCTGCGGGGCGTTGACCTCGCGCCGGATGTCCCGCTAACGTCCCGGTTCACTCGGGCGCGAGGCGGGCAGCTTCGCGCACAGGGGAAGCCGCATGGTGCGCGTCACCTTCACCGCGAATCTGGAGCGGCACCTGTCGGTGCCCGCGGCGGACGTGGAGGGCGCGACGGTGCGTGAGGTGCTCGATGCGGTGTTCGCGATCAACGAGCCGTTGCGCTCGTACGTGCTCGACGACCAGGGCGCGCTGCGCAAGCACGTGAACGTGTTCGTGAGCGGGACCCAGGTCCGCGACCGCGGAGATCTCAGCGACGCCGTACGGGGCGACGCCGACGTGTACGTGATGCAGGCGCTCTCGGGCGGCTGAAACCGATGGATGTGGGCGGCCGCGTCACCGACCGGGTGGGGGGCAGCCGAGGAGGAGCAGCATGAGCGACCGGATCTTCGCAGCCACCCGCAAGGGCCTGTTCACCATCGAGCGACGCGGTGGGGGGCGCTGGGAGGTGAGCGCCACCGAGTTCCTGGGGGACAACCTGTCCCTGATCAGCGTCGACCCCCGCGACGGCACGCTGTACGCCGCCCAGGACCTGGGCCACTACGGCACGAAGTTCCAGCGCTCCGACGACGGCGGCGGCAGCTTCACCGAGGTGGGCAAGCCCACCTACCCCGAGAAGCCCGAGGGGCTCGAGGACCGGGACGCCGCCGGCAAGGAGGTGCCCTGGAACTGCGAGAAGATCTGGGCCTTCGCGGCGGGCGGCGACGACGAACCGGGAGCCCTGTGGTGCGGCACGATCCCCGGCGGGTTGTTCCGCAGCAACGACCGCGGCGACAACTGGACGCTGGTCGAGAGCCTGTGGAACGAGCCCCGGCGCAAGCAGTGGTTCGGCGGCGGCGCCGACATGCCGGGCATCCACTCGATCTGCGTGGACCCGCGGGACAGCAAACACGTGGCCCTGGGCATCTCCTGCGGCGGCGTGTGGGTCACCCGCGATCGGGGCGAGACCTGGGACTGTCGCGCCGACGGCATGCGCGCCGCGTACATGCCCCCCGAGCAGGCGTTCGACCCGGTGATCCAGGATCCGCACTGCGTGGTGCAGTGTCGCAGCGCCCCGGACGTTCTCTGGGCTCAGCACCACAACGGCATCTTCCGCACCACCAACGGTTGCGAGCAGTGGACCGAGATCGAGAGCGCCCAACCGTCGAGCTTCGGCTTCGCGGTGGCGGTGCACCCGAACGATCCCGACACGGCCTGGTTCGTGCCGGCGATCAAGGACGAGGCGCGCTACCCGGTCGACGGCCAGGTGGTGGTCACGCGCACCCGGGACGGCGGCAAGAGCTTCGAGGTGCTGCGCGAGGGGCTGCCCCAGCAACACGCCTACGACCTCACCTTCCGCCACGCGCTCGATGTCGATGGAGACGGTGAGCGCCTGGTCTTCGGCACGACCACGGGTTCGCTGTGGGTCAGCGAGGACCAGGGCGACCAATGGCACCCGGTGTCACACCACCTGCCGCCGATCCACAGCGTGACCTTCGCCTGAACGGCGTCAGCTTGCCGAGACGAGCATGCCCTCGGCCAGGCCGTCGGCGGTGGCCTGGTCGACGAGTTCGGCCACGAGCCGCAGGGCGAAGGGCAGCGACGTCCCCGGGCCGCGGCTGGTGAACACCGTGCCGTCGACCACCACCGCCTGTTGCTGGTAGTCGGCGCCGGGCAGCTTGTCCTCGAAGCCCGGGTACGAGGTGGCCTTCTTGCCGGCCAGCACGCCCGCCTGGGCCAGGGCCATGGGCGCGGCGCAGATCGCGGCCAGCCGGCCGCCGCGCGCGTGCTGCCGCGTCACCAGGGCCTGCACGGCGGGGTCGTCGCGCAGGTGGGCCGAGCCGGGCATGCCGCCGGGCAGGATGACCATGTCCCAGCTCTCGTCGCCGGCGTCGGCCAGCAGGTTGTCGGCGGTCATGGGGATGCCGTGGGCACCGGTCACGTCGGTGCTCGAGACGCCGAGCGTGACCACGTCCACCTCGGCGCGGCGCAGCACGTCGATCAGGGTCACCGCTTCGATCTCTTCGAAGCCCTCGGCCAGCAGGACACAGACACGCGCCATGGGAAACGCTCCTTCGGGAACCGGGTTCTCGCGTCGGCCAGCACCGCCGCGCGACCCGCCATCGTAGCCGATGGGCGGCCGCGCTAGGCTGGTCGTCGTGCCCCGTCCCGTCAGCAACCCGCCCAACCCCTGGCTCGGCAGCCAGGTGGAGTTTCTCGGCGAACCGCCGCCGGCGGAGCTGGTGGTGTACGCCGAGGACGCGCGCTCGATCGTGTCCGCCAACGAGAGCGAGGACGTCCCCTTCCGCTGGAGCGTCAACCCGTACCGGGGCTGCTACCACGCGTGCGCCTACTGCTACGCGCGCACCACGCACCAGTACCTGGGCTGGGGCGCGGGCACCGACTTCGATCGGCGCATCGTGGTCAAGACCAACGCCGCCGAGCTGCTGCGCAAGCACTTCGACAAGCCGAGCTGGAAGGGCGACCCGATCACCTTCTCGGGCGTCACGGATTGCTACCAGCCGCTGGAGGCCAGCTACGAGCTGACCCGCCGGTGTCTCGAGGTGGCCCTCGCCTACCGCAACCCCGTCAACGTGATCACCAAGGGGGCGCTGGTGCGGCGGGACGTGGACCTGCTGGCCGAGCTGGCCCGGGTGACCCGGGTCGAGGTGTTCATGAGCGTGCCCTTCGCGGACGACCGCATGGCCGCGCTGATCGAGCCCACCGCGAGCGCGCCCTCCGCGCGACTGGAGGCGCTGCGCATCCTGGCGGACGCCGGGGTGCCCACCGGGGTCGCCGTGGCGCCGGTGATCCCCGGGCTCAACGACTCGGAGCTGCCCGAGGTGTTGGAGCGGGCGGCGGCGGCGGGAGCGCGGCGCGCCTTCACCAACTGCCTGCGGCTGTCGGGCGAGGTGCGCGACGTGTTCCTGGAGCGCGTGCGGGAAGCGCTGCCGTTGCGCGCCGAGAAGATCCTGTCCGCCGTGCGCGACGTGCGCGGCGGGCGACTCAACGAGAGTCGCATCGGCCGGCGCATGGAGGGTGCCGGGCCCCGCTGGGACGCCGTGGCCGCGGTCTTCGCCGCCCACTGTCGTCGGCTCGGCCTGGTGCCCTCGCAGGACGAGATCACGGGTCCGCCCACCTTCCGCAGACCCTCGGGGCAGCGCGGCCTGTTCGACGATCTCACGGCCCCATGAGAGCGCGCCGCCAACACCCACAGCGACGGTTTGCCGAGAGCACGGCGGACTCGCCCCGATGACCACGACCCTCGACCCCGACGCCTTCGACGCGCTCACCTTCGACTGTTACGGCACGCTGATCGACTGGGAGAGCGGCATCCTGGGTGCCCTGGAACCGGTGCTGGAGCGGCACGGCATCGACTGCGGCCGCGACGAGTTGCTGCGGCACTACGGCGCCGCCGAGTCCGCGCTGCAAGCGGGGGAGTACCGCTCCTACCGCACGGTGCTCGCCGGCGTGATGGACGAGCTGGGGCGCGTGCTGGGCTTCACGCCGAGCTCGTCGGAGCGGGACGCCCTGGGCGAGTCACTGGCGAACTGGCCGGCCTTCCCGGACACGGTCGACGCCCTCACGCGGCTCGCACGGCACGTGCGCCTGGGCATCGTCTCGAACATCGACGACGACCTGTTCGCCCACAGCCACGGGCGCCTCGGCGACCACTTCACCTGGATCGTGACGGCCGCCTCGGCCCGGGCCTACAAGCCGGCCCTCGCGGTCTTCGAACAGGCCGAGCGGCGCCTCGCCGTGCCCCGCGCCCGCTGGCTGCACGCGGGCCAGAGCGTGTTCCACGACGTCGTCCCCGGCCGCGCCTTCGGCCTCACCACGGTGCTGGTGGAACGTCGCGGCAGCGGCGCCACGCGCCCGGTGCAAGGCGAACCGCACTACCGCGTGCCCGACATGGCCGCACTGGCCGCGCTGCTCGGCGTCTGACGTCGGGGGCGGGTGGCCCTACCGCCGGGCCGCCTTGGTCGCGGCGTAGCGCTCCGCGGCGTCGAGCAGTTCGTCGTCGGCGTCGGGCAGGTCGGCGGCCCAGCCGCGGTAGTGGGCCAGCACGTCGGCTGCCACGTCCCGTCCCGCGCTCGCGGTGATCGAGCCCAGGAAGCGCACCATGTCCTCGGTGCGTGCCGAGCGCTTGCGCCAGCCCCACGAGGCGAGGTCGAAGGCGATCGGGCGGGGGCTGGCGGCGAGGAAGTTGCGCGTGAGTGCGTCGCCGTGGGTCAGGCCCGCCGCGTGGATGCCGGCCAGCAGTTGGGCCGTGGCGCGCAGTCGTTCCACGTCGCCGTCGGCGGCGAAGGCCTCGGCCACGGTGGGGACGTCCTCGCGCCGGGTGACGACGGCACCCCATTCGTGCAGGCCGGCCCGGCGCGCCTCGCCGAACATGAGCAGCTTGACCGTGGGCACGCTGCGGCGGTTGAAGGCCACGTAGCCGTTGCCCTCGCGCTCGGCGCGTCCCGCACGCAGCCGTCGCAGCAGACCGTGCTTGGGGCGCCTGCGGTAGATCTTGACCACGGCGCTGCCACCGCCGGGCAGCTCGGGGTGCAGGAAGTCGTCGTGGTCGTTGGCGGCGATCGTGCGCCAGAGTCCGGCGGCCCACTCGTCGTCGAGTTGCCAGTCGACCCACACCCGGGTGCCGTCGATGGAGCGGGCGCGCAGGCTGCCGCGGATCTCCTCCGGCATCAGATGCCGCCCCGCAACAGCCCGCTGGCGTTGGACGTGAGCGACAGGCTGTCGCGCAACCGTTCGGCCAGCCCTTGCTCGAGATCGACGACCACCGCGTTGCTGCGTTCGCCTGCACCGGCGGTGGCGACGTGCAACGTGGCCAGCCCGAGACGACGCTGGAACGGAGAGCTGCTGACGCTCACCGACTGCACCTTCTCCTGGGGCACGATCCACATGCGCCGGGTCCACATGCCGGCCCGAGCGAACAGGAACTCGTCGTCGCAGTGCCAGCGCAGGGCGGAGTAGCGCCAGCGGGCCAGGGCGTAGGCGGCCAGCAGGAACACGGGCGCGGCGCCGGCGAGCAGGGCCGGCGCGGGGTCGAGGGCGAACGCGAGGGGTGTCAGCAGCAGCGTGCCCAGCAGGCAGAAGCGGATGAAGCCGCGGCGCACGGCGAGCGGCGAGACCGGCTGCAGGGGCACGTCGTCGAGACGCAGGTGGGGCAACACGGCCCGGCTGAACGCGGCCGTCTCGCTGCGGGGCATGAGCGGACTGAGCGTGACCGCGCCGCCGGCGGTGTTCTCGTCGGCGGCGCCGGCCGTGTCGGCCGTGACCGAGTTCAAGCCGGCCAGGCGGTGCAGCACGTTCGACTCGAGCCGCAGGACCTGCAAGCGCACCAGCGGCACGACGGCCTCATGGCGCGTGAGCAGCCCGTACGCGCAGCGCAGTTCGTCCCCCAGCCGACTGAGCGTGAAACCGTGGTAGCGGATCAGCGTGAGCGTGATCGACACGAGCCAACCGGCCAGCAGGAACGCGAGGGCCACCGCCACGGCCACCACGATCTGGTTGGCCCAGTCGATGCCCGGCAACTCGTGGGCGAGTTCCTTGGCGGTCTGCTTGACGCGCTCCTCGGCCGCGTCGCCCGCGAACTCGAGCAGGCCGAAGATGCCGGCCACGATCACACCCACCCGGTTCTCGGTGGCGCCGGCCAGCAGCAGTTCGCCGAGGCTGGAGCTGCGCAGGACCTGGGGCACGGGGCCGCCCGGCTTGTGGCTCGTGCGTCCGGCCCGGTCGAGCAGGTCGCTGCGGAACAGCTCGGCCTGGGATACGCCGACCACCGACAGGTGGGCCTCGCTGCCCTCGGCGCCGGCGGTCTCCACCCGCACTTCGGTCACGCCCATCAGGCGGTGCAGTGGTGTGCGCTTGAGATCGATGTTCTGGATGCGCGCGATGGGGATCGTGCGGTCGCGTCGGAACAGCATGCCGGTGCGGATCACCAGCTTGTCGTCGGCGATGCCGTAGTACGTGAACACGTAGCGGAAGATGCTGGCGATCACCGAGGTGCCGCCGGCGATGCCCGCGAACCAGAGCAGGTTGCGCGAGGTCTCGTCGGCGGACGACGCCACGAACACGGCCACCAGCGGCAGCGCCATGGAGCGCAGCACCGTGGGGATCTTCACGATCACCGTGGCCGGGTGCAGGCGGCGCAGGGCGGAGACGGGAGTCGGGGCCTCGCTCATGGTGCGCCGTCGAACGACTCGTCCGGTGGGATCACGGCGTCCAGGTGTGCGCTGGCGTTGGCGTTGGCGCTGGCGTTGGGTGTGCCCGCGGCGCCGTGCTCGGCCCGGATCAGCAGCTCTTCGCGCAGGTGTTCCGCCACCTCGGGCGTGAGTCCCGGGATGGCGGCGTCGCCCCCGCTGCCGCCGGCGGTGTAGAGCGTGACGCTGGCCAGTCCGAACAGCCGATCGAGCGGGTCCCGTTCCACGTCCACATGTTGGATGCGCAGGCGCGGCACCGACTTGTGCGACTGCCACATGACGCCCTGGCAGATGAGCACGTCGTGCTCGCGCACGTCGTAACTCCAGTGCCGGTACCAGAGGCGCGGCATGCCGAAGGTGATCCAGGCCATCAGCAAGCCCACGGCGCCGGTGAGCACGCCGCCCGGCAGGGGATAGGCGTCGACCTTGCGCGACAGCCAGGCCAGGTCGGCGAAGCCGATGCCGCCCACGATGATCACGCTCATGATCAGCGAGCTGAGCACCCAGGCCTTGCGGATGTTCGGGTGCAGGCGCTGCGGGCCGTCGCCCGGGCCGGCTGCCGTCCCCGGTTCGAGACCCGGCGCCACCGCCACGGGGGCGACGTGCACGGCGCCGGCCGGGGGCACGTCTGCGTCGGGCACGGCGGGGCTCGGCACGGCGGGGCTGGGTATGGCGGGGCTGGGCGCGCCTGCATCGGGCACGCTTGGCCCGGGCACGCCTGCATCGGGTGCCTTCGCGCCGGTGTCCGGCCGGCTCGCGTCGGGCAGCGTCAACTCATCGTCCACGCGAGGGGCACGGGCGGGGCAGGGCGGCGCTGCCGTGGCAGGTCCGCTGCGGGTTGCTGCCCTGCGGGTTGCTGCCCTGCGGGCTGCCCCTCGTGCTCTCGTCGGCGGTCATGCCGGCCAGAATACCCCAACGGCAGGGCGCGACCCATGCGCCAGGGCACGGGTCAGGGCTGCGACATCAATCGAGTTCCGGGAACAGCTCGGCGAGGTCGCGCACCTCGGTCACGGTCTCGGTCAGCGGCGGGCCGACGAGGCAGCTCACCAGCTCCATGCGGTCCACGTCGGCGAGATCGTTCGGGGTGATCCGGTCGATCGTGCAGCGTTCGAAGACGCCGTGGCTGACCTCGGTGAAGGTCGGGTCGAGCAGCTCCAGGCGCGAATCGATGATGTGCGTCAGCAGCGGACCGGAGCGGAACAGGCGCCCGTTGCCGGGCGACTTGCCGAAGCCGCCCAGGATCTCGGAGTGCGCCACGCGCACCATGGCGCCCGACCGCGCGGAGAACAGTACCGCTCCGCCATGGCCGGCGTCGAAGCGCACGAGGCGCGTGCGCAACACGTCGAGCACGAGCTTGCCGCTGCGCAGGTCGAACAGCCCGTCGTTCTCGCAGTCGATGGTCATGTCGCGCAGGGTCAGGCGCTCGACGTCGCCGCCCACGACCATGTCGGACATGCTCACCAGCGTGGTGTCCATGCCGGCACCCGCGAAGGTGATGTCGGTGGGGAACTCGTCGAGCAGGCGCAGCTTGTCCATGTCGAAGTGGTGCACGCCCGGCCCGAACTGGATCGTGGTGCCGGGCACCAACTCGGGGCTCGCGTCACCGTCGAAGGCCGACGCGCTCAGGACCGCGCCGCCTCCCCGGCCGGGGACGATGCGGTCCACCAGGGCTGCGGCCGACTGGTCGGTGAGTTCGTAGTCGCCCGCCTGGACCAGTTGCAGCAGGGCCACCCCGTCGGCGGCCTGGAGCGCCTCGTCGATGGAGCGGGCGCGCTCCCGGTCGTCGGCCCGGGCCTGGAAGTGGCGCCCGGCGATCAGTCGGGGCAGTTGCAGGCACTCCTGCTGGAAGGCCTCGAGGGCGTCCTCCACCCGGTCCTCGGTGGGCACGTACCCGAAGGTCTGCTGTGAGCTGTCCAGGTAGGTCTGGCGCGCGTAGTCCAGCAGGGCCTGGGTGATCAGGCGCCCATCGTCGTCGCCGACGGGCGGCGGGCTGTCAGCTGCCATCGGCTCGACCGAGCCGGCGGGGACGGCGGGCAGCACGGGCGTCCCGCTGTCGGCCAGTCCGCTGCCCGGGCGTTCGCCGTCGAGCGGGCCGGCGCCCGGTTCCCCCGGTCCGTCGGCGTTCCACAGCACGAAGCCCACGAGCACGCCCAGCGCCAGGCCGGCGGCGAAGCCCAGGATCGTCAACGGTCGCATGTCGTCTCCTTCACGGCCCGCCGGTCGCGTTGCGGCGCTGGCGGGTCGGTCGCGTTCGCGCCTGGTCGCGTCGTTGTCCGCACGAAGCGCGGCGCCAGGGTACCTTCCCGGACGAGAGCGGTGTGACCCTCCGCGCAGCAGGCGTTACGCTCGCGGACCGCCATTCCGGGAGCCGAGCCATGACCGACCCACACACACCAGCCTCGGGTGCGCAGCCCACCGCCGGGGGTGCCGCCCCCCGGGAGGGCGCGGCCGGGCACGCGGTGCTGCGGCTGTGGGTGCGGCCGCGAGCGGGCGGGCCGATGGAGGCGCGCGACCAACTGCAGCTCACCGCCGGGCAGGGCGTCGTGGGCGATCACACCTACGGGCGCATGCGTCACGTCACGATCGTCTTCGAGGACGACTGGAACGCCGCGGGAGCCGAGCTGGGCCGAGCTGTCGATCCCGCGGGACGCCGGGCCAACGTCTTGGTCTCGGGTGGCGGGGGGCGCCATTACGTGGGGCGTACACTGCGGCTCGGCGACGTGCGGGTGGAGATCAAGGGCATCACGGCTCCGTGTCCGGTGATGGAGCAGGCAGCCGAAGGGCTGCGTGCGGCGCTCGAACCGGATGGTCGGGCCGGGGTCTGGGGCCGGGTGCTCGACGACGGCGAACTGGTGCCGGGGCAGCAGCTCAGGGCCGAACGGGACTGAGGGCGAGAGCGAGGCTCAGGCGACGCGCTTGTCGCTGTCGTCGGCCTTCTTGGTGCGCGGTGCCTTCTTGCGCGTCATGACGACCGAGTCCTTGCCGCGTACCGAGATCGACACCCGGTCGCCCGCCGTGAAGCGCGAGTTGATCAGGTGGTCGGTCAGGGGCACTTCGACCCGGTCGCGGATCAGCCGGCGCAGTTCCCGGGCGCCGTACTCGGTCGACCAGCCCTCGCGCGCCAGGAAGCGCTTGAGCGACGGGGTGAAGCCGAGGTGGATCCCGGTGCGTTCGAGGTAGCCGGCCATCTCGCCGAGCTGGAGGGCGGCGATGCGCTCGCAGTCGTGCATGCTCAGCGAACGGAACTGGACGATCTCGTCGATGCGGTTGATGAACTCGGGGCGGAACTCCTTCTTGACCGCCTCGCGCACCGTGTCGCGCAGCACCTCTTCGTCGGGCATGCCGCGCGATGCGCTCGAGAAGCCCACCCGATCGTTGACGCGGCGCACGTCGTCCACGCCCAGGTTGCTGGTCATCAGCACGATGCAGTGCTGGAACGAGACGCGCTCGCCCTTGCTGTCGGTGAGGTGTCCCTCGTCCATCAGCTGCAGCAGCAGGTTGTGCACCTTCTCGTGCGCCTTCTCGATCTCGTCGAAGAGCACGACGCACGAACCGTTCTGCTTGACGGCTTCGGTCAGGTGGCCACCTTCGTTGTGACCGATGTAACCGGGAGGTGCACCGATCAGCTTGGCGTATTCGTGGGGCAGGGCGTACTCGCTGCAGTCCACGCGCACGAGGTTCGACAGGTTCCCGAACAGGTGGCGCGTGAGCGCCTTGGCCAGCTCGGTCTTGCCCGTACCCGTCGGGCCGACCATCAGGAACACGCCCACCGGCTTGACCGGGTCGCGCAGTCCCACGGCGGCCTTCTTCACGGCCTGCGCGATGGAGCGCACGGCGTCGGGCTGGCCCACGACGCGGTGCGCCAGTGCGGTGTCGATCGTGCGCACGCGGCGCTGCATCGAGCGCCAGTCGTGTTCGGGGGTCTCTTCGGTCTCGATGTCGGTCGTTCCGTCGCCGGTGGCGTCCACGCCGACGCCGCCCGTGGGCAGCGTGACGCTGTGGATCTCGAGGTGCGGGTTGACCTCGATGCAGATCTGGTAGAGCAGCTCCACCAGTGCTTCGTCCTGGTAGATCTTGTTCTGCCGGTTGAACAACGGCAGCACCTGCTCGCGGTACTCGACCACGCACATGTCGACGACGAGTTGCTGGTACGCGGTGCGGTTGGTGATCGTCTGTCCGTCCAGCAGCCGCGCCGTGTCCTCCTCTTCCGTGGAACGAACACGGATGAACTCGTCGAGGAGTTCGCAGTATTTGAGGACTACGTTCTCATCGGCCACGGGGGAAGCTCCGGATGTTGGACAGATCAGTGGGCGAGAGGTTCTTCGGTCGCTGGCGCGTTCGTCCTTGAGGCGCGTAGTCGGGGGGCATCGGGGTCGATACGATGGGTCTGATGAAGCCCGATCCCGCGACCGAAGCCCGCGTCCTGGGCAAGCTTGCCTTGAGGGGAATCCTGTCCCGGGAGACCGTGGCCGCGCTGTTCGAGGAAGCCCGCAAAGCGGCCGCTGCAGGGGCCCCCGTGACGCTTTCCGCGCTGGTCCTGAAACGTGGTCTGCTCGACCGTTCCCGACTGGCGCAGTACTACCGCACCGACGGGGAGGACGTCCCATCGATTCCGGGGCATGCCTACCTGGCCAAGCTGGGGGAGGGTGGCACCGCGCACGTGTTCCGGGTGAAGTGCCCCGACGACCGCATCCTCGCGGTGAAGATCCTCAAGCCCGAGGTGGCTGCCGACCCCGCCGAGGTGAAGGCCTTCCTGGCCGAGGCGCGCCTGCTCAAGCGCCTCGAGCACCCCAACGTGGTCAAGGGCGAGAAGGTCGGGCGGCTGGGCGACGAATACCTCTTCTTCATGGAGGACGTGCCCGGCCGCACGTTGCAGGAGGCCATCGCCGAAGGCGGCGCGTTCGACGAGGACGGCGCGCTGTTCGTGATCCTGCAGGTGGCCCGGGCGCTGGAGTACCTGCGCGAGCAGGGCGTCGTGCACCGCGACATCAAGCCGGGCAACATCATGGTCACCGCCGAGGGCGAGGTGCGCCTGATCGATCTCGGTTTCGCCGTGCCCCGGGATGCCGACGGCGACGGGGGCGACGAGGCCGGGAGCACGACCCGGGGGACCGCCGCCTACCTGTCACCCGAGCAAGCCCGGGGCCAGGGCGACCTCGACGTGCGCAGCGACATCTACTCGCTGGGCGCCACGCTCTACCAGATCGTGTTGGGCGAACTGCCCTTCGAGGGCGACGACGAGCAACTCGAGCAGCAGGCCGTGCTGGCGGGCCTGTCGGCCGAGGCCACCAAGGGCGGGCGCATCTCCGCGCACATGCACTACTTCATCGAGAAGATGATGGCCAAGGACCGGGAGCTCCGGTACCAGGATCCGGCCGAGCTGATGGCCGACATCGAGCGCCAGATCGAGGGCAAGAAGTCGCTCCAGCTCGACGAGGCCGACCCGGGGGAGGGGGCCGAGGAGCGCCGCCGCAAGAAGCTCGATCGGCTGCGTCGTTCACGGCGGCTCAAGCGGCGGTAGTCGCCCGGGTGCCGAATCGGCACCGGTCGCTCAGCGCAGCGGACCCGGGGCCGTTCGCCGCGCCGGCCTCAAGCCACCACCATGGGAGCCCGCGCGCCACCGGAGCCGGCGCCCGCGACGGGAGCCGGCGCCCGCGACGGGAGCCCGCGCCCGCGACGGGAGCCCGCGCCCGCCATGGGAGCCCGCGCCCGCCAGCGGAGCCGGCGACCCTCGGCCTCCGGGGAACTCCCTTGGGCGGCCCGTTCGGGCCCCAGGGCGGGGCCCAGGGCGGGGCCCCAGGGGGGGCTCGGCGCCTTGGCGGCCTGCCGTTCGCACCCTGGGCAGCATCCGAGGCGGCTGTGAGCACTTGCGCCATCCGATTGCGGCTGTAGACTCCCATCAATACCGCCAGATGTCTCGATGTGGCTCGGGGGAGCTATCGGGCGGTGCGCTCGGGTATGGGGAATACAGTCCCCGAGTGCCTGACACCGTGGATTGGACATCGAGGAGAGATGATGAGCGGGCTTCGTTTGACCCTGGCTGCCGCCGTGTGTGCAGCTGTCCTGGCACCGGCATCCTTCGCTGACGGGCGGAATCCAGGCAGCGTCCTGATCTTCCCCGTGCAGCGGTCCGGCGCGCAGTTCTTCACGGTCGTGAGCGTGACCAACACCAACGTCACGCCGGCCACCCCCTTCAGCCTCGGTGGAAGCACGCTGGCGCACTTCGAGTACGCCAACGTCGTCCCCAACCCGGTCGATCCGTGCCTGCCGCTCAACTGCGTCATCTTCGACCGGGTCGAGTTCCTGACCCCGGCCGACACCCTCTCGGTGCTGACGTCCTGCCACAACGCGGTGACGCCGAACGGGCAAGAGGGCTACCTCGTCGTCTCGGCCCAGAACCCGGCTCAGTTCGACTGCCCCTGGAACTTCAACTTCCTGATCGGAAGCGAGCTGGTCGTGAACTCGTCCGGCGGCATCTACGGCATGAACGCTCAGCCGGTGGATGCCATCGTCGAGACCATGCCGCCCTTCGCCGCCGGTCCGCTGTGCACCGACCTCGACGGTGAGGGCGACCTCGACTTCGACGGTCTGGAGTACGAGGGACTGCCCGCCGGCTTGTTCGGTGAGTTCATCGCCCTGGCCGACTCGCAGATCGCGCTGATCAACCTGACCGGTGGTCCCACCGCTCGCAACACGCTGCAGTTCGACATCTGGAACGACAACGAGTTCCCGCTGTCGACGACCAAGACCTTCGCGTGCTGGGTCGACATCCCGCTGCCCACGCTGAGCCCGCTGTTCAGCCGGAGCTTCCTGGCCGGCGTGCCCAACGACCCGAACGAGCTGGCCATCAGTTGCGCCGGCTTCGCAGACGGACCGGCCACGATCGAGACCGGTTGGTTCCGTATCGAGAGCATCGACGTGAGCTCGCCGGGTGGCAACTTCATCGCCGGCGACGGCGTGTTCCTCGGTTCGATCACGGCCGGCCAGACCTCGGCCATCGACGGTGGCGACGCGCTGTGGGA
>JAJDEQ010000102.1 GCA_029259695.1 Planctomycetota bacterium
GAAGTCGATGCCGCCCACCTCGAGCACCACACCGGGGGGCGGGGTGAATTGGTCGACGACGTAGTACTCCTGCTCGGCCGAGTCGTCCTCGAAGAGCACGGCCGGTGCCGCCGGTTCCTGGGCCCGGGCGAAGCCGGACAGGGTCAGCAGCGCGGCGACGAGCATGGGCGCGAGCGGCCACGGCGCGAGCCGCGGCGGCTCGGAGCGGCGCGGCGTGCGGGACGGCGTCGTGTACGGACTCATCGGGTCAGTTCCTCGAGCATCTGGTCGCGGATCGACGGGGACCACGACGGCAACAACATGATCGTCACGCGGACGCGGGCGGCGCCGGCGGGCGGCAGGTTCACCACGGCGTGGGTCTGGGTGGCGTCCCAGCGGGCATCGCCGCTGACACTGGTCGCGGCGATGATCTGGCCGCCGTGGTCGTCGACGCGCCAGGTGCTGCCGTCGTCCGCCGTGAAGGTCACGATCGGGTCGGCCTCGCCGTCGGCGACGCGCCATGCCAGGCGGCGCGCCTCGGGGCCGGCACGGCAGCTGAACTCCCGTCGCAGACCGGAGCCCACCGAGGTGCCCACGGCGCGGGCCGTCTCGCGGACGTAGGCGGCCAGCCCGCCCTGCTCGCTCTCGAGCGTCCGGTCGACCCACCATTCCCCGCCGCGCACCTCCGTTCCGCGGAAGCGCGACCTCAGGGCGGTGGCGACGCCCGTGCCACCGTTGCCGTCGTCAGCCAGCAAGGAGAACGCGGGCGGCGGGTCGCCCCGGGCTCGGGTCCACACGAGCTGGCCCAGGGGTGCCAGCGGCGAGCCGCCGCGCCCGGTCCAGTCGGTGCGACGCACGAAGTCGCCCTGGCGCACCCCCAGCAGGCGCACGTCGTCCACCCGGTACTCGAAGCTGAAGCCCTCGGTGTCACCCACGAGCAACCCGCGCGGTCGGGTCGGCGCACCCTCGGCGATGGGTGGCAGCGCGCCGCGCACCACGACGGCCCGATCGCTCACGCCCAGCACCATCTCTTCGACGTCGACCGCGCGCATGGATGGACCCAGCAGGGTCACGTACTCGGCCAGCTGCTCCATTTGTTCGGCGCTGAAGGCATCGCCGAAGGCGGGCATGGGGCTGCCGGGGATCCCGTTGCGGACCGTGCGGCCGATGGCCTCGGGCGTGTTGCCGAACGAGAAGCCGCCGTCCTTGAAGCTGCGGGCCGGACGTTCCAGTTCGGTGCTGCCGACACCGCCGCCGTCCTCGCCGTGGCAGCGTGCGCACTGCGTCACGAACAGCTCCCGGGCAGGGTGCTCCTCGGTCTGTGCCGCGCCCGGCCGGACGAGCGTCGCCAGCGACAGTCCCAGCAGCAGCAGTCCGACGACGCGTCGGTGCACGCCGCGGCGCCGAACGCTCCGTGCCCCTCGTGGGGGGGAGCCGTCGGTGACCGCACCTGGACTTCGTTCCGCTTGCGCCATCGTTCGCCCTCGCACCCGCTCGGTCGGTTCTCGTGGTCCCGACTCGCGGGGCAGCCTAAGGGCCCCGGGGGGCCCGAACCAGTCCCGGATGATTCCCGGGTACGCGCGCGCTGACGCTCATCGGCCCGTGCAAGCCACCGCGCGCGACGGCGCTCAAGCCGGGCGCCCGTCACGACCGATGAAACCGTGTCGGACGACCTGAGGAGAGCCGCCCCCGCGGGCAGGATCGTGGTGCATTCCCTGGACACCTACGAGAGGCAACGCGCGACCCGCGCTCGCGCCCCGGCCGGCGCGTCGGGAGCGGGCACGTCCCGCCCCCGCGCGGCGCGGCCGGCCCCCGCGCCGTCCCCGTTCTGGGTCGACCTGCTGCAGCTCGTGGGCCTGTGCTCGTTCGCTTTCGCCCAGCCGCTGCTGAACGTGCTGGCCGAGGACGCGGTGTTCTTCGTGATGCGTTCGTCGCAGCCGGTGGACGTGTGGGTCATTGCGCTGATGCTGTCGCTCGGGCTGCCGCTGCTGCTGGGCGCCGTCGAACTGCTCGCGGGGCTCGGATCACGGCGTGCGCGCCGGGCTCTGCACGTGGTCCTGGTGGGCGCGCTGCTGGCGGTGATCGCGTTGCCGTTGCTCACCCGCAACCTGGAGCCTCCGGGCACGGGGGTACTGCCGGTGGCGCTACTCCTCGGGGTCGCCGGGGCCCTGGTCTACCTGCGCTGGGCACCGGCCCGTTCCCTGGCGACGTCGTTGGTCATCGGCGCGCCGCTGTTCGCCGGCGGCTTCCTGCTGGACCCCAACGTGCGCGAGATCGGCGCGGACTTCGACCCGAGCCAGGTGGCCCGGGACCCGGGCACCGACGCCACCGTCGCCGTGCTGCTGCTCGACGAACTACCGCTGGGCGCCCTGCTCGACGGCGAACTCCGGATCGACGCCCGGTTGTTCCCGAACTTCGCGCGCCTGGCGGACGAGTCCACCTGGTTCCGCAACGCGACGGCGTCGCACGAACTCACCGAAGGGGTCATGCCCGCGTTGCTCAGCGGCCGGCGCCCCCGGGCCGGCGCGCTGCCCACGGCGGCACAACACCCGCGCAACCTGTTCACGCTCTTCGGCGGCAGCCACCGCATGCTCGTGCGCGAGCTCAAGACCAGCCTGTGTCCCGTCGCCCTGATCGAGGACGACGGGACGATCCGCACCGACCTGGGTCTGCGCCTGCGCGCGCTGGCCGCCGACCTGCCGCTGCTCTACGCGCACATCGTGCTGCCCGATTGCCTCACCGGCCGGCTGCCCTCGGTGGAGGGCGAGTGGAAGGACTTCTGGGTCGACGACGCCGAGCTGCGGCGCAAGGGCCCGGGCGGCCTGCGCCCCGCGGACGACGCGCCCCTGGCCGCGGGCGACGCCGCCCTCGGGGCCGACGACGTGGCGCGGGCGGCCGACACCGCGCCCATGGCACGCCCGGCCGACACCACGCCCGCGGCACGCCCGGCCGGACGCTCGTTCCACTCCCACCGCCCCCGCGAGTTGCGCGACTACCTCGACGTGATCGACGGCGAATCGCGACCGACGCTCTACTTCCTGCACTCGCTGCTGCCGCACAACCCGTGGATGTTCACCCACACCGGTGCGCAGTACGTGGAGAGCAAGGAGCAGTGGCCCGGCGGGGACGGTGTCTGGCCGGCGCACGCATGGCCCGACGGTCTGCAACGCATGCTGCTGCAACTTGGGCACCTCGACGCGCTGCTCGGCGAGTGGATCGAGCGCCTGCGTGGGCAGGGCGTCTACGAGCGCGCCCTGATCGTGGTGACCGCCGACCACGGCGTGAGCTTCGAGCCGGGGCTGCACTTCCGCTTCGCCGAGCAGGGCAACCTGCGCGATCTGATGCACGTGCCGCTGTTCGTCAAGGCGCCCTTCCAGCGGGAGGGCCGGGTGGTCGACGCCAACGTCGAGTCGATCGACCTGTTGCCCACGCTGGCGGACGCGCTCGAGGTCGAGCTGCCGTGGCCGGTGGACGGTCGCTCCGCCTGGGGCCCCGAGGTCGCGGAGCGTGAGCACAAGCAGTTCATGGCCAAGGCCGGCGCGACGTTCACGTTGCCCGCTGAGCTGCCGGCGCGCTGGCCCGTGCTCGAACGCAAGCGCGCGCTCTTCGGTGAGCGCCCGGACTGGGACGCGATCCACGCCATGGGCCCCGCGCCGCACCTGGTGGGGCGGCGGTTGGACGGGTTGTCACTGCGCCGCGACGGCGCGCCGTCGGTACGCGCGGTGCTGCGCGACGCCGAAGCGTTTGCCGCGGTCGATACCGTCGCGGGCGTCGTGCCGTGCCGCATCGCCGGTCACCTGCTGGACACGGGCGGCGTGCGTGCCCGCGAGCTGGCGCAGGCGCCCCTGGCCATCGTCGTCAACGGCGTCGTGCGTGCCGTGACCGGGACGACCCCCGGACCCTGGGAGAGCGGCGCGGACGGTGACCACTCGTCCGGGACGGCGAGCCGTGCCGAGGACGGTGCGGCCGCCGGCGTCCGGCGCAGTTTCGCGGCCATGGTCCCGGACCGCTCCTTCCACGACGGCTCCAACCGGGTCGAGCTGTTCCTGGTGCTGCCCGGCGACGAGATCGTCCCCTGCGCACCCGCTCCATGACGGCGGTCGAGGAAGGGGGGCTGCCCGTCGATAGAGAGGGTATGCGCCGCGATTCCCTCGAGCCCCGCCCCACGGACGGCACCCGCGCCGCGCTCGACCGTTGGTGCGCCGCCCGTCGCAAGCTGCTGCTGGGCGCCATCGCCGCCCTCGCCATCCTGCTGCGCCTGGTCTACTTCGTCCAGCTCGACGCCTCGCCGCTCATGTGGCAACACCTGTGGCCCGAGTCGGACATGAGCTTCTTCGACGACTGGGGGCGCTCCATCGCCGACGGCGACTGGGCCGGCGAGAGCGCGCGCCATCCGAACCACGAGTGGCACCGCGACGTGGCCGCGCTGCACTTCGCCGCCGAGCCCGAGCTGCACCGGCAGCTCGTCGCCGAAGCCCGGGATCGCAGCGACGGGACCCGCGCCGACCAGTTGCTGTGGAACCGCTGGCTCGGAGGGCGACAGTTCCACCAGGAACCGCTGTACGCCTACCTGATCGGAGCCACCTACCGCCTGCTCGGGGCCGACGTGCGCTGGGTGTTCGCGTGGCAGCTCGCGCTCGGTCTGGTCAGCATCATGCTGCTGTACCTGATCGGCCGGCGGGCGTTCGGGGAGACGGCCGGTCTCGTGGCCGCGCTCATGGGGACGCTGTTCGGCCCGCTGCTCACCTACGAACTCGTGTTGTTGCGCGCCACGTTGCTGGTGGCCTTCGGGCTCGCGCTGGTGCAGCTCCTGTGGAGCGCCCTGGGTCACGACAGTCGCCTGCGCTGGGCTGCCGTGGGGTTGGCGAGCGGCGCCGCGTTCGTGCTCAAGACGACGTATGCGCCGTTCGGCCTGGCGGCTTGTGCGGCCGTGGCCTGGCGTCACCGAAGGCAGCCACGGTCATTGTGTTCGCGCCTGGGCTGGATCGTCCTCGGTGGCTCCTTCGCCCTGGCTCCTTTCGTCACGCGCAACGTCGCGCTGGGCCTGCCGCCTCTGGCGGTGACGAGCGTGGGTGCCCTGGCGTTCGTGGCCGGCAGCGGTCCGCACGCCACGGCCGACGTGGCGGGCTTCGACGCGAGCATCGACGACGTGGCCCGGGTGATGGGCACCACCGACGGCGCGCTCGGCGCGACGGTGGTCGAGACCCTCGCGGCACACGACTCGCTGCTGTCCCCGTTGCGCCTGTGGGCCGCGCGGCTGCTCGCCGTGTTCCACTGGTACGAGGCGCCGCAGAACGGGAACGTCTACGCCTACCGCATGCACGCACCGGTGCTGGGCCTGGCGCCCCTGAGCGTGCTCTCGGTCGCACCGCTCGCGTTGCTGGGTCTGTTCCTGGGGCGCCGCGGCTGGCGCGACCGCTGGCCGCTCGAGCTGCTCGTGCTGATCAGTCTCGGCTCACTGGTCGTCTTCTCCACGGTGTCGCGCTACCGCATCGTGTTGATGGCCGCGCTGTTGCCGTACGCCGCCTACGGGTCGGTGCGCCTGGCGTGCTGGGTCGCGGAGCGCCGGGTGCGGCCGCTGGCCGGTTCCCTGGTGGCCGTGGCGCTGCTGATGATCTTCGTGGGACGTCCGTTGCCGGAGTTCGCCGCGGTCGTGCGCGCGACCGACCACGTGCAGCCCTACCGCTACTACCACGAACCGCTGATCGCCGCGGCCCTGGACGAAGGTCGTCCCCAGGCTGCGCTGGAACTGCTCGACGACGCTCTGCGGCACGAAGCCGCCATGCTCTGCGGACACGAGGTCGGCGAGGCGCCTGCGTCGATGGACGAGGCGCGGGTCGTGCAGCACGTGGCCGGGCTGCACCTGCGCCGGGCCGAGCTGCTGACGCACATGGGACGCGACGAGGAAGCCGCGCTCGCGAGTCGCCGGGGCAACGCGTTGTTGAGTTCGCTGGGCGGCGAGAGCTAGGGCCGGGCGGCGAGAGCCAGCGCCGGACCGCGCCCGTCAGGCGCCGCGCAACTCGTCGAGCAAGGCGTTGGCCTCGGGGTGATCAGGCGCGACGCGCAGGGCGTGGGTCAGGTGTTCGGCCGCTTCGTCCAGCCGCTCGAGTCGCAGGAACAGCACGGCCAGGTTGCAGTGGGCGTCGGCGTAGTCCGGGTCGTGCTGCAACGCCTGCTGGAAGCGCGTGACGGCTTCGTCGGGCCGATCGATGGCCGCCAGGCCCAGCCCCAGGTTGTGCAGGATGCGCGGGTCGTCGGCGCGGGTCAGGGCGTCCTCCCAGAACGCGACCGCCTGCTCTTCGCGGTCCAGGGCGCCCAGGCAGATGCCGTAGTTGATCAGCAAGGGGACGGCGTACGGGTCGAGGACGAAGGCGTGGTCGTACTGCACCAGCGCCTCGGCGTGACGGTTGGCGCGTTGCAGCGCGAGGCCGAGGTTGAAGCGCGCCTGGTGGCTCTCGGGTTGCTTGGCGACGGTGTCGCTCCACAACGAGAGCATGTCGCCGTAGGTCGCGACGCGCCCGACCGAGGTCACGCCGGCGCTGATCACGACCAGCGTGAGGGCGCCGACGGCCAGGCCCGCGGCGAGCCGAGGACGGCTCGTCGCCCGGTCGCGGCCGGTGGACGCTGCGTCCGGGAGTGCGGGCTGATCCGACGCGCCGGCCCGGGACGGCGACGCCGCGCGCCGGGACAGCAGACGCTGCACGCCGAGCACGACCAGGGTCAGCAACGCCGCCAGCGGCAGGTACATGCGCCGTTCGGCCGCCAGCTCGGTCGCGATGGGCACGAAGCTCGACGTGGGCGCGAGTAGCATGAAGAACGCGCCGCCCAGGAAGCCCAGCGCCGAGCGCCGCACGATGGCGTACGTCGTCAGGCCGAGCAGCGTCAGCACGATCAGGCCCGGGACCAGCGCATGGCTGAGCGACGTCACCACCGGCCAGTCGTACCAGACCGAGAGCGGCGCGGGCCACAGACCGAGCCGCAGGTACCACACGATCACCTGGGCCTGGGTCATGAGGTTCTGCCACGGGCCGATGCCGTGGTCGAAGCCCACCGAGTCGCCCCGGGGCCCGCTGAGCACGAGCTGCGCCAACAGCAGCCAACTCGCCCCGAGGCCGGCGTACAGGCCGGGGTTGCGGCGCAGGGCGGCGCGGAACGTGCCGGTGGCGAAGGTGCGCTGCCACAACAACACGACCAGCGGAGCCGAGACCATGACCTCCTTGGTGGCCATGCCCAGCGCGCAGGTGATCAACGCGAGCGTGAGCCAGCCGTCGCCCCGGTTGGTGGGGCGGGGGGCCGCGACACCGTCGTCGTGGGCGTCGCGCGCCACGGCAGCGGGTGTGACCGTGACACCCCGGGCCGCGCAGTACAGCGTCGCGAGGAAGAACAGCGACACCATCAGCTCGGTGCGCTGGATGACCCACGTGACCGCCTCGGTCTGGAGCGGGTGCACCGTCCAGAGCAGGGCCACGGCGAAGGCCAGGGGCGTGGCGGACGTCGCGTAGCGTGCGCGCAATCGCTCGCTGATCAGCGTGCGGCGCACGACGCCGAACAACAGCAGGGCCACGAGCCCGTGACAGGCGATGTTCCAGACGTGGTAGCCCGCCACGTCGTAGCCACCGAGGGCGTAGTTCACGGCGAGCGACAGGGCCACGATCGGGCGACCGGCCACGGTGGTCTCGTCGGGCGTGACCAGGGCCTCGGTCAGGGGCCACAGCGAGCGCACGTGGGGGTTGAGCGTGATGCTCTCCACGTCGTCGAAGAAGAAGGGCACCGACAGCGAGCCCGCGTAGACGACGATGGCGGCGGCCACGAGGGCCAGGCCGCACCAGGTGATGTTCGAGTGACGTCGGCTCAAGCGGGGCTCCTCCTGCACGCACCGTCACTATCGGCCGCAGCGGCAGTGTTTCGTGAGGCCCAGCCGGCTCCGATCCGCCCCCCGTGGCCGCCCTGCCGGCAGGGGCGTCGCCTTCCCCGATCGGGCCGCCGCGCCCCGGCCCCGGCCGCTACCATGGCCGCATGTCCCCGCCCGATCGCGCCGCCTCCCCGTCGTCCCGCGATCCCGCTGGACGGGCTCGGGAGCGGGCGATCCTGCACGTGGACATGGATGCGTTCTTCGCGTCGGTGGAGCAGCTCGACAACCCGGAGCTGCGCGGCAAACCCGTGCTCGTGGGCCACGACGGGGCCCGAGGCGTGGTCTCGGCGGCGTCCTACGAGGCGCGCACGTTCGGGTGTCACTCGGCGCTGCCCACGGCGATCGCTCGGCGACGCTGTCCCCAGGCGATCATCGTGCCGGTGCGCGGCGGGCGCTACCGCGAGGTGTCGCTGCAGGTGTTCGCGATCTTCGAGTCGATCACCCCGCTGGTCGAGCCGCTGAGCATCGACGAGGCGTTCCTCGACGTGAGCGGCAGCCGGCGCCTGTTCGGGGGCGACGAGGTGGCCATCGCCCGCCACATCAAGCAGCGCATCCTGGCCGAGACGGGGGTCACCGGTTCGGTCGGCGTGGCGCCGAACAAGTTCCTGGCCAAGCTCGCGTCCGACTGGGACAAGCCCGACGGCCTGACCGTGGTGCGCGCCGACGAACTGCCCGGGCGCCTCGCGCCCCTCGCCATCGGCGAGATGTGGGGCGTGGGCCCGGCCACCGAGGCCCGCCTGCGTGCCGCCGGCATCGCGACCTTCGGCGACCTGCAGGGCATGTCCCTGGAGCGCGCCGGTCAGTTGCTCGGTGAGCGCGGGGCCGAACGCTACTGGCGTCTGGCGCGGGGCGAGGACGACCGGCCGGTCACGCCCGATCACGAAGCCAAGAGCCTCGGCGCCGAGCAGACCTTCGGCGTGGACGTCGCCGAGCGCGGGCACGTGCGCCAGGTGCTGCTGGGACAGTGCGAACGGGTGGCGCAGCGTCTGCGGCGGCACGCACTGCAAGGCCGCACGGTCACGGTCAAGATCCGCTACGGCGACTTCGAGACGATCACCCGCTCCGCCACCCTGCCCGAACCCACCGAGCGCACCGACCTGCTGTGGCAGGCCACCGCCGAGCTGTGGGACCGCTGGGCGGCGCGGTCGTTCCGGCCGGTGCGCTTGATCGGCATGTCGATCAGCCAGCTCGATCGCCCGCGCCCGCGCCAGACCGAACTCTTCGGTACGGCCGACGACACCCGTTCGCGAGCCGTCGACGCCGCCACCGATGCGATCCAGGCCCGCTTCGGCCACGGCGCCGTGCACCGCGGCATCCCCCATGGCGAGGGCCCCGCCGAGCGCGTGCCTCACAGGGAGTGAACAACTTGCAGACTGCCTTCGCGCCGAGACGCCCCCCGGGTCGGAGTCGCCCCGTTGTCTGATGCCGACCCGAGACGCCGCCTTCGCCGCATCGTGCTGGGCTCGTTGCTGCTCGGCGTCCTGGTCGTCGCCGTGATCTTCCGACCGGCGCGCATCACGGGTGAAGTGCGCGGGCGGCTCGACGGTGTCACCTATCAGGTCGCGGTGTTTCGCGATCTCGGCCGAGTGACCGGGGTGTTCGACAGCGCGACCGGGAATGCCATCATGCGGCGGCTGGCCACGGAGGTGGTCGAGCTGGATGACCGCGGCCGTTACGCGGTGCTGGCCTGGGGCGGTGGGGACGTGACCTTGTTGCCCGTCATCGAAGACGCGTGGGTCCTGGCTCGGTTCCCGGTCTGGAACAATGCGGAGGTGCCGGCCGGCGCCCAGGGGTCGGTGGATTTCGACCTGCCGGCTCACGGTCTGGTGGACGTGGCGGTCAGCGGTCCATCCGGCGAGGAGCTGCGCGCTGCCATCGCGGAAGCCGGGCTTCGCGGACTCGGGGGTGCCGAAGTCGGGGATGCCAGTCTCGTGGACGACGCGGACTGCATGCTGCCGCGCGGGCCGGACGTCCTCTGGCTGACGCTCATGTCGTCGGACGAGTCCACGGGGATGTCGTGCCTCCTGAACGGGGCCCCGCATCGCGTGGCCTTGCGCGCGGGCGATTACCTCTTGGAGGCGAGGGTTCCTCTGTGGCGGCCGGTCTACGCGGCCGAACACGCCGTGTTCACGGTCGTGGCGGGCACGTCCGCCGATGACGTGGTCTCGATCGCACCCGAGCTGCGACCCACGGTGGACTGGACCGGGCCGCTGGTGCGGGGCGACGGGACCGTCATGCCACCGCTGCTCCACGCGATCCTCGGGCCGCACACGGAAGACCCTGCACTGAGGTCGATGCCGGTGCACAGGGGGCTTGCGGTCGGGGACACCGACGTCGCGTTCGAGGACGTCGTGCCGGGCAGCTATTCGGTCCGCGTGGTCCTGGCGGACGGCGGCGAGTTGTCGGGCGTGCTCGACTTCGACCCCGAGCGTCGTGAGCAGGTGGTCCGACCGTGAACGACTCGACCCGTCTTGCGCCTCGCGCTTGCGCGTCCATCGCCGAGCGGCGTCCAACTGACGGTCCCCGACTCCCGTACGGCAGCCGCTGACGGCCCGACTCCCCGGAGCGGGGCCCCGTGGGCCTGCTAGACTCAGTCCCTCCCTCGAGCATGCCCCGTGTCCCGCGCCCGTCCCACCCGATCGACCGCCGTCAGTCGCCGCACGTTCCTGCAATGGGGACTGGCCGGTGCGGGTGCCGTCTGGCTGGGCCCTGCGTGCGGCCGCGCACCGGGCGCTGGTGCGGGAGGCGGCGCGACGTCCCCGGGGATCGTGCTGGGCCCGGGCGCCTTCGGACACGCGGACGGTGAACCCACCTACCTGCTGTCCATCGTCGATCTCGAGGCCTGGGCCCGCGGCGCCCGGGACGGCGCGCTGCTCGATGTCACCGGGGGCGGTGGGACCCTGCGCGGCGGCACGCTGACGACGCCCGGCGAGGTCGGTCCGTTCCTGGTCGACCTGGCCTTCGAGGCCCACGGCATGGCGCCCGATCCCAGCGACCCGGCCCGGGTGGCGCTGTTCCAGAAGCGCGGCGTCGGTGCCTGCGTGGTGGACGTGGTGCACGGCGAGGTGCTGGCGACGCTGGCGCCCACCGAGGGCCGCGAGTTCTACGGACACGGGGTCTTCTCGCCCGACGGCGCCCTGCTGTACGCCACCGAGTCGGCGGCCGGCGACCTGTACGCCGGGGTCGTCGTGGTGCGCGACGGCCGCAGCTTCGCGGTGCTCGGCGAGTGCCCCAGCTTCGGCGTGGCGCCCCACGACTGTGCGTTGCGTGACGACGGCCGCACGCTGGTCGTGGCCAACGGCGGCGGGCGCGAGGCCGACGGCGAGGCGCCCTGCGTCAGCTACGTCGACACCACCTCCGAGACGCTGGTCGAGAAGGTCGTGTTCGACGCTCCCGACGTGAGCGCCGGGCACCTGGCGCTGACGTACGCCGGCGACCTCGTCGTGGTGGGCGCGCCGCGACCCTGGATGCCGCCCGAGAATCACGGCGCCGTGTCGTTGCGCCCGTCCGGCGGCGCACTCGAGCGCCTGCGCGAACCGGCCGACGTCGTGGCGCGCATGATCGGCGAATCGCTGAGTGTGGCGATCCACGAACCCAGTCGCACCGTGGCGGTCACCAACCCCCGCGCCGACCTGCTCACCTTCTGGCACCTGGACCGGGGCGAACTGCTGTCCGCACTGGAGATCGACTCACCCCGGGGCGTGGCGACGTCGCTCGACGGGAGCCACTTCGTGGTGAGTCACGGCCTCGACCCGGCCCTGCAGCTGATCGACACAGCCACGCGCGAACGGGTGTCGTGGGGACGACTGCCCGGCGCGTGCACGACGGGCTCGCACATCATGGTGCACGCCCTGGCCTGAGCGCTCCCGGTTCAGGACTCCTCGAGCGTGACGGGGAAGTCGCCGCCCGCCAGCCGTCCCAGCTTGAGTAACAGGTTGAACTTCGCGGGCTCGAACACCTTCTCCTCGAGCAGGGTGGGCTGCTCGGCCGGGCTGGTGGGCGTCTGGTCCGGCGGGACCTCGTGCTTCGTGAGACGCGCCAGGATCTGCGCGGGGTCTTGGTCGAACGCGAACTGGATGTCGATCGAGCGCTGGCTGGCGGCGTGGTAGTAGAGCAGGTTGAAGCCGCCGGGATCGACCTGCGTCTGGTCGCCGGGACCCAGCGTGTTGGCCGGGTCGGCTTCGCGGTGTGGTGCCGGCGTAGTGACGACGGGATAGGGCACGAAGTCGATCTGCGAGTCGTTGAACACCGTCACGGTGTAGTCGTCGGCGCACGCCGCCGCGAGGGTCAGCACCAGCAGCGCGAGCAGGTTGCGCGCACGTGGCACGCAGGCGCCGGGGGCCCGCAGGTCGTGGTGCGGGGAACGAGTGCTTTCGAGGCTCAGCTTCATGTGCATGCTCCGGGTCGCGTGGTGACCGTTGCCGTCGACGTCCATGCTACCTTGCGGCCCGGACGGCCAGGGGCCTGCCGACGTGGCCTCACGCGGCCCGGCTCCGATGGCACGGCCTGCAGGTTGGCCCGCAGGCCTGGGCTGCAGAGTTGGGTTGCAGGGCTGGGTTGCAGGGCTGGGTTGCAGGTTGGGTCGCAGGTTGGGTCGCAGGTTGGGTCGGCTCCGAGGCCAACAGGGGCAACCGGTGGGAGGTCGAACGTGGAACGCATGATCCCGGGATGCGCTGGGCGACGTCGGTTGAATCCGGCGCTTGTCGTCGTCGCGTGCTGTGCGCTGGCTGCCTGTCGGTCCGTGACCGGCGGTGACGCCGCGCTGGAGAACAGCGGCGCGCTGGCGAGCAGCGGCGCGCCGGAGGCGGCCGGGGGCGCGGGACAGGCGCCGGCCGACACGTCGCCGGGAGGCTTGTTCTTCGATCACGCCGCGTGGCTCGTCGATCTGGCCGAGTGGCGTTCCGAGCGCGACGCGTCCCTGCGCGCCGAGGACGGATACCTGTCGCTGGTGGGTCTGCACTGGCTCGACGAGGGTCGGCACGGCTTCGGATCGGACCCGGAGAACGACCTCGTGCTGCCGGCGGGCCGCGTACCCGCCCGTGGCGGCACGCTCGTCGTGGAGCAAGGGCGCGTGCACGCCGAGCTCGAGCCCGGCGTCACGGCCCTGCTGGACGGGCAGCCCGTGGCCGACGTGCGCGGTGAGCGCGCGCCGGCATCCCGGGCGCTGCTGGGCTCCCGGGTCGATCTCGCGTCTGACGCAGAGGGCGCGCCCAACCGGCTCGCCTTCGGCGACGTGACGCTGTGGATCATCGATCGTGCCGGCCGCCTGGGCGTGCGCGTGCGCGACCCGGCCAGCCCGCTGCGCGCGGCGTTCGACGGCGTCGACGCCTTCGTCCCCGATCCCGCGTGGCGCGTCGAGGCGCGCTTCGAACCCCACCTGCAGCGCATGCTCGCCGTGCCCAACATCATGGGCACGACCTACGAGGACACGTCCATCGGCATGCTCGCCTTCGAACGGGAGGGGCGCACCTGGCGGCTGCAGCCCACCGGTGACGGCCTCGACTCCCTGTTCCTGATCTTCGGCGACGAGACGAACGGCGGCGCGACCTACGGCGGTGGTCGCTTCCTGCGCGTGGGTGCGCCCGACGAACGCGGCCGGGTGCTGCTCGACTTCAACCGGGCCTACAATCCGCCCTGTGCCTTCACGCCGTTCACGACGTGCCCCCTGCCGCCGGAGGGCAACGTGCTGCCATTCTCCGTGCGCGCCGGCGAGAAGGCCCCGCGCCAGCACTGACGCGGCGCCGCACGCCGATCAGGGCCGCACCCAGTCCGCTTCGCCGCTGTGGGGGAGCTCGGTGGCGACGTCGCCGCACACCGCGAAGACGCGCAGGCGTCCGCGGGGGTCGCCGTCGAAGAGCTGCAGCGGGAGTTCGTGCACGAAGCCCGCGTCGCGCAGGGCCGGGTCGTCGAAGCGGCGCGCGATGCGATCCATGGGCTGGCGACTCGTGCCGGAGAAGATCGGGACGTCGTCGGCGGTGACTACGATCGCGTCGCTCACGCGGCTGCGGTCGACGTCGGCCGCCCAGCCCACCAGGCGCAGCCGGCCGTCCTCGACCGTGGCGCCGTAGACGCTGCCCTGGAGGGCGTCGGGCCGGATCTCGACGACGCGACCGTCCGAGCGCCGCAGTTGCGTCCGTCCGGCGCCGCCTTGCAGCTCCCAGGTGGGCAGCAGCAGGGGCGCCAGGGCGACGTGGCCACCGCTCTCGACGATGGCGAACAACGTCACGTCGTTGGCGCCCTCGCGCAGGGCCTCGTCGGAGAGCAGGAAGGACACGTCGGCCTCACCCGACCGCCCGTCGGCTGTCGGGAGCGGCATGGCGGGGGCCACGCTCTGCACGCGACCGTTGAGCGAGAGGGCGACGAACTCGGGCAGGGCGTGACCCGGTCCGGCCTGGATCCGTCCCACGACGTGGGCCGGCACCAGACCGCCCGACAGGTCGACGTTGCGCAGGGCCGCCGCGCCGTCGAGCTGTGCGCTGACGCCTTCCCGTGTGGCTGCCGGCAGGTCGGCGGCGTGGCGCCCGGCCAGCTCGGCCAGCGGTCCGGCGGCGAACACGTCGCGCCAGTCCGACGCGGCGCCGATGAACTCCAGCTTGCGCTCGAGCCCCGGCCACGCCGCGGGCCGTCCCGGGGGCAGTCGCAGCGGTTCGGGGGCGTGGCGACGGAACACCGTCTTGTGCGGGCGGGGTGGGGACGCCTCGAGCAGTGAGTGGCCGTCCACGTCCCAGGGCAGGGGCACGTCGAGCACGTCGGCGATGGTGGGCAGCACGTCGATCAGCTCGGCGTTGCGATCGTCGATACGCGCGTCCCGCTGTCCCGGCAGCTTGAGCAACAGCGGCACCCAGGCCACGTCGGAGGCGTTGTCGGTCATGGCTTCGCGACGCTCGGTGCCCGGGTGGAAGCTGATGCCGTGGTCGGCCAGCACGATCACCAGCGAGTCGTCGTAGCGATCCCGGGCCTGGAGCTGGTCGATGATGTCGCCGAGCAGCGCGTCGGTCAGGCCGGTCTGGAGCAGGTGGCGGCGCAGGGCCTGCAGGGTGAGCCAGGGATGACCGCTCCAGACCTCCGAGCCCGGGCTGTGGATCACGCCGTTGTCCACGTAGCGACGACCGCTGGGCAGGTAGGTCCACGGCGCGTGCGGGAGCACGACGTGCACGTAGTACAGGGTCGGAGCCGTCGAGTCGTCGATCCACTCGGCGAAGTCGGCCAGGCCGGCCGCCCGGTCACCGGTCGCGAGGGCGCGGAAGTGACGGGTGCGTCCGAGGCGTTCCTGGGCGCCGCCCTCGCGCCGCTTGGCCGGCTCGCCCTCGGTCTGGTCCCGGGCCGCGCCACGCTCGGTCGGCGTGTGGCCGCCGCCGGCGGCTCCGGTTGGGGAGGCACCGGTCGTCGGATCGGCGAAGTCGCTCCAGCCCAGGTCGATGGGCGGCAAGCCGGAGGCGAGATCGGGAGGTAACACGATGTGGGCGTAGACGACAGGCAGGTCGTGCGCGAGGGATGCGAGGCGTGCACCCAGCCCTGCGCGGCCCGCCGTCGCGATGTCGTCGAGCAGTTCCGGTGGGCACAGGTCGGTGACCGTCTCGAGCACGCGCATGCGGTAGCTGTCGCCGAGCAGCGTGAACAGGTTGTCGGGATGGTCCCGGGCGATGGGCAGCTTGTCGATGTCGCGCGGGTAGTTGCCGGTGAGCAGGGCCGGGAGGGCCCACTGGGTGTAGGAGTGGACGGTCGTGGTGTTGCGATACCAGGTGGCGTGGTCGGCAAAGCGCGCGAAGTTCGGGAACAGGGCGGCGTCGAAGGTTCCGGCACTGTTCAGCAGGGACGTGATCGGGAGTTCGTCCAGCACCACGAGGACCACGGAGGTCGTGGCGTCGACCGCCGGGTCAGCTTGCGTGCTCGACGGCGAGGTCGGCTGCTCGAAGGCGATCCGCGCGATGGCGTCGTCGAGCAGGAAGCCGGCGGCGAACAGGGGCGCGGCGGCGGCGAGCAGCGTGGCGAGGGTGGTGGCAGGGGGCCAGCGGCTGTACGCCCAGGCGGCAACGGCTCCGGTAGCCAGCGACAGGCCCGCGATGGCGCCTCCCGGCAGACGGCTCGCCGCGCCGGCGGAGAGTCCGCGCGTCAGCAAGGGCATCACGATCAGCGCCACCAGGCCGGTGACGAAGAACAAGTGGGCGCAGCGCCCCAGGCCCGGTGACAGTCGGGTCACCATGGACTCGATCAGCCAGAGCGCGAGCGCCGGGCCGAGGGTCAGGGCGGCTGCGAGCAGCAAGACGTCGGCGGCCTGGGAACGTCGCGCGACGAAGAACGTCGCCTCGCCGGCCAGCAGGTCGAACAACGGCTGGGCGAAGGCGAAGGCCGACAGCCCCAGCAGGTGCAGGCCGGCGAAGCGCGGTGGGCCCGTGCCGCCGGCGGCTGAGTCGTCGCGTGTCACTGCTGGCTCTCGCGACTCAGCGACCCGGCCCGTCGGTGTCCGGCGCGGAGTCTTGGTCGTCTTCCCACCGGGCCGGCTCCACGTCGCCGAAGAAGTGCCAGTTCGCGCGGTGGTCGCGTTCCAGCTCCTGGCGCAGCAGTGCCGCCCGGATCATCTCGATGGGGATCGAGCCCTGGTGCAGGATCGCGTCGTGGTACTCCCGGTCGGTCATGCGTCCGCTGTCGACCAGTTCCTCGCGCAGAGCCCAGAGCTGCAATCCGCCGATCATGTACCCGCACTGGTAGAGCGGGCCGTAGCTGCCGCCGATGTAGCGCCGCACTTCGCTCGTGGCTCCGTCCCGCTCGTGCCCCACGCGGTCGACCAGGAAGTCGATCATCTGCTGGGGCGTCATCTGCTCCAGGTGGAACGCGAGCGACACGATGATGCGTGCTGCGCGGTGCATGCGCCAGAAGAGCATGCCGATGCGATCCTCGGGTCCGCGCGGCCAACCCTGGTCCCACAGCAGCATCTCCCAGTAGAGCGCCCAGCCCTCGCCCAGGAACGGGGTGCGGAAGGCGCCGCGATGGGTGGCGTGGCGCTGGGCCATGAAGCCTTGCAGGTGGTGGCCCGGGATCAGTTCGTGGGGCGTGACGATGCGGCTGAAGTGCTCATTGTTGCCGCGCATGGACATGAGCTTGGCCTCGTGCTCCATGTCCGCGGTGGGGTAGGCCACGAGCATGACCTGGCCACCGTAGGCGGCGAAGGGCAGCACGCGTTGTCGTTGGCGGCTGATCATGCGCACGCGCCATGTCTCGCGGCACAACTCCGGGATGGTGACCAGGTCGTGCTCGTCCAGGAAGACGATCGCTTCGCGGGCCTGGGCGGCGACCAGGTCGTCCTGCGTGCCGGGGTCGGCGTGCAGGGTCTTCACGTGTTCGAGCGCGGCCTTCCAGTCGTCGCCGTAGCCCAGTTCCGCGGCGGCGGCGCGCATCTGCTCCTCGCACCAGGCGAACTGCTGGCGGCCGATGGTCACGAGCTGCTCGGGGGTGTAGGGCAGCATCTCGTGGGCGATGTCGTCGAGCAGGGCGGCGCGGCCGATGGGGTCGCCGATGAGCGGGTCGTCGTCTTCGCCCTTCACGCCGGCGATGGTCTCGCGCAGCAGCTTGGCGAACGAATCGAGGCCTTCGATGCTGGCGTCGTAGGGCTCGCGGGTCCACCAGGCGAAGCCGGGGACGTACGCGTCGTAGTGCCGGAACCAGGTGCGCAGTGCCTCCGTGAGCGTGTCCACGCGGCGCGCGACGCGTACAGCCTGCACGGCGGAGACGTGCAGCGGGGGGAGCGCGTCGTCCGCATCCTCATCTTCGTCCGTGTCGGAACGGTCGTCGCCAGACGAGAGGCTGGCATCCCTCTGGTCGGAATCGGTCGGGTTCGAGTCGACTGGGTTCGAGTCGACTGGGGCCTCGTCGTCCGCGCCGGCCTTGGACGACTCCTTGCCGGCTGCCTTGTGACCCCGCTCCACCCGGTCGTGGATGGTCGTGATCGTCTCGGCCAGGTCGGCGAGGGTGTCGGCGGCGCTGCGCGGGTCCAGCGGGGCCAGGCTCCAGCGCGCTTCCTCGAGTGCGATCAGGGCCGGTGCGAAGGACAGCAGTTGCTCTTCTTCGGCCAGGCGGTCACGCAGGCTCGCCCGTTGTCTGCCCGCGTGGGTGATGTGCTCCTGCAAGAGCACGTGGTCGACGCGGTCGTCCACCCCCAGTGCGGCGAAGTCCATCGCGTCGAGCATCACACGCCACTCCTGCTCGAAGTGGTCGAGGCGTTGCAGGCGCGTTGCGGAGATGCCGATGTTGTAGAAGGAGCGCAGGGCGCCGTCGTCGGCTCCATGACGTTCGACGACGTCGGGCATCTGTTGCATCGAAGGCGTCGCCTGGAACGCGAGGGCTGGTGCGGAAGCCAGCAGCAGCAGGCACGGGAGCAGCAGGCGGGGCAGCAGGCGGGGCAGCAGGTGGGGCAGCTGGTGGGGCAGCTGGTGGGGCAGCTGGTGGGGCAGCTGGCGGGGCAGCAGGTGGGGCAGCTGGTGGGGCAGCAGCAGGCGGGAAAGCTGCAGGCGGGAGAGCTGCAGACTGGGAAGCAGCCCGTGTGGGCACGCTGGGTCGGTGCGGTGCGCGACGGGGTGGTCGAGTCCGGCGCCTGCGGTGGGCGTGGAACGGACGGATTCGGGCATGGAACTCTCCATACGCACATGAGGTGCGCGAAGTGGGGCAATGCCGCTGGGCCGTTCTGTTGCGCAGGCAGCCGCGCGGGGGGTCGCGAGGCCGCGATTATCAACGCAGCGACCACGGCGTCACAAGCGCCGCTGCTCGGCCGTGGTAGCCTGGGATCTTCGTGGCGGGAAACCACGACCGTCGGTGCGGGCTTGCCCGCGCGGGGATGGCGGTTCGAGGGAGTGCGGGTGATGACGTCCGCTTGCCTTGCGATCTTCGGGTGCTCGAGCGACGACCGCAGCCACCGCGCTGCGGCGCGGGCCGAACACTTGCCCGGAGCGCCGAGGCCTGGACGGGAACAATCGGCCGCGGAACGGGGACCAAGGAACGGGGACCAAGGGCCGGGCAGAGAACGAGGACCAGGGTGCGCGGCCCAGGCGTGTCGCGAACCACGGAGGGTCGATGACGTGAGTGCTGCAGCGAGAGTGGGTTCGAGGAGATCGGGACGTCGCGCGGTGGGCGCGCTGCGTTTGCTGGGTGGTGCCCCGGGTCGCACGTTGGGCGGCTGGCCGCTGCTCGTGGTGTTTGTCGGCGCCCTCGTCCTGGCGGGATCGGTGTCGGCCCAGGTGACGGCAGAGGACTTCACGGCCGAACTCGCCGACATCGAGCGCGTGCTCGATGCGGGCAAGTGGGCCCAGGGCAAGCAGGAGCTGATCGCGTTGCTCGATCAGCACGGTGATGCCGAACACGTGCTGTTGCGCGCGAACGAGGTCCAGCACGCCCTGAAGCGCTGCCAGTTCTGGATGGCCTACGACGAGCCGGAGCCCGAGGACCTCATGTCGGGTGAGTTGCTCTCGTACGACAAGCGCGGCGGGAAGATCAAGGTGCGTTACACCCGCGAGGTGGTTGACGAAGACCCGGTCGACGGGGAGAACCCGGTGGTGCGGGCACTGGCCGAGTTGCTCGGCCTGATCGGCGGCTCGTCGGCGCTGGGCGGCGACTTCGAACTCTCGGGCGGCGTGCCACTGCACCCGATCCACTTCGCCGGTCCGTACACCGTCGAGATCAAGGGGCACATGCCCGAGGGTGATGACCGCATGGGTGTCATGCTCGCCAGCCCGCGCATGGTCGTGCGCATGGACGACGGGGACTTCTACGACATCGAGTTCGGGTATCCGCTGAACAAGGGGACCGGCTACTACATCGACCCGCTGATCAACGTGGTGGAGGCCGGGCGGCCGCGGAACCTCGAGACGGCCAGCAAGACCTCGTTGAAGCTCGGCAAGCCCTACACCCTCAAGCTCAACGTGAGCGCCAGGAAGATCACCGCGAGCGTGAACGGGAGGACGCTCGTGAGTGCCAAGAAGGAGCACGACGGATTCGGGCAGTTCGGGTTCAGTCGCTGTCATGCCGTCGAGGAGCTGGTGATCAACGGCAAGGCCAACACCGCCTGGCTGGAAGGGCTGTACGACGGGCACCTGCAGCGCCGCTGGACGGCTTTCACCGAGGAGTACGACCCGCGGGACGATCTGCCGGACGCGCTGCGAGCGCGAGTGGGCGAGCGGCCGCCCGCCGCGACCTCCCTGTTGACGGACATCCCGGGTGGGGATCACGCGCACCACGCCTCGCACCTCGAGGCGCTGACCAAGCTCGAGCAGAAGCGCAAGTACCGGGAGGCACTGGACTACGTGCTCGGCCTGGGCGCGCGGGACGCTTCCAAGGGCTTCCGCACGTTCCTCGCCAGCCGACTCCACGACGCGGTGGGTGAGCCCGAGGAGGCACTGCGACTTTGCGAACAGGTATGCCAGCTCTACAAGGACTTCCTCCCGGGGGAGATCCACCATGCCCGTCTCGTGCGGACGGTGGAGAGTCCCGAAGCCGCGATCGCGGAGCTCGAGAACCGCATCGCGTTGGGAGAAGCTCCCGGCATGATCCACGCCGAGCTCGCTCAGCAGCTCCTGTTCTCGGGGGACTTCGGCCGGGCGGAGAGCGTGGTCGTGTCGGCCATCCGCGAGGGCGTGCCGCCCAACGAACTTGCTGACGTCCAGGCGACGCTGCTGCGCGCGGTGCGCGGGCCCCGTTGGAGCAAGTCGTACGACAACAAGTCCACCAACTACCACGTGCGCTCCGACCTCAGTCAGCGCACGTGTGCTGATGCGACCCAGGCCCTCGAACAGTCCCTCGCCATGTACAACCGGCTGTTCGGGCGGGCTGACAACGAGCAGGGGGAGCCGGCTCGCTACGACGTGTACGTGTTCTCGGGGGCCGCCGGTTACGGCGCGTATGCCCGCGACCTGTTCGGGTACACCCCGCGCAACACCGCCGGCCTGTACACGCCCGTGCTGAAGCAGCTCCTGATCTGGAACCTGCCGTCACACGACGCGATGATGCGCACGATCCGCCACGAGGGCTTCCATCAGTACCTCGACCGACTGCTCGTCGGGGACGCGCCCCTCTGGTTCAACGAGGGGACGGCGGAGTACTTCGAGACGGCGGCGCTGTCGCGCGGACGCATGGAACCCGGAGAGCCCGTGGGACCGCACGTCGCCCGGCTGAACGACAAGGACACGAAGTGGGTTCCCTTGGAGGAGCTGGTGTTCATGGCTCGGGCGGAGTTCTACGGAGACGCCGGGCTGCACTACGCCCAGTCGTGGGCGACGGTGCACTTCCTGCTGCACTCGGAGCGCTCGGATCGCCAGCTCTACTTCGACTACCTGGAGGCGCTGGTCGGCGGAGCCACGCCTCGCGAGGCGGGTCAGCGGGTCTTCGGGGAGGCCGATCTGGTCGCACTCGATCGCCGGGTGAAGGACCACATCAAGGCGTTGGGCGAGGGCGGGTAGGGCGCCGCCTGGGCGTCAGCGGTCGTTGTCCTCGTGGGTCGCGTCCTCGCCGACGTAGCCGAGTTGCCGCAGTTGCTCTTCGAGGGCGGGGTCGAGGATCGACGCCTGTTCGACGGGTGTGCCGAGGGCGGCCATGAAGTCCTCGAGCAGCGTGCGCAGGTGGCGCACGAGCCGGCGGTTCTCAGGCGCCTGCGGAGAGATCCACTCCACTTGCGTCCGGACGTCATGGGGGTAGCTGGCCAGGGCCTGCTTGCGTTGGAACCAGGGCGCCTCCACGCGCCAGGGTGCCTGGTCCGGCGGGCGCGTCCAGGGCTCTGCCGTGGTGCGCAGGTAGTAGCGGTGCGTCGAAGTGCGCAGCGACCACGCGATCGTGCCCACGAAGGACAGCGCCCACCCGCGGCTGGGTTGCTCGGCCAGCAGGCTGGGGCCGTCGAGGGGGACGGGTGCCGTGGCGCCGGCCAGTTCGAGCACCGTCGGCGTCACCTGGGACAGCTCCACCGGGGGGCGCACGCGTCCGGGCGTCACACCCGGCGCGCGCACCAGCAGGGGCACCCAGACCACGCCCTCGGTGAGTGACCCGCCGTGGTCGTAGCGCGGCCAGGTCTCGTACAGCTCTTCCCCGTGGTCGGCGGTGAAGATGATCGCCGTCTCGTCCCGTTGGGGTTGCAGCGCGGCGAGGACGCGACCCACCTGGCGATCCACGCCGGCGACTTCCGCCGCGTACAGGTCCCAGATCTCGGCGTAGTCTTCCGGTGGCGGCGAGCGACGCTCCGCTTCCCAGGTGTTGAACGCGTGGTACTGGGGGAACTTCTTCAGCACGGGGCGCGCGCGGTAATCCCACAGGTCGGGCGGCGGGCGGTGTTCGGCATGGGGGTCCATCAGGTGCAGCCAGGCCAGGTACGGGCCCTGCTGCTCCGCGATCCAGTCCAGCGCGGCGCCGACCACGGCGGCGTCCCAGGCGTGCTGCTCCTGGTCGTCGTCCATGCCGCAGAAGCGCGTGTCCCAGCCTCGATGGAAGACCGACCCGGGTTCGGGCTGCAGCTTGCACAGGTTGGCGACGAAGGCGCCCGTGGCGCGACCGGTGTCGCGCAGGATCGAGGCCAGCGGCACGACGTCGTCCGGCAGACGGCCGACCTGATCGTGCACGCCGGTGCGGTGCGGGAGCAGGCCCGTGAGCATGCTGGTGAGTGACGGGTGGGTGAGCGTGGAGGGGCTGTAGGCGCGGTCGAAGATCAGGGCCTCGCGGGCGAGGCGATCGAGGTTCGGCGTGGCCACCCGCTCGTCGCCGTAGCAGCCGAGCTGATCGGCGCGCAGCGTGTCGACGCTGATGATGACGATGCCGCGGGGCCCGGGTCGCGCCGATCCGGGCGCCGACGGATCCGCGGTTGCCGGGGCGACCGCAGACCGTGTAGGCGCTGTCTGGGCAGGCGCAGTTTGGCCGGGCGCCGACGGTGTGACTGCAGACCGGGCGGGCGCAGACGGGGCGGGCGCAGACTGGGCGGGCGCTGACTGGGCGGGCGCAGACCGGGCGGGCGCAGACTGGGCGGGCGCAGGCGATGCGACCGCAGTCGGTGCGGGCGCAGACTGGGCGTGCGCTTGCGGAGCGGGGGGCGCGGCGCTCGCGGTCGACGACGCGTCGGTCAGGCAGGCGGCGCACAGCAGGGTGGCGCGGAACGTGCGCAGCATGGAGGTCCTCGACCTAGGGGACGCGGAGGCTCTCCAGCATACGGTCGAAGTCGGGTTGCGCGGCGTCCAGGGTGGCTGCCGGCCCGGTGCACTTGAAGAACAGGTTGCCCTGCGAGGTCTCCAGGATGGCGGCGAACATGCGCCAGCCGGACTCGTCGTGGTTGCCGGTGGTCCCGGGCATGACCGGTGCGACAAAGCGTCCGAGCAGGTGCATCACGTGGGCCTTCCCGGCCGGGACCTGGCGCGTGTCGACCCGGTCGTGTTCGCGGTCGGCCTCGCTCTGCTCGAACTGGCTGCGCCAACGGTCGAGGTTGGCCTGCACCGGACCGCCGCCGGTGCGTCCGAAGTAGGAGACCACGAGGATGGCCTCGGCGTCTGCGGCGCCGGAATCGTCGTCGGCCGCGCCGTCTTGCGTCAGGTCCGGGCCGGGGACGACCACCTGGGCGATGCGCATGGAGTTGCTCGGCTGCTCCACCCGCCAGCGGGAGGGGACGGCCAGCGTCGCGCCGATGGATGTCTCCACGGATTGGAGCCCGCTGTCGCCGCCCACTTCCGGGGCAGGCGGCACGGCGTGTGCCCCGGGGCGTGCTTCGGTCGCGGTCGCGGTCGCGGGCGACGTGGCGCCGTGTCCGTGGCTGCCGTCACCGTCGTGGGTGCTGGCGGCGTTCGGGTCGCTGACGGCGTTCGCGCTGCTGCCCCCGTCGTGCGAGCAACCGCAGGCGGGGCCGAGGCACGCGATCAGCAGTGCGCAGGCGGAGACTCGGAGTGTGGCCGGAGACATGCACGGCTCCCATGCAGGGTGGATGTTCCCGCGGCGTCGGGCGCGGAGGCGACAACGGTACGCCAGGGCGCAGCGTTCGCGCGAGCGTCTCCCGGAACTGCTTGGCAGCGCCTGCGGCGCGGACTACCGTCGCTCTGCGATGAGGCCACCCCCTGCGAGTGCGATGCGTGCCGAGATCGAGCGCTTCGATCCGGCCCTGCCCCTGGAGCAGGCCTGGACGCCGCCGGCCTCGTGGTACGTGGAGCCCGGGTTCCATGAGTTGGAGCGGCAAGCGGTGTTCGACACCAGCTGGCAGCTGGTCGGCCGCGTCGATCAGGTGGCCCGGCCGGGGGATCGGCTGGCAGGTTGCCACGCGGGGCGACCCTGGGTCGTGGTGCGGGGAAACGACGAGCGCCTGCGGGCCTTCGTCAACGTGTGCCGACACAAGGCCACGCAGGTCGCCGCGGAGGGAGCCTCGCGCGGGGACGAGCTCGTGTGTCCGTACCACGGCTGGCGCTACGCGCTGGACGGCCGGCTGAAGAGCGCGCCGCGTCTGGGTGCCCAGCGCGACTTCGATCGGCAGGCCATGGGTCTCGTGCCGCTCGATTTGGAGACCTGGGGGCCGTTCGTGTTCGTGCGCGGCTGCGGGGCCGGCGCCGGCGCGGTCGAGGGCGCCCCGTCCTCGCTGGCCGAGCAGGTGGCGGTGCTCGACGAACGCCTGGCGCTCACCGGCTGGGAACGCCTGCGCTGGGTCGCGCGGCGCAGCTACGACGTCGCGTGCAACTGGAAGGCCTTCTGCGACAACTACCTCGACGGCGGGTACCACATCGAGCACATGCACCCGACCCTGGATGCCCAGCTCGACATGCACGCCTACCGCACCGAGTTGTTCGAACGGCTCTCGATCCAGACGGCCCCGGCGGCGGACGGGGGTGACACGCGCATCGACTACGACCCGCGCGGCCGCATCGGCGGCGGATCCTTGTACGCCTTCATCTACCCGAACCTGATGCTCAACCGCTACGGCCCGGTGCTCGACACCAACCTGGTGCTGCCCGTCACGGCCGATCGTTGCCGGGTCGTGTTCGACTTCTTCTTCGCCGAGACGGACGACGCCGAGGCGCGCGCGTTCATCGAGCGCAGTCTGGAACAGACCGAGGTGACGCAGCAGGAGGACATGGCCATCAGCGCCTCGGTCCAGGTGGGCCTGCGCTCCGGGGCGTACGATCGGGGGCGCTACGCGGGGCCCGAGGCCGGGGTGCTGCACTTCCACCGCTTGCTGGCCGCCGACCTGCGCGCCGCGACCGGGTGAGCCGCGACCGGGTGAGCCGCGACCGGGTGAGCCGCGACCGGGTGGGCCGCGACCGGGTGAGCCGCGACCGGGTGGGCCGCGACCGGGGGGGCCGCGACCGGGGGGGCCGGCGAGGAATGTCGCTGGTGGCGTACGCTCTCAGCCGATAGTGTCGAGCGGACGGCGGGCCCTGCGGGGGCAGACGGCGACGCCGGCCCGGTCGCTTGCGGAGGAGCGGAACACACCATGGCTCTCGCCATCACACTCGAACCGATCGAAGCGCGCGTCCTGGGCGTGCTGATCGAGAAGTCACTCACGACACCCGATCAGTACCCGCTCTCGCTCAACGCACTCACGAGCGGCTGCAACCAGAAGTCCAACCGCCATCCGGTCATGGCGCTGAGCGAACACGTTGTCGAGCAGGCGGTCATGCGCTTGCGCGTGGCTCAGTTGGCGGAATTCGTCGACCTGGCCCACAGCCGGGTGGAGCGCTATCGACACCGCGCCCGCATGACGCTCGCCCTGGGCGAGGCCGAGGTGGCCGTCCTGGCCGAGCTACTGCTGCGCGGCGCACAGACCAAGGGCGAGCTGCGGCAACGGGCCAGCCGCATGCACTCCATCGGGACGCTGGGTGAACTCGAGCAGTTGCTGCGGCCCCTGCAGGATCGGGGCTTCGTGGTGCTCGTGCCGCCGGCGCCGGGGTCTCGCGCCTCGCGCTACGGGCAACTGCTCTCACCCGACGAGGCCACCGCGGCCGTCGTCGGCCAGTCCGCCGGGGTGGCGGCCGACAGTCTGCCCCAGGAGAGCGGGTGGACGACGCCGCCGCCTGCGGGTGGGGAGGCGGCCGATGGGACGGACGCCGGTGGGGCGGGCTCGGCCCCGGCGCCTGCGCCGCGCCCGGCTGATGATCACGGCGGGGAGCGGTCGCCCGCTGCGGCCGGCTCGGCAGGCGTGGGCGGCGGCGCAGCCCCGGCGCGCGCACCGGCCACCAAGACGATCGCCGTGACCGGTGTGGCGGGTGATGACCTCAGCCTGCGCGTCGCCCGACTCGAAGCCCGCATCGATCAGCTGGCGCGCATCGTGGAGCGCCTGGAGCGGGGCGACACGGTCCCGCCCGCTTGACCGGGACACGGCGCGTCGACAACGCGCGCCAGGGTGGGAGCTCGACCGGGGACGACGCGCGTCAGGGCGTGTGCTCGACCGGGGACGACGCGCGCCTGGCGACGGGGGACGACGCGCGCCAGGGTGGGAGCTCGGCCGGGGACTACTCGCGCCAGGGTTGGGGGTAGACGGGGACGCTGGTGAAGCCCTGGGCGTCGTAGGCCTCGACGGCGGCGATCTGGTCGTCCTTGCTCACGCCGGGCAGGGTGCACTCGGCGCGGGGGAGCAACGCGCCGTCGGGCCCGAGGTGCACGGCGCCGACGTCGATCGTGCGTTCCCAGGTGGGCGCATGGGTGGCGCGCAGGCGCACGCGATAGCCGGCGACGTCACCGGGCTCGGCCGGTGCGTCCCACACCAGGCGCGTGTCGTGGGACAGGCCGCTGATGTCCACGCCGACACGGCGCGGGGCGGCCGGGGCCAGGGCCAGTTGCAGGATCGCCGCCACGTTGGCACGGGTGACGGCCGCCAGGTTGACGAAGTCGACGTACTCGAGCGCGTCCCCGTAGGCCCGGCCGTCGTCGTCCCGGACGTCCTGGTGCTGCCGGTCGAAGTGCTCGTACATGTCGGTGAACCGCACGGCCGCGTAGCCTTCGTCGTTGTAGGCACGGTGGTCGCCGCCGCGCAGGTAGCGGTCCTGGCGGAAGACGAGCTGGACGCTGAGCGACGGCACGTGGCGCGCCGCGGTCTCGGCGATCGTGCGGGCCAGTTGACGCGAGGGCCCGTCGTTGTCGCTGCCGATCACGGGTGGGCCCAGCTTGGACGACGGGACACCCTCCGAGAAGAGCCGCACGAGCCCGCGGTTGAAGCGACCGTTGCCGCCGTCCACGCCGCCCACGATGTCGTTGGTGATCATGCCGACCACGTCGACGCCGGCCTCCCGATCGGCCTGGGCCATGGCGCGTGATCCGTACAGGCCCTGCTCCTCGCCGGCCACGCACGCGAAGCGGATCGACGCCCGCGGCTGCAACTCGGGGTGTGCGTGCAGCAGGGCCGTGATCACCCGGGCGGCTTCGAGCACGGCGACCGTGCCCGAACCGTCGTCGTTGGCGCCCGGGGCGTCGCCGGCCACGTCCTCGTCGCTGCCGTTGCGCGAGTCGTAGTGGCCGCTCACGATCACCACCCGATCCGGATCGCGGCCCGGGAGCGTGCCCACCACGTTCACCAGTTCGGTCGGCTCCGGCATGCGACGGCCCGCGGGGATCACGTGCGCGCGTCGCTCCACCTGCAGGCGGTCTCCGTGGGCGCTCGAGATGGCGGCCAGCTGCTCGAGCAGCCAGCGGCGGGCGGCGCCGATGCCGCGCGTGTCGCTGGTCGTGTCACTGCGTGTGTGGCGCGTGCCGAAGGCGACCAGCCGGGTCAGGTCGGCGCGCAGTCGGCCGGCGCTGACCGCCGCGACCGCTTCCCGCACCGGGCCGTCGGCGTCGACCGGGGGGGCTGCTTGGGCCCAGGCGGTCGCGCTGGTGATCAGCACCAGGATCAGCGTCGACAGGGGGCTGCGCGGGGATTGCATACCGATTCCTCCAGGGTGGGGGATGGTATCTGTTGGCCATCGGGCGCCGCTTGGAATCGACCGGGGTATGCTCGAAACTCGCCCTTTGCCGGAGGACGCTCGGGAAGCGCCGCCGGCCGGCAAGGGCAACACCCCGGGGACCCCATGCTCTCGACCCGCCGTCCACGGCCCCGCGCCGGCGCTCCCGCCGTGAGGGCGCTCCTGGGTTGCGTGCTGAGCTGCCTGCTGCTCGCGAGTGCGGCCGCCGGGCAGGTCCACTCGGTCTCCAGCGGGCTGGGAACGGTCGGCACGCGCTTCGCGATCCGCGGCACCGGCTTCGGCCCCAAGCCGCGCGTGTTCCTCTCGGTCGGGGAGCAGAAGGCGAAGAAGACCCGGCTCAAGGTCGTCGACGTGGGCAAGGAGGTGGGACTCGAGCGCATCACGGTGGAGGTCCGGCGCGCCTCGGCGGGCAGCTACGGCCTGATCGTCCAGCCCACCTGGAAGCTCGCCGCGCCCATGCCCGCGCTGCAGACGTTCACGATCGTGCCGCCCGAGATCATCAGCGTGTCGCCCGCCGTGGCCCGTCCCGGTGACGAGGTGCAGGTGATCGTGGATCAGGCGGGTGACCGCAAGCTGCGCTTCCGCTTCCGGGATCGTCGCGCGCGCATCCTGGGCAGGCCCGCGCTCCATCCGGTGGACGGGGGGGCGCCGATGCTGCGCTACCGCGTGCGCGTGCCGCGCCTGCCCGAGGGCACCTGGTCCGTGAGCTGCACCAATCCGGTCGGCACGACGACGCTGCCGCTCGCACTCGAGGTGATCGACAGTCCGCTGCCGCTCGGCAAGCCGCGGCTCCGGGCCGTGGTCCAGGGCAAGTCGTTCGTCGCCAAGGGCAAACACCTGGGCGCGCGGCTCGACGGTGACGCGCTGTGCCTGTTCGGCATGGTCGGCGGCAAGTCCTCGTCGAGCACGCTCTCGATCCGCCTCCCCTGGAACGGCGCCGACGTGTCGGCTCCGGCCCAGTACATGAACGCGCCGGGGGATCTGCGCTGGATCGTGGAAGCGGAGGCGCCCGACTACGACGTGCTGGCCATGGCGGCGGGTTCGAACGGCGGCGCCTGGGCCGTCTACGTGCACGCCTTCGACGGCACGGCCGTCGCCGGCTCGTTCCAGGGCACGATCCTGCCGCCTGCGCCGATCGGCGGGGCTCCCGTGGACGCCGCGTCGCCGCTCGGCGGGCCGGTCGTGCTGCGCGGGACCTTCGTGGTCCCGTTCCCGCCGCCCGGGTCGGAGGAGGGCGAGTCGTCGCTCGACGAGTTCTCGGCGCTCCTGGGGGGCGAACCGTTTCGCGCGGTCCCGGCGGGGATGACGCTGGAGGTGTCGGGCTTCGAGCCGCGCACGACCGTCTCGGCTTTCGATCCGGTCAGCGGCGACCGGGTGTGGTTCAGCATCACCCACGACCCGGCTCAGGCGCGGGGCGCGCTGTTCGACGGCGTCGCCGCGGAGCCGAACGGGGCGCTCTCGGGGCTGCTCGCCTTCACGGTGCGGCACGCGGGCGTGCTGCACACGCAGGTCATCGATCCGCAGGACGGGGCCTCCAGCATGGCGGTCACGCTCGGGGCGGATCCGGCCGCTGTGCTCGCGGGCCAATTCGCCGGCAGTGTGCGCTTCGTGACCAGCGATCTGCTCGTGCAGGACGGCGCGTTCCGCATCGCCGGACCCTAGCAGCCCGCATCGCCGGAGCCTGGGCGGTCGCATCGCCGGAGCTGGACGGGTCGCATCGGCGGAGGTGGACGGGGCGCATCGCCGGAGCCGGGCGGGGCGTTCGGGAGCGGCGGCGAGTTGCCGTCCGGAAGCGGGAATCGGGCCGGGCGGCCAGATCGTGTGGGATGTCCCGCGTCCGGCTCCGGTGTCCTTCACGAGCGGCGATCCGGTCGTACGATGGCGGGTCGTGGCTCGGGGGCGGGCCCGCAGGTGTCCGTGGGACGCCTGTCCGCGGAGCCCCCCTCGGTGAGCTTGCAGAGGAACGCCCATGTCACCCCGTTTCGCCTTCGCCGTTCTGGCCCTGACCGCCCTGACCGCCTGGTCCTTCGGGGCCGCTCCCGCGAGTGCACAGGAGAGCAGCGCGCGACTCGACGCGCCGGTCGTCATCGCCGACGACTTCCACCGCTTCGAGTTCCTGCTCGATCTCGATGACGATGGCTTCGCCGATGCCCTCGACTGGTTGTGGACCGACAACAGCTTCGACGAGATCCGCGTCACGGGTTGGATCAACGACCAGGCCGGCACGCTGGTCCCGACCTGGGACTTCACCATCGATCTCGGCAGCGCCGTCGCGAGCGATCCCTACGACACCGCCGTGGGGGACCTGAACGGCGACGATCGGGGAGACTTCGCCATCTCCAACAACGGCAACGTGTGGCTGTACACGTCGAACGGCGCCGCCGCCCCCTCGCTGGCGGCGACGATCAACAACCCCGCCGACGTGACCAGCATCCTGCTGGCCGACTTCGATGGCGACGGGTTCGACGACCTGGCGCTCAACGACGGCGCCACCGACATCCTGCTCAACCAGTTCCCCGGACGCGGTTTCGTGCTGAGCGACAGCTTCGCCACGGCCGGTGACGGCGTGCTGCTCCCGATCGAGGCCAACGGTGACGGCGAGCCCGACCTGATGACGGTCAGCGGCGACCGGATGAACCTGTACTACGTCGCCAACGGCGCGCTCACGGGGCAGACGTCGATCCTGCACGGACTCCCCGGGGCGGTGGACAAGCTCGCCACGGCCGGAGACGTGGACAACGATCTCGACCAGGACCTGGTCGTCTTCGGTGACGACGGGAACTACGCGGTGCTGCGCCGCGACGGTCCGGCCACGTTCACGGCCGAGGCCCTGGTCGCCGGCGGGCCGGCCACCGACCTGGCCGACGTGAACGGCGACGGCTTCGTCGACGGCGTCTGCTGCAGCAGCGGCGGTTCGAGTCCCAACAACATCTTCGAGTCGACGTTCATGATCGCGATCAACGACGGCACGGGCGGCTTCGCCCCGTCGTTCACGATCGAGAGCCTGGGCGCCGAGCACATCGCCGGCGTGGCCGACCTCGACGCGGACGGCGACGCCGACCTCGTGGCGGGCCGCGTGGTCTACTACGCCGAAGGGCCGCTCACCGGCCCGCGTCAGCCCGTCGTCTCGACCCATGAGGACGGACTGCTCGACCGGCTGATCACCGACTGTGACGGCGATGGCGACCCCGACTTCGCCTTCGGGCTGGACGGTGCCCTGCGCAACCTGGGCGACAACACGTACGAGGGTTTCGTGCCCACGGCGCCCGCCGCGCCCGCCGGCCGCTTCTGGTACGGCCCGGGCCACGCAGGCGACTTCGACGGCGACGGCGACGTGGACCTGGTCGTGACCGAGTCCTCCGGCACCAAGCCCTGCGTGACCATGCACGGCATGCGGCTGCTGGAGAACAACGGCGCCGGCGCGCTCTACGACGGTGGGCCGGCAACCGGCGCGGGCGTGAACATGTCCGTCGCAGGCCCTTGCTACGCCGACGATCCGCGCGACAGCCTGGTAGCCGACGGCGACGGTGACGGTGACCTCGACATCTTCATCCGCACGCTCAATCCCACGCGCACCAAGGTCTTCTGGAACGACGGTTCGGGCTTCTTCAGTGCCGGGCAGCAGTGGGACGGCAAGACGATCATCGACGTGGCCGAGCTCAACGGCGACGCCGAGCTCGACCTCGTCATGGCCGACAGCGTCACCGAGGTCTACTTCGGCCAGGGTGCGCACGTGTTCAGCGCTCCGACCCTCCTGCTCAGCTCGTTCGACCCCCACAGCACGCGCATGGATGTGGCCGACGTGGACGGTGACGGCGACACCGACATCGCCGCGCCCAACTGGTTCACCAAGATCCTCGCGCTGCACATCAACGACGGTGCGGGCAACTTCACCACCGACGTGACGACCTTCGCGTCGTGGCTCACCGAGGACCAGGGGCAGCCGGCCCAGCGCGTGTTCGTCACCGACCTGAACGACGATGGTTGGGACGACCTCGTGCTGTCGCCGGTGGATCAGGCGCGCAACAGCGCCTTCGTGTTCCTCAAGCGGGCCGGCCAGGCGGGCTGGCACGACCCCGTCGTGCAGGTGGTCAACGCGACGGCCGCCAGCGATGTCGACGGGGACGGCGATCAGGACTTGCTCGGCGAGTGGGCCGTGACCAACCGGCAGTTCGTGCAGCCGGACGCCGGCTTCCGGCGCCAGTACGGATCCGGTCTGGTGGACCCCGGCCTGGGCGGACTGCAGCCGGTGCTCGGTGCCAGCGGGCCGTTCCGCGTGGGCGAGACGGTGCGCATCCACGTGACCGGTGCGCCGGCCAACACGGTCGGGTTGTTCGCGGTCAGCTTCCAGGAGTCGGACCTGCCGCACACGCCGTGGCTGGGCGTGAACGCACTCAACTGGCCGTGGTTGCTGTTCTTCTACTTCCCGACCTTCGGCGACGGGACGCTGGCCGGCGACGGCCGCATCTCCATGCCGTACACGGTCGACGCGCTCACCGCCACGGTGGGGCCGATCCACCACCAGGTGTTCTTCGCCGACCCGAGCGCCCCGTTCAACCGCACCGCCAGTAACGGACTGGTGATCGAATACCGCTGACGGGTCGTGCGCCCGCAGGCGTTTCGCACGCCTGCGGGTGTGCGATGCAACGAATCGTCATGCGGGCCCGCGTTGACGGAAACGGGGGGTGCCCTTAGCCTGCGCCGATCCTCGGGTGATGGCGGCGGAAGGGGGGGTACAGGAACCGGACCGTCCCCATGCACCATGTGCTCTCGCTGCTTCTTCGCGCCAGTCTGCTGGTCGTGACCCTCGCCGCTGTGGCGGTCGCCCAGACGGTGACGGTCGTCCCGCCGGACTGCGACTTCATCCTCGAACCGGGCGAGACCCAGGACGTGACGGTCACCGTGTGCGTCCCCGGGCAGACCGTGCCGGTCGACATCTACCTGCTCGGCGATACGACCACATCGATGGCGCCGGTGCTGGACGAGATCAAGACCAACGCGTCCGCCGTCGTGTCGGCGATCATCAACACGCCCGGTACCGACATCCAGATCGGTGTCGGCAACTACCGCGACTTCCCCTTCGACCCGCTGCCGTTCGAGCACCAGGTGAGCGTCACCGACGACGTCCCCTCCATCGTGGGCGCGATCAACACGTGGGTGGCCGCGGGCGGCGGTGACGGTAGCGAGGGGCAGTTCTACGCGCTGTACCAGCTCGCCACCGATCCGGCCATCGGCTTTCGTCCCGAGTCCAAGCGCATCATCGTGTGGTTCGGCGACTCGCCCGGTCACGACCCCGTCTGCGACATCTTCGTGGGTCAGGGAACGCCGACCTTCGAGATCACCGAAGCGCTGCTCACGAGTGCACTGCAGACGGCGGGCCCCGGCGGCACCACGGTGATCGCCATCGGGACGTCGACCGGCTATCCCACCGCGCTCAACGACGACCCCGTCATCAGTTCGGAGGACTACCCGTTCTTCTGCACACCGGCTGGGACGAGCGGCCAAGCCGACCGACTGGCCGCGGCGACGTCGGGTGTGTCCACCATGGTCAACACGCCGGCCGAGGTGAGCGGTGCGATCCTCGCCACGATCGCGGGCCTGCTGGCCAATGCCGAGGTGACCCTGGACGTCACTGGCGACATCGGGCCCTTCGTGCAGGGCGTCGAGCCGCCGATCCACAGCGGGTTGGCGCTTCCCGCCGAGGGCGAGGAGCTGTGCGTGGACTTCGTCGTGTCGCTGGTGGGAGCGCCCTGCGCCAATTCGGCCAACGTGTTCGCCGGTGCATTGGGGCTCGCCGTCAACAGCACGCCCGCGGGGAGCCACGACGTGACCGTGACACAGCCCTCGTGCAACAACGCCTTCGGCCTGTTCTGGTTGGGCAAGCGCCGCATCCAGCCCCCGCTGGCGATCCAGGGGGCCGACCCGACCGACGTGATCCAGCTGGACGTGCTCGTGGAACTGGAGTTCCCGTTCAACGAGTTCCCCGACGTGAGTGTCCCCGATGATCCCAGCCTGCTGGGTTTCAGCGCGGTGCTGCAGTGCGGACTGTTCGATCCCTTCAACCACCCGGACGACCCGATCAAGGTCAGCAACGGGCTGCTGGTGGTCCTCGGTGATCCGCAGGACACGGGCCTGGCGTGGGGCGTCTCGAGCGGGCTGGAGCTGTCGCTGGTCGAGCCGGCCCTGGTGCCCGGCATGCTGCGGGTCAACTGCGTGGTGACGCCCTAGCCTGGACTTCTCACCAGCTCTTGCTGCGGCTGCGCCTGAGCCTCCAGGGCTGCGTCGAACGGCCTTTTCGATGCTCGACGGGGTGTCACCCCGCCTCCGCGTCGAGAGTGCCGCGTCTCCTTGCCCTGAAGGCTCAGGCGCCACCTCGCGACGAACCTGGTGAGGAGTCCAGGCTAGCGGTCCGCGCCGGGCGAGTACGGCTCAGCTCACGGCGAAGCGTGCGATCTGATCGCTGACCCAGATGGGATGCTCGTGTTGGACCCAATGAGTGGCGTCGTCGCGCACCTCGAGGTGCCCGTTGTCGCACCACTCCAGGCTGGCATCGGCCAGGGCCCGGCGCAGGAAGCGATCCCGTGCGCCCCACAGCAGCAGCGTGGGCACGCGGACGCGCGGTGCGGGAATGCGCGGCGGGTGACGCAGCAGCGCGCGGTACCAGTTCAGTGCCGGCGTCAGGCCCCCTGGACGGTCCCAGGCGGCGCGACTGCGTGCGAGCAGGTCGTCGTCGAACGTGCCGGGGCGCGAGCTGTTGCGCAGCGTGCGCCGCAGCAGGGCGTGGTCGCGCGCACGCAGCAGGGCTTCGGGCAACCAGGGAACCTGGAACAGGGCGATGTACCAGCTACGCAGCATCTGTCGCGGGTCGCGGAGCAACGCGCGGCGCATGACCAGCGGGTGGGGGACGTTGACCGGGACGAGGTGTGAGATCCGTTCGGGCTGGGCCAGGGCCAGGCCCCAGGCCACGGCGGCACCCCAGTCGTGTCCGACCACGACGGCCCGCTCGTGGGTGCCGGCGGCCGTCATCGACTGCACGAAGGCCGCCGCGTCCTGCACCAGCTCGCGCAGCGCGTAGGGGGCCACCCCGGGGGGGCCCTGGCTGCCGCCGCAGCCCCGCTGGTCGGGCGCCCAGACCCGGAACCCGCGAGCCGCGAGCTCCGGGATCTGACGACGCCAGCCGTGAGATGCCTCGGGGAAGCCGTGCAGCAGCAGCACCGGTTGCCCGCTCGAGGGGCCGTCCACGACCACCCGGAAGCGCAGTCCGCGCAGGCTGACGGAGCCGGTGGAGACGGGAGCGGCGGAGTCCATGGCCCCATTCTGGGTCGCCTCCGGGCCGGGTCCCACCGGCGTCTGCGTTCACAGGTTTTCCACGTCATCGATTGGCGATTCTCGGCCGGATTCGGAGGGCATTGCCTGATCGGCTTTCTTTCTCCACAGGCCGGGGTAGGCTTGCCTGGACGCGCTGTGCATCGCGTCCGCCTTACCCTGAGGGGCCACGTCGCCGCGCCGGGCAGCCGGCGGCGTGGCCCCTCGTTCCTTTGCCGGAGGCTCTCCGCGCCGTTCCCGCCTTCGGCTCCGCTCTGCAACTTCGTTGCATTCGGAGTAGACTGGAGCATCGGGGGACGATCGGGCCGAGCTGGGACAACGCTCGGGCGCCCGCATCGACCGTGTCACGTGCACGCCCCCGCACGCACCGAGATGGACACCGAGGAGAGAGTGGAATGCGGCACATCGCCCCGTTCTTGGCCGCAGCATTGCTGACGGCCGTGCTGGCGCCCGGCGCGCTGGCCGATGGTCGCAACCCCGGCAGCGCGCTGGTCTACACCGTGCAGCGCTCGGGCCCCGGGTTCTTCACGGTGGTGAGCGTGACCAACACGAACCTGACCCCCGCGACTCCCACGAGTTTCGGCGGTAGCACGCTGGTGCACTTCGAGTACGCCAACGTGATCCCCAACCCGGTCGACCCGTGCCTGCCGCTCAACTGCGTGATCTTCGATCGCGTCGAGTTCCTCACGCCGGCCGACACGCTGTCGGTGCTGACCTCGTGTCACAACGCCGTGACGCCCAACGGCCAGCAGGGTTACCTGGTCGTCTCGGCCCAGAACCCCGGCCAGTTCGACTGCCCCTGGACCTTCGACTACTTGATCGGCAGCTCGCTCGTGGTCAACGCATCGGGCGGGATGTACGGCGCCAACGCGCTGCCCTTCGAGGCCGTGGTGCAGACCATGCCGCCCATGGCGGCCGGCCCCCTGTGCACGGACGTCGACGGCGAGGGTGACCTGGACTTCGACGGCATCGAGTACGAGCCGGTGGCCGACGTGCTCTACGGCGGCTTCCTCGCTCCGGCCGGCGCTCAGCTCGCGCTGATCAACCTCACCGGCGGGCCGACGGCGCGCAACACGCTGCAGTTCGACATCTGGAACGACAACGAGTTCCCGCTCTCGACCACCAAGACCTTCGCCTGCTGGGTGGACGTCCCGCTCAGCGGCATCAGCCCGCTGTTCTCCGCCGGTTTCCTGGCGGGCGTGCCCAACGATCCCGCCGAACTCCAGCTCGCCTGCGCCGGCTTCGACAACGCGCCGGGCGACGGACCCTTGCCGACGGTGGAGACCGGCTGGTTCCGGATCGAGAGCATCAACGTCAGCACCCCCGGCGGCGAGACGATCGCCCTCGACGGCGCGGTCGTCGGCGCGATCACGGCGGGCACCGGCACCGTCACCGACGGTGGCAGCCTGCTCTGGGAGAGCACCGAGCAACAGTGCAACGGCGCGTTCCAGGACCTGCAGATCGACCCGCTCATGTGCATGGCGTTCTACGAGGAGGGCGAGCCCGGCGACGGGAAGGTGGTGGAGCCCGAGGGGCCGAACGACGGCGCCTGTCCGTGCGACGACCTCAAGTACGAGGAGATGGGTGAGGGCGGCATCTGAGCCGAGCCGGCCGACGAGTCCGTGGCTCACGGGCCGGCGAGCGAGCACGGGCCGGACCTGACCCGCGGCATCAGCCGCGGCCTAGAACAGCCCCACGATCTCGCCCTGTTCGTCCACGTCGATCGACTCCGCTGAGGGACGCCTGGGCAGGCCGGGCATGGTCAGGATCGACCCCGTCAGCACCAGCAGGAAGCCCGCGCCGGCGCGCACCTCGATGTCGCGCAGGGGTACGTGGAAGTTCTTGGGCCGGCCCTTGAGGTCGGGGTCGGTGGACAGCGAGTACTGGGTCTTGGCCATGCAGATCGGCATGTGCCCGAAGCCCTCGGCGTCGAGCTTGCGGAAGCGCGCGCGCAGCTTCGTGTCGGCCACGATGTCCTCGGCGCCGTACACGCGCTGGCAGATCGTGCGCACCTTGTCGAGCAGCGGCACGTCGTCGGGGTAGAGCAGCTCGAAGGCCGGCGTCTCCTCGTCGAGCAGCCGTGCCACCTCGCGGGCCAGGTCCTCGGCACCGGCGCCGCCGTGCGCCCAGTGATCGGCGCGCACGGCCTTCGCGCCCAGTTCGCTCGCCGCGCGTTCGACGGTGGCGACCTCCTCGTCGGTGTCGCCGGTGAACTTGTTGATCGCCACGACGAGCGGCAGCCCGAAGCCGCGCACGCTCTCCACGTGCCGGGCCAGGTTGCCGATGCCGCGCTCGAGCGTCTTGGGGGCCGGGTGGTCCAGCTCCTTCTGCTTGGCGCCGCCCTGCAGCTTGAGCGCGCGGATCGTGGCCACGATCACCACGGCGTCGGGACGCAGGCCCGCCGAACGGCACTTGATGTCGAAGAACTTCTCCGCGCCCAGGTCGGCGCCGAAACCGGCTTCGGTCACCACCACGTCGGCCAGCTTGAGGGCCAGTCGCGTGGCGGCCACGCTGTTGCAGCCATGGGCGATGTTGGCGAACGGTCCGCCGTGCACGAAGGCCGGGTTGTTCTCCAGCGTCTGCACCAGGTTGGGGGCCAGGGCATCGCGCAGCAGAGCGGTCATGGCGCCCTGCACACCGAGTTCGGCGGCGGGCACCGGCTTCCGATCGTAGGTGTGGCCGATGATGATCTTGCCCAGCCGCTCGCGCAGATCGGCGAGCGACTCCGCCAGGCAGAAGATGGCCATGACCTCCGAGGCCGCGGTGATCTCGAAGCCCGTCTCGCGCGGCATGGAGTGGGTCGGCCCGCCGAGGCCGATGACGATGTCGCGCAGGGCCCGGTCGTTGAGGTCGATGGTGCGCTTCCAGGTCACCCGGCGCGGATCGATGCCCAGGGCGTTGCCCTGGTGGATGTGGTTGTCGATCGCGGCGGCCAGCAGGTTGTGGGCCATGCCGATGGCGTGGAAGTCGCCGGTGAAGTGGAGGTTGATGTCCTCCATGGGGACGACCTGGGCGTAGCCGCCGCCCGCCGCGCCGCCCTTCATGCCGAAGCAGGGGCCCAGGGACGGCTCGCGCAGGCAGATCGCCGTGCGCCGGCCGATGCGGTTGAGCGCGTCGCCCAGACCCACGGTGGTGGTCGTCTTGCCCTCACCCGCGGGCGTGGGGTTGATCGCCGTGACCAGCACGAGCTTGCCGTCGGGGCCGTCCTTGCGGTCCTCGAAGACACGCCGATCGACCTTGGCCTTGTCGTGGCCGTAGGGCCGCAGCTCATCGGCCGTGATGCCGAGGCGCGCGGCGACCTCGGCGATCGGGAGCATGTGAGCGGCCCGGGCGACATCGATGTCGCTGGGCACGGGAGAAGCCTGGCTTCCGGGAGACGGCATGGGGGCACTCCTTCCCAGCGGATCGCTGCGGGGCGCATGGTGACGGCTGGCCCGGGCCGGTGCAATCGGCGACCATGCCGGATCCTGATCGTCGCTCGCGAGGTCCCCCGCATGAGCCGTGCACAGCCCCTGCCCGACACCCCGCACGGACGGCTGCCGTGCGCCGCGGCCCGCTCGGAGGCGACAGCCGGCGGGGACGTGGCGGGAGGCGCGTCATGAACCCGCGGCGTGTCTGCGTCTGGTCGGGCCCGCGCAACGTCTCGACCGCGCTCATGTACAGCTTCGCCCAGCGTGCCGACACGCGCGTGGTGGACGAGCCGCTGTACGCCCACTACCTGCGCGTGTCAGGCGTCGATCACCCCGGCCGCGCGGACGTGCTGGCGGCCATGGAGAACGACGGCGAGGCGGTGGTGCGGGAGCTGGTGCTGGGGCCGTGCGACCGCCCGGTCCTGTTCATGAAGCAGATGGCTCATCACCTGGTGGACCTCGATTGGGGCTTCCTCGAGCAGACGGCCAACGTGTTGCTGGTGCGTGACCCGGCCGAGGTGCTGGCATCGTTCCACAAGGTCGTCCCCGGCCCCACGTTGGCCGACACCGGGCTGGAGTTGCAGACGCGGCTGCTGCACCACCTGCGCGAGCGCGGGCAGGAGCCGGCGGTGCTCGACGCCCGTCGTGTGCTGGAGGATCCGCCGGGCGTGTTGGCGCGCTTGTGTGAGCGCCTCGAGCTGCCCTTCGACGAACGCATGCTGTCGTGGCCGGCGCAGGCGCGCCCCGAGGACGGGGTGTGGGCGCCGCACTGGTACGCCTCGGTGCACCGCTCCACGGGCTTCGCGCCGTATCGCCCCAAGCACGAGCCCTTCCCGTCCCAACTCGATGCCACCCTGCGCGCGTGCCGGCGGCACTACGACGAGTTGCTGCCGCTGGCCCTGTGACGGCCGCGCGCGTCCCCGCCGGCCGGCCGACCCCGCTTCCCGCCGCGAGCTGAGAACCATGCCACCCGCCGAATCCACCGCCACGGACGACGACTCCGGGTTGCGCGCGTCGCTGCCCGATCCGCGCAACGCCGACATCCAGGTCTGGGTGGGCGGGGAACTGCTGCCGCGGGCCGAGGCCAAGGTGTCGGTCTTCGACAGCTCGGTGCAGGGCGGCGATGCCGTGTGGGAAGGACTGCGCGTCTACGACGGCGGGATCTTCCGGCTGAGCGCGCACCTCGAGCGTCTCGAAGCGTCGGCGCGGGCCATGGCCTTCGCTGCGATTCCGTCGCGGGACGAGATCGTCGACGCCATCTGCCGCACCCTGCGCGCCAACGGCATGCGCGACGGCGCGCACATCCGGCTCACCCTGACTCGCGGCGTCAAGCTCACCTCCGGCATGAGTCCCCACTGGAACACGGCTGGGCCCACGCTGATCGTGTTGGCCGAGTGGAAGCCGCCCGTGTTCGACAAACACGGCATCCGGCTGGTGACGTCGTCGGTGCGCCGCAACCCGCCCCAGTGCCTCGACTCGAAGATCCACCACAACAACCTGATCAACAACATCCTGGCCAAGGTCGAAGCCAACCTGGCCGGTGTGGACGACGCGATCATGTTGGACGTCGAGGGCTACGTGGCCGAGACCAACGCCACGAACATCTTCCTGGTGAAGCGCGGCGAGCTGCACACGCCGCTGCCCGACCACTGCCTGCCGGGGATCACCCGGCGCACGGTCGTGGAGCTGGCTCGGGCCCACGACGTGCCCACCTTCGAGCGCCGCGTCTCGCTCTCCGAGTTCCACGCGGCCGACGAGGTCTTCACCACGGGAACCATGGGGGAGCTGGCGCCGGTGGTCGAGATCGACGGCCGGCGGCCGGCTGCGTCCGCCGGCGAGGTCGGGCCGGTCACGCGTCGACTGTCGGAACTGTACGCCGAGCTCACGGCTTCGGAACGAGAACCGCTGCCCCTTTGAGACGGGTCAGAACCAACGTCGGCAGCGTCACGCTCGTTCCCGTGTGGCACCGCCACCCGTGCTGGGCTACGGTGACGCCCCGCTCGCACCCCTGGAGAACACGATGTCCCTTCGCTGCTTGAGTCCCGCCCTGTTCGCCGCGGTCCTGTTGCTCGCGGTGGCGCCGACCGAGGTTGCCGCCCAGGATGATTCGGCGCCCGCAGCGCGCAACAACAAGCCGCCGCGCCACCCCCCGGCGGACCCGCGCGCCGATGATCCGGCGGTCTGGCCCGGCGACGCCCTGCCCCCGGGCGCGATGCTGTTCGAGACCCGCAGCGGCCTGCGTTACGCGATCCTCGAACTGGGCAACGGCGAGCGGCCGAGCACGCCCTTCGACAAGGTCCAGGTGCACTACACCGGCTGGCTGACCAACGGCAGTGAGTTCGACTCGTCGCGGGGTGGAGCGCCTGCGTCGTTCGCGCTGAACGGTGTGATCGGCGGTTGGACCGAGGGCGTCCGGTACATGCCCGCCGGTTCCAAGTTCAAGTTCGTGATCCCGGCCGAGCTGGGCTACGGCGAGCGCGGCTCCCCGCCGAACATCGGGCCCGGCGCCACGCTGGTGTTCGACGTCGAGTTGCTGGCCGTCACCGATCGCGTCGACGTGCCCGACTTCGAACGGCCGGCGCGGGAGCAGTGCCAGGAGCTGGGCTTCGGCATCCTGCACCAGGTCGTGCGCGAGGGTGAGGGCGAGACGGTGCGCTGGAACGACAAGGTCAGCCTGCACTACACCGCCTGGCTCGAGGACGGCACCCTGCTGGAGACATCGCTCAGCAATCCGCAGGCGGCCATGGCGAGCTGTTCCGCGATCCCCATGACCGGCCTGGCGATGGGACTCGAGGTCATGCAGACCGGCGGCGTGAGCCGCTTCATCGTGCCGGCGCGACTGGCGTACGGGGAGCAGGGCGCTCCGCCCCAGGTGCCCCCGGGCATGAACGTGATCTACCAGATCGAGGTGTTCGAGGTGGAGCCGGGCCCGCCCCCGCTGCCCACACCGGACTTCGTCCTGCCCGCGGAAGGCGAGCTGACGACGACCGAGTCGGGCCTGCAGTACCAGATCGTGTCGCCGGGTGACGCCGTGCAGCCGACGGCGGAGAGCACGGTCGTGGCCCACTACGCGGGCTGGTTCCCCGACGGTCTGTTGTTCGACTCGAGTTGGCAGCGGGGCGAGCCCACCGAGTTCCCGCTGAACCGCGTGATCGCCGGCTGGACCGAGGGCCTGCAGCTGATCGGCGTGGGTGGCCACGTGCGCCTGGTGATCCCGGGTGACCTGGCCTACGGCGAGCGCGGCTTCCAGCTCAAGATCCCGCCGAACGCCACGCTGGTCTTCGACATCCGTCTGGAACAGGTGAAGTAGGCGGCGCGCCGGGCGGCTCCACGACACCGACCGTCCTGCACCCGGCGCCCCGCGCTCGATCGCTTCAGACCGGGTCGGCTGCGTGCGCGGGCCGGGGTGTGCGCACGGCGCGGGCCGTCCCGTGGGTCTCGCGCGTGGCGGCGGTGGCGTTCCAGTCGTGCAGTGCCCGGCTGTCGAGCGGCGGCTGGGGCACGCCCGCGCTGAGTTGCTGCTCCCGGATGCCGCGGTAGAGTGCGTCCCAGTCGGCGATCAGTTCCCGCTCGGCCCGGCGGCTGGTCCAGCGCGGGCCGAGCAGCATCGAACGCCAGGTGCGGAACAGGCTGCGCGCGGCGTGGCGCAGGGCGTCGGGCAGCTTGGCCGTGTCGTGGTCGTCCCACATACCGGTGACGCCCCGGCGGATCGTGCTGGCCTGGCGCCGTCGGCGGGTGTAGCGCGCGTTGGCCCGGAAGAAGCGTGCATACAGGCGCAGCGACCAGAGCGTCAGGCGCGCGCGCCCCATGCTCTCGCAGTAGCTGCGTGACGGGTACAGCTCGGTGTTCTGCAGGATGTGCCCGAAGTAGCCGCGGTCGAGCACGATCCGTCCGGCGTCGTACTGACTGTCGAACAGCTGGGTACCGGGCAGGTTCATGTAGTACCCCGTGCTCAACTCGGTGGCGCCCGCCGCGGCCAGGCGGTCCATGAACGCCAGGTTCTCGCGCAGGTCGTCCTGCGTGTCGTGGGGGAAGCCGAGCACCACGAACACGGCCACGTTGAGTCCGGCTTCGGCGGCGGCCTGGACGCTGCCCAGGAGCGAGTCGCCGCCCATGCGCTTCTTGATCAGCTCGCGCGTGCCGTCGGCACCCGACTCCGGTGCGTAGGCCATGCCCACCATGCCCGAACGGCGCAGCAACTCGGCGACTTCCCGGTCCACGGACTCCGAACGGGTGCCGGTGGGCATCTGCCAGCGGATGTCCAGGCCCCGCGCGATGACCTCCTTGCAGAAGGCCACGATCCAGTCCTTGCGCAGGACGGCGGTCAGGTCCTGGAACGGGAAGTTGCGCGCGCCGTAGGTGGCCATGCCGTGTTCGATCTCGTCCACCACGGCGAGCGGATCGCGCGGTACCCAAGCGGTGGTCCACATGTTGGGGTTGGTGCAGTAGGTGCATTGGTACGGGCAGCCGCGCGTGGCGAGGATCGGCAGGGTGATGCGTCGGTTGTAGACGCCGCCGACGAAGCGCCGGGCGTGATAGCCGGCGACGTCGAAGTGCTGCCAGGCCGGGCGCGGGATGCTGTCCACGTCCGCTCGTCGCGGACGGCGCGGGTTGACGTGCACCTGGTCACCGTCCCGGAAGGCGATGCCCGTCACCGACGTGAGCGGTCGTCCTCGCTGCAAGGCGTCGACGAGTTCCACCATGGTCTGCTCGCCTTCGCCCAACACGATCACGTCGGCGGGGGCGGTGGCCAGGCAGAACTCGGGGCAGGCCGTGGCGTGCTCGCCACCCAGGACGATGGTCAGCTCGGGGCGCGCGCGGCGGATGGCGGTGACCAACAGCACGGCGGCCGGCCACTCGTGGGTGAAGATGACCGAGATGCCGACGATGCGCGCCGCGGGCGGGATGCGCGCCGCGACGCCCGCGTCGTCGAGGCCGATCAGGTAGCCGCGGAAGTAGCGCGTGTGTCGGTCGGGCGCGGCACCCACGGCATCGACGACGTGCACCGACTGTGCGGCGTGCTCCAGGGCCGCCGCGATGTAGGCCAGGCCGAGCGGCAGGGAGATCGACTGGGCGGAGAAGCGAAAGGCCTCTCCAGCCCGGGGACGGATCAGGCAGACCGGGGGCCGCGCGTGGGCCGCAGCTCCGCCGCTCGGGGCCCGGTCCTCACGAGCTCCCTGCTCGCCGTGCAGCGCTTGATCGTCCATGGCACTCTCGACCACCGACACCACTCTACCCGGGAGCGGGGTGGGGCGGGCGGGGGTGCCGCGGCGTCAGCGGGGCGAGCGTGTGTTGCGGGAGTCGTCGTCCAGCGAGGCGCCGTTGGTCGGCGGCGCGCCGTTGCGGTGACCGGCGTCCACGTCGTGCTCGATGGCGAACTTGATCAGGTGCGCGGTGTTGGGCAGCTCGAGCTTGTTCAGCAGACGTTGGCGATACGTGGACACGGTGGACGGCGCGATCTTCAGGTAGTGGGCTGCCTGTTGGATCGTCATGCACCGGGCGAAGCAGCGCAACAGCTCGAGTTCCTGTCGCGAGACGAGGTCGCGCCAGGTGCGACGGCTGCGGCTGCGACCTCGGAAGCGCGCGAGTGCCGCGGTGCGCTCGGGGTTGAGGAAGAACGCGCCGGCCGTCACTTCGCGGATGGCCTTGGGGAACTCCTCGAGCCGGTCGTTGATGCTCAGGTAGCCCTGGGCGCCGGCGTCGACGGCGGCCACCATGGTCTCGGTGGCGTCACCGAGGTCTACCGCGATGATCGCCGTGCCGCGGCAGGCACGGGCGGCGGTCTCGATGGCGACCATGTCGTGGTCGCCGTCGATCTGGATCTCCATCACGAGCACGTGCGGGCGCAGGGCGACGACCTGGGCCAGGGTCTCCTCGACGGAGGAGGTCACGCCCACCACGTCCATGTCGGGCTCGATGTCGAAGGCCGACAGCACGCCGCGCCTGAGCACGGGGAATGCATCCGCGACGAGGATGCGCTTCACCGTTCCGTTGGCAGAGGCGCTTCGCGGGGCGACCGCGGAGTCGGCGCGACGCACGCTCGCGGGCCGCGGAGGGGCGCTGCCACGCGACGCGCCGAGGACATCGGCACGGCCGCTGACGGCCTGGCCCTGCGTCCCGTCGTAGGGCGTGGCATCGCCGCTCTCGTTCACGCCTGCGGGCGCCCGGCCATGGGCCGTCGTCCCGGGCGCCGCCTTGGCTTGCGGTGGTGCTGCACGGCTCTGCGCCCGCTGCGGGCGGGTGGGCGTGGGCGTCGCCCCCGGGGCCGGCTCGAGTGAGTGGTTGTTCGGCTCGTACATCGCTTCTCTTTCGCTCTCCGCATCGCCACGCCTGATCGCGCAAGGCTCTGCCTCGGTTCCGAGAAAGAGAGAGAAGGGGCGTTCTGCGGACAGCCAAATCCGGAAATTCCCGCCGGCCGAGAATTCGCGATTTCGATGTCCCAGGGCCAGCCGACATGCCGCTAGATGCATGACAAGCGGCGGCGGAGCGCGGTGCCGCCTCGTGCCGGGCTCGACTGGGCCCGGACGGGCTCTGTCACCGCCGTCACGGCAGGAAATTGGCAGGTAACCTAGATCAATTGCCCTTGATGGGTCCCCCGGAGTACCCCCGGGGCCGGGTGGAAGACCGGCACGTTCATGACCTCGAGTGAGCCCCAGACCCCCGATCGCTTCGCGCAGCGCCTGGACGCGTTCGCGCGAATTCTCGGCCCCGCCTGTGAGTCCTGCCTGCAGGGCGACCAGGTCCGAGCCGAGATCCGCGATCGGATGGACACGGGGGCGAGTCTCGAGGACGTCGTGCTCGGCCAGCTCCACCAGGTCATCGGCCGGGATCGCCACGTGGCGGACGAGTTCGCCGCGTACTTCATCTATGACCTCATGAAGATGGGGAAACTCTCCATGTCATCATCCTCACGTCTCCGTCGTTTTCTCGATACGGGCGACCTCGTCCTCTCTGTGTTCGGTGATCTGGGCGGCGACCTGTCGTCGCTCTGCTTCGAGACACAGAGTCAGTTCAAGAGCCTCTTCGCCCAACGGCTCAATTGGAAGGCGAGCGACGAAGCTCGCAAGCTGCAGAGCAAACGGCGTCGAGAAGATCGACGCATTGCTCAGCAGCCAGACGAGTTGGGTCTGCGCCACGTCGACGCGGACAGCGAACCCGTGATCCGGTCGATCCAGAAGGAAGAGAAGGAACGCTTCCTGCTGTTGCTCTTGCGCTTGAGCAGCGACCGCGACAGGCGCCTGCTCACGCTCGACTGGAAGGGTGAGTCGATCGAGTCGATCGCCGACACGATGGGGCTGTCGTACGACGCGGCGCGCAAGGCCCTCGGTCGTGCCAAGGAGCAGGCGCGCAAGCTCGCGCAACAGCCCGACGATTTCCCCTACGAACGCTCGCGTTCGTAGGGCATCGCCCGCGCGAATCTCGCGGCGGGGTGTGCGCTCCGTCGCTCTTTCCCCCAGCAGACCTCGAGAAACCAAATTGAAGGAGGCTGACGAGAAGGCCCCACGTCTCGCTCGTTGATCACCCCCGGCGCGCAAACAAGCTGCCCCCCGCAGCACGCCCCGTCGGTGACCACGAGACACGCTACGAAAGTCCGGAATCGCCATGCAACACGTCAGCGACCTTGTTCCCCGGAACGAACACCGTCGCGAATCGGCCGCACGCAGGAGGTGACGTTGCAGCGTCGCTCTCCTCCAGCGCACGACCATGACTCACTTGTCGAGACGATGTTGACACCGAAAGCGTAGGCGCGCCCGCACGTTTCGACGTGCACACACACTTGTGCCGACGCGCGATCCACGGGACCTGTTGTGTCCCTCATGCGTGTGGTGGCTCTCCGCTCTGCGGACACCAATCAAGAGCCCTCGAGCCGCGACCTGTCGCCGGTTCTTGCTCGTCCTCCTCCTCTCCCTCCCCCCGCGGGAGGAGAAGGACAGCCTCATGACCCACATCCCGATTTCGCTCCCGAAGGCAAGCCTTGCCATCACCCTCCTGGCCCTGGCCACTGCGCCCGATCTTCGCGGGCAGCAGGTGCTGGCCACGGTGCCCGGACAGATCGAAGGCGAGGCGCGCGGTGGCGCGCTCGTCGCCATCGGCGACCACGATGGTGACGGTGTCATCGACACGGCCATCGGATGCCCCGGTGGCGACGGCGGCGTCGTCATCGCGTCGGGCGCCGATGGAACCGAACTGCTCAGCATCCCGGCGCCGCAGTCGGGCAAGCGCTTCGGTGCGTCGCTCGCCGCGCTCGGTGACTTGAACGGCGACGCGGTACCCGATCTCGCCGTGAGCGCTCCCGGCGACCTCAGCGGCAGTGACCCCGGCCAGGTCTTCGTCTACTCCGGCATCGACGGCACGTTGCTCTACACCCTCACGGGTGCAGCCGGCGGTGACGAGTTCGGCGCGGCGATCGACGCCATGGGCGACATCGACGGGGACGGCAAGGCCGAACTCGTCATTGGCGCCCCGGGCTCGGACCTGGGTGGCGACGATTCGGGTGCCGCCTCGGTGCACTCGGGCAACGACGGCACCCCCCTGGCCGTGATGCCCGGCGCGGACGACGACGATCACTTCGGCGACACCGTGGCCGGCGACATGCAGGGCACGCTCAAGGCCGAGGGCGAGGAGCCCGGCGTGATCATCGGCAGCACGCAGGATGACAGCGGGGGCAACGGTTACCTGCGCGTCTACCGCGGGCCCGACCTGGATCTCGATCTGACGATCTCCGGCGCCCCGGGCGAGCGGGTCGGCGAGGCGGCGCGCTTGATCGCTGACCTCGATGGAGACGGCACGACGGACATGGCCCTCAGTGTCGAGGCGATCGACGCCGCCGGGGAACCCGCCGGCCCGGGCGTGGTGCGCCTCGTGTCGGGTGCCGACGGCGCCCTGATGCGCGAGCTGAGCAGCGCCTCGGCGGGCCCGGACTTCGGCTACACGCTGGCCGCAGTGGGTGATGTCGACGGCGACGGCGGGGCCGACGTGGCCGTCGGTGAGCCGGGTGCGGTGGTGGGCGAGTTCGAGAGTGCCGGCGCGGTGCGGGTCTTCTCGGGCAACGACGGTGCGCTGCTCCAGCGCGTCTCGGGCGGCCTGGCCGGCGCCAACCTCGGCGCGGCACTGGCGCCGCTGGGGGACATCGACGGCGACCTGGTCGCCGACCTCGGCGTCGGCATCCCCGGTGCACTCGCGGGCATGCTGCGCGCGGGCACCGCGCTGTTCGTCTCGGTTGCGCCCTGGGAGCCCATCGCCCAGACCGGCGTGCCGAACGAGGGCTGTGTGCCCGAGTTGGACGGCCACGGCCCGATCAGCGCGCACAACGACATGAAGCTCAAGCTGTGCGACGCCCAGCCGGGCAGCGAGGTGTTGCTCGTGATCGGCGGCGCGCTGGTCTTCGACCCCCAGAGCGGGACGTTCATGCCCCTGCCCGACATCCTCGTGGGCGACCTCTGGACCAACGGCGCGGGCAGCCTCAACTACACCTTCGAGTTGCCCGAGTCGATGCCGGCCGGAACCGAGATCTACTACCAGTTCGTGCTGCCGGACGAGTCCGGCCCGAGCGGCGTGGTGCGGTCCAACGCGCTACTCGCCGAGACGCGGGGATGATCGCCACGGGCGCCTCGGCGCAGGGGGCCTGAGCTCAGGCCTCCTGCGCGCGGTCCGCCCGGGGGGGCGACGGCGGCGGGGGCGATTGCACGTGCAGGACGGGGCGGGGCCGGCCTTCGGCGTCGCCGAGGGCGGCCGCGGCCTCGCGGGTCCAGTCGTTCTTCGGTCCGAGTGCCGCCAGCAGCGCCGTGTGGGCGTCGCGCAGTTCGGCGCCGGCGTCCTGCCGTCGGCCCTGGCTCAACAGGCAGCGTCCGAGGTGCGTGCGGAAGCGCGCGGTGTAGCGGTGCTCGGGGGACAGGGCCTGCCCCGCCCGTCGGACGATGTCGCGGTACAGCCGCTCCGCTTCGTCCAGGCGACCCTGCTTCTCGCGCAGCATGGCCAGCGTGTTCATGTAGCTGAGCGTCTTGGTGTGCAGGGCGCCCAGCTTGTCGCGCGCCCGGTCGACGGCGTCGACGATCAGCGCCTCGGCCTCGTCGAGCTGGCCTTGTTCGGAGAGGTTGAGGGCCAGGTTGTTCATGCAGGTCAGGGTCCAGGGGTGGTCTTCACCCATGACCCGACGCTGGCTCTCGAAGGTCTCGCGCATCAGCGCCTCGGCGGCGGGCAGGTCGCCCAGGGCCTGCAGGATGCGTGCCAGGTTGTTGGCTGCTGCCAGGGTGTTGGGGTGTGTCTCGCCCTCCACGCGACGGCGTCCCTCCAGCGCCTGGCGCTGGTGCACCAGCGCCTCTTCGAAGCGTCGACGCTCGGTGAGGAACTGCGCCAGCCCGTTGAGCGACTCGAGCGTGTCGGCATGGCTGTCGCCCAACAGCGCGCGACGGCCCTCGAAGGACGAGCGCATGAGCTCCTCGGCGTCCGCCGTGCGGCCCTCGAAGCGCTCCAGGACGAGCGCCAGGGCGAACATCGTGCCGAGCGTGTCGCGGTGCTCCGATCCGAGGTCGCGTCGCTGGACGTCGAGCACGTGCTGGAGCAACCGCTCGGCTTCGTCCAGGCGCTCCTGGTGCCAGCGCAGCACGCCCAGCTTGAACGCGGCCTTGATCGTGTCGCGGTGGTCGGCGCCGAGCAGTTCCTCGGTGGTCTCGAGCGCCTGCTCGAGGTGCACCTCCGCCTGGGCGAAGTCCCCGAGCTGCTTGTGCATGCTCCCGATGGTCACGCGCAACGCGGCCTGGTCGAGGGGCTGGCCGGGGAGTTCGGTCTCGATGCGCTGCGCCGCGTCGCGCAGCACTTCCAGCATGAGCGTGGTGTCGCGGCCCTGGGCCGAAGCCGGGTCCACCGAGCTGATCATGTTCACGAGGAAGTCGTTGATCAGCTCCGCCCGGCGCGCCTGGCGCCGCGCTTCCTCCCGCGCCTCGCTGATGTCCTCGAGGTAGTCCTCGAGCGCGGCGGCCATCTCGGCGGCCGTGGCGTAGCGCTCGTCGATGTCGCGCGCCATGGCGCGCTGGCAGATGCTCACCAGGGTGGGCGGCGCGTCGGGGTTGAGTTCGAGGATCGGGACCGGGCACTCCCGCCGCACGAGCAGCACGATCTCGAGCCGCGTGGGGTGGTGGTCCGGCGAGACGTACGGCATGCGCCGTGTGAGCAGGTGGTACAGGATCGCCCCGAGCGAGTAGATGTCGCTGCGTTCGTCGACCAGGGCGTGTCGGCCCCAGGCCTGCTCGGGTGACATGTACACCGGCGTTCCGGCGTCCGGACGGTCGCGGCTCAGCCACCAGGGGTCGGGCTCGCGGTCGGCCTGCGCCTCGGGTTCGTCTGCTTCCACCGGGGGCGAGACCTTCTCCCCGGGCTCCGTCGCCTCCTCGCGGCGCGGGGCGAGCAGCTTGGCCAGGCCCCAGTCGATCAGGTACGTCTCACCGAACTTCCCGACCATGATGTTGTCGGGCTTGATGTCACGGTGCATGACGCCCTTGCTGTGGGCGTAGGCAACGGCTTCGCAGACCCTCAGGATCGAGCCGAGCGCGCGGTTGAGGGTCCAGCCCTCTTCGCCCCTGGCAACCATCTTGAAGACGGTGCGCAGGTTGCGCCCCTTGACCAGCTTCATGGTGAAGAACGGGCGACCGTCGGCGTCGAGACCGAGCTCGTGCACGGGCACGATGCCGGGGTGGTCGAGTTGTCCGGTGACCAGCGCTTCGGAGAGGAACTGGGCCAACTCGCGGGTGTTGCGGCGACCGCTGCCCTGGGTGCTGCTCGACGGCTCGCTGTCGGGCTCGCTCACGATGTCGGCCCCGTCCAGCGCCGGGCGGTTCTCGAGCATCACCTTCTTGGCCAGGAAACGCTGCAGGTTCCCGTCCCAGACCTTGTGCACCTCGCCCATGCCGCCGCGGCCGATCTCGCCGTCGGCCCGGTAGCGTTCCGTTGCGCCCTGGTGGGAGGTGAGCCGGTCGACGAGTTCGATCGGCGTCTCCTCGCCACCGCCGGCATCGAGGTCCATCGACAGCGCCGCCTGTAGCGACGGGGGCGGGCCCTCCTCGGGCAGGACCCCGGTGAGCGAGTCTACGAGGTCGGGCAGGGCGGACTGGAGCATGGGCGCCACGTCCAGCCAACGCCCGTAGAGCAGGCGCAACTCGTCCGCGTGCTCGGGGTGTGCGGCGCACACCGATTCGAAGTCGACGCTGTCGCCGCGGGACTGGCGCGCCAGGAACTCCACGCACAGTTGCTCGGCGGGCGAACGGCCCGAGGGCCGCCGGTCTGCGTGCCTCTCGTCGTCGTCCGCCGGGAGCGGGTTGTCCGGTTCAGCCGGGATGTCGCGACCTCCTCATAGGCGCCCTCGGGAGCATTCTACTCGCTGGCGTCGAGGAGGGTCGGAGCCGCCGCGGCCGCCCGGACCGGCCCGGGAGCGCCGGGTTCCGGGAGGGCTGGGCTATCCTGGCCCGCCTGCTGCCCCCGTGCCCGGCCGATCCATGAGCACTGACCGCGTCAACGTCCTCAACATCGGCCTGATGCTGGCCTCGTGCGTGGCGGCCTTCGCCCTGCCGTTCGAGCTGTTCCTGTTCTCCTACGCCGTGCTGGGGCCGCTGCACTACCTGACCGAGATCTCCTGGCTCCACGGCCGCCAGTACTTCGCGCGTGGGCGCTGGGACTTCCTGCTGCTCATCGGTCTGTGCGCACTGCTGCTCACGATCCAGTACCTGCGCACCGACCTGGCCATGGCGCTGTGGGCGCCACGCATCAACTGCATGGCCCTGGGCGTCGCCTGTGCCATCGCGTTCTGGAGTCGGTGGGGGCCGCGCGCCGTCGTGATCGCCCTGGCCGCGCTGCTGGCCTATGCCACCGACGGCATGCAGCGGCCCCACGACCTGCTGCGCATCCTGCTGCCCACGGTGATCCACGTGTGGGTCTTCACGGGGGCCTTCATCCTGTATGGGGCGTTGCGCGGGCGCAGCCGCTCGGGCATCGCCTCGCTGGGTGTGTTCGTCGCCTGCAGCGTGAGCTTCTTCGTGTTGCGTTCCACGCCGAGCGGGCGCGAGATCACGCCCTACGTCACGAACGCCTACGGCGCCATCGAGGGCGTCAACCACACGCTGATCCAGTGGCTGGGCATGCCGCAACTCACCTACACGCGCGACTTCTTCTACTCGGTGACGGGTGAGACCGTCGCCCGCTTCGTGGCCTTCGCGTACACCTACCACTACCTCAACTGGTTCTCGAAGACGTCGGTGATCCAGTGGCACAAGATTCCGAAGGGCTGGGCCGTGGCCAACGTGGTCATCTGGATCGGCTCGGTGGCGCTGTACGCGTGGGACTATGCCGCCGGGCTCACCGCCCTGTTCTGGTTGAGCTTCCTGCACGTGTACCTGGAGCTGCCGCTCAACCACCGCACCTTCGCCGGCATCGCCACGGAGCTGGGCGCGCTCGCCGGCGGACGTCGCACGGCCTGACGGCGTGGGCGCTTCGCGCCCGGCCTCGATCGCCCGTACGGCTCAGCCCTTACGGAAGCCGAGCACGTACCCGAGCGCGAGGCCACCCGCGCTGGGCAGCTTGTGCTTCACCATCTCGCTCAGGCTCTGGTTGGACTTCACGTTCAGCACCAGGTCGTTCGCGAGGGCCAACAGCTTGTCCCAGTCCACCGAGATCACGCCGCCGAAGGACAGCCCCTGGACGGCGAGGAAGACGACGGCGAGCACGATCAGCCCGATCTTCACCAACTTGCGGGAGAGGTAACCGAGGGCGAAGCCGATCAGCGCGAAGAAGCTGCCTTCGCTCACGTACGGCAGCGCTTGTTCGACCGCTCCCGGTTCCTTCGCGGCGTCGAGTCCCAGGTCACCCACCAGCCCGCTGGCCAGCGCGCCGGGTGACGAGGTGTCGGGCTCGGGGTCGGGGTCGGCGAGGGCGTAGCGCGCGCCGATCGAGCCGACGCAGGTGAGCCCGAGGACGACGAGGGCGATGGTCTTGAAGCTCACCGGTGATCTCTCTCGGCGGCCGTCTCACGGCGGCAGGGCAGGACAGGGTCGAGCCGGCAGGGCCGGGGAGGACAGGAGGACAGTGCGGAGCCGCGGCGGGTCGGCGCAGTGCCGGCCGGCGCTCGCGGGAAGGAGTGGGAGCGGGCATCCTACCGCCATGAGTGGCGCGACCCACATGGCCCTCCTGGGCTACGGCATCGGAAGCACGCTGACCTTCGCGATCTATGCCTGGGACAAGCGACAGGCGCGGCGGGGGGGATCCCGCGTGCCCGAACGGGTGCTCCACGGTCTCGAGTTGCTGGGCGGCTGGCCGGGCGCGTTGCTGGCGCAGCGCAGCCTGCGGCACAAGAACCGCAAGCGCTCCTACCAGGTCGTGTTCTGGATCATCGGGGGCCTGCACCTGGCCGGCTGGTGGTGGTGGTCCCAGCGTTGAGACGGCGGGAGCGGGCCACCCGCGCTCGCGAGTGAACCGCGACCGGCACGTGGGGCCCGGGCGTTAGACTCCGGTCCCGCCCCCACAGGAGCCGCGCCCATGGACAGCATCCCCGAGGTCGACCCCGAGCAGGCCAAGGCGCGTCTCGACGCGGGCGACGCGATCTTCATGGACGTGCGCGACCCAGGCAGCTACCGCGCGGCCCACATCCCCGGTGCGTTGCACGTGGGCGACCACAACATCCAGCAGTTGCTCGACACGACGGACGCCGACGCCACGATCATCATCTACTGCTACCACGGGCACTCGAGCCTGGGCGGAGCGGCGTACCTGCTCGAACACGGCTTCGACCACACGTTCTCCCTGCGCGGCGGATTCGAGGGCTGGCGCGGCGCCTTTCCGGGCGACACGACACCGGCAGAGGGCGGGGGACCGTAGCCGGTCGGGTCGCTCGTCCAGGGGTAGCGCGTCTTGCCAGCAGCCGCGGGGATCAGAGCTCTTCGAGGTAGTGCGGCAGCATGGCGCGCCACGTGGGCCAGTCGTGGTCGTAGTCGGGGCCCCAGGGGTCGACCCGGTTGGGCACGCCCTTGGTGCCCAGCAGGCTGGCCATGCGCCAGTCCTGCTCGGGGTCCTCCCATTGACCGCCGCCGTGGCACATCACGATGAACCGGTCGCGCAGTTGGGTGAGCTGCTCACACTCGCCCAGGTTCGGCAGGAAGTGCAGCGGCGACGAGAAGTAGAAGTCGAGCGTCGTCCCGTTGAGGCCCTTGATGAAGCGGTTCACGTCGTAGGTGCCGCTCATGCAGATGGCGCGCTCGAACACGTCGGGGAAGCGGCAGATGGACGACATGGCGTTGAAGGCGCCGATCGACGCGCCGGCCACCGTGATGCCGATCTCCGGGTCGCGGCAGTCGTTGCGGATGGCGGGGACGACCTCGCGGCGGATGAAGTGGCCGAACTGGTTCTGGACCCAGGCCTTGTGGGTTCCCGGCACGTCGGTGTCGCCCCACATGGCCGCGGCGATGCTGTCGATCGAGTAGACCTTGATGCGGCCCGACGAGATGAGCGGTTCGAGCACCTTGATCATCAGGAAGCGCTCGATCTCCTCCGCGTCGCCTCCGGCGGTGGGGAAGATCAGGACGGGCTTGCCCATGTGGCCCCAGCGGACGAGTTGGACGTCGTGCTGAACGCGCTCGGAGTACCAGCGGGTCGTTTCCTTCACGGCTGTGTCTCCACGTTCTTCTTCGGTCCGTCGGGCTTCTTCGATGGGCCGCCCGATGCCTTGCGGCCCTTGCCCCTGGCGCCGGCCTTGCCCTTGGCGCCGGCCTTGCTCTTGCCGGCGGCCTGCTTGCTGCCGGCCGTCTTGCCGCCGGCTGTCTTGCCGCCGGCCGCCGGCTTCGCGGGCGTCGCGGCGCGCCGTTCGGCCTCGTGCGTGCGCCAGAGCTGGATCTGGTTCCAGAAGTGCTCGGTGAACTGGTCGTGCTCGTGCTCGGGGAACAGGGCCACGACCTTCTGACGCACCGCGTCGCGGGCGTCATCACCGCGGAAGTACTCGTCGGCCACCTCGTCGAGCTGCCCCAGGTGCTCCTCGCAGAAGGCCTCGAAGCGCTCCACGTCGAGACGTTCGCGGGCGATCGCTCCGTAGGCGGCGAGCTTCTCGCGCAGCGGCATGTCGGGGTTCTCGTCGGCGATGGCGAAGAACGGGCCCCAGTCGAGCGCGGTGCGCATCGGCCGCCTGGTCGCCGCGCAGAAGATCGACCAGCGCAGCTTGGACAGCACCAGCCAGGGGAAGTGGTAGTGCAACGACGTGACCTGGGAGTCGGGGCAGGCGTTGGCGAAGTCGATCGGGTGCCAGCTGTGCCCGTCTTCGCCGACCTGTCGCAACGCTTCGCAGCTGTTGAAGTCCCAGCCGAAGAAGGTGTTGATCGTGAGCGTCATGTTCTCGATCAGCTCGCGGTCTTCGGCGCTCAGGAAGTCACGCTCCAGGCCGTAGCGCTCGTGTAACGGAGCGGCCGGGTCGTAGAGCACGGGGTTGAGCTGGGGGCCCACCCCGATGCAGCGCACGAACATGTCGAACGGGTCGACGGCCTTCTGCAGGTGCATCACCAGCCGGCCGCTCTCGTCGTAGGCCTTGCGCAGTCGTTCCTCGTCGTCGATGCGGTTGACGCCGCGCCAGGCCCCGCCGTCGTAGGGCTTCATGAACATCGGGTAGCCGAGCTGCTTGCCGATGTCACCCAGGTCGAACATGCGCGCGTAGCGCTCGAGCGTGGGCTGCAGGTCCTCGGACGGCTCGTACTCCTTGGGCGGCACCATCCAGGTGTCGGGCACGGGCAGGCCGAGGCGCATCATGGCGCAGTAGGTGGTCTGCTTCTCCATCGACTGGAGCGACCAGGGGTTGTTCAGCACGTAGGTCCCGTCGAGCAGGATCGCTTTTTTGATCCACTCGCGGCTCGTGTGGTACCAGTGCGTGAGCCGGTCGAGCACCACGTCGTAGCGCGGCGCGGCGCGCAGGTCGTAGGGCTCGATCGTCAGCCGCTCGACCTCGAAGCGCACGTTGTCTGGACCGAGCTTCAGCTCCAGGTCGAGCTTGCGCAGGATCTGCTCGTAGCAGAGGGGCCAGCAGAGGTCGGCACCCAGCGAAAGGCCGATCCTGCGCGTTACATTTGCCACCGGAAACTCCCTGGAGTCGTCTGCCCGCTCACCGCTTGAACCGTCCAGCCTGGAACGGGGCGCCTATTCATAAACCATCCACAGGGGCCCCGGGAAGAGCCACGAGAGGCCCTCCCGCAGGCGATCGCGCCAGGCCTCCCAGTTGTGGCCGTCGCGCGCCTCGGTGTAGCGCACCGACATGCCGGTGGACTGCAGCAGCGGGAGCAGCGAACGGTTCTCGTAGATCAGCGATTCGTAGATGCCGCAGCTCACGAAGATGTTGCTGGCCGGGCCGCCCGGAGCCTTGCGGAAGGCGTTCACGAAGCGCACCACCGGATCGAACAGGGGGCCGCGGGTGTGGTCGCCGATGTCGGTGAAGGCGAAGGAACCGGACTGCAACAGCAGGTTGCCGAAGGTGCCGGGGTGACGCCACGCCGTGGACAGGGTCGCCACGGCGCCGAAGCTGGCGCCCATCAGGCCCCGGGCGGCCGGCTTGTCCACCAGCGGGTAGCGTGACTCGAGGGCCGGCAGCAGCTCGGTGGCGATGAAGCGTGCGTGGCGCTCGTCGTCGGCGTACTCCTTCAGCCGGTCCCCCGGGGGCGTGAGCGCGACGATCATCGGCGGGATCTCGAGCCGGTGGATCAGGTTGTCGAGCACGGCCTTGAACGAGGAGAACTTCAGGTAGTCGGTGCCGTCGTGGGCGACCAGCAGCGGGTAGCGGCGCGTCTCGCGGTAGCGCGCCGGCAGGTAGACCTGCAGCGGCCGCGGGCCCCCCAGGGCGTCGCTCTGCACGACGTGATCGTGGATCGTCCCGACCCGGGCCTCGCTGTCCTCGAAGGTCCACTCCGGCACTTCGTAGCCGTCGGTCTGGCAGACCGAGTTGCTGCCGAACGGGTCGTGGGCCCGCTGCGGGTTGAAGGGGTCGTGGATCAGCTCGCGCGTCGTGCCGTAGTCGACGAGGAACTTGTACTCCACGCGCGAGGACCGGCGCAGCTCCAACACGTGGGTCCACAGGTTGGTGCCTTCGATGCGCGTGAAGGCCTGGGACGACGGCATGCCGTAGATCCAGTGTTGCAGGGACACGCTGTCCACGTCGCCGCGGAACACGAACGTGGCGCGGGTCTCGTCGATCAGCGGGAAGGCGTTGTTCTGCAGGAACAGCTCGACCGCCTCCCCGTCGGGGACGCCGTCCCGCATGAGGTCGCGGATGGCGGGGTGCGGCGGCGTGTGATCCTCCGGCGTCGCCGGCGGCTGGGCCAGGGGATCTTCGCGGCCCCCGGACAGGTTGGCGTCACCGGTGTCGACGGGTCCATGCATCATGCGACGGCCTGCCTCTCGCTCGGGAGCGCTTCCACCTGCCCCGACGTCTGCAGCTGACGCGTCGGCCCGTGAGCGGTCCAGCCCGTGCCGTCGAAGTCGATGCGGCAGTGCTCGTCGAGCGCGGCGCACACGCGGGGCGCGAAGCGTCGGGCGAAGATCGCCACGCGCACCGGGTCTCCCAGGCGCAGGCGCCGGCGCGCGTGAGGCAGCGCCACCAGACCCGGACAGATGCCCAGGCCCGTCTCCAGCACCTCGGGGTTGCCGGGGCCCTGGGGTGGCGTGTCGTGGAACACGACCAGTCGATTGGTGAGCACCATGGCACCCGCCGCCCAGGCCACCACCGGCCGGTCGCCGCCGGCGGCCCACGCGTCGAGGATCCCGAACAGGCGCAGCCGGTTGAGCAGCACGACCACGTGCCCGCCGGCGATGGCGAGGGCGCCGCTCTGGTCGAGCAGGGTCCGCACCTCGTCTCGCTGGCGCGCGAGGCTCTCGCGCTCGCCCGGTTTCCAGTGGGCCTCGAACTCGGCGTGCACTTCGCGCACGCGCTCCAGGTGGTGCGCGTCCAGTGCGGCCAGGGCGGCCAGGGCGTCGGCCCGCTCGGGGATGATCAGCTCCGCTTCGCCGTCGCGGCGGAACAGCTCGCGGGCCGCCTCCAGGGCGTGGTCGAGGCGGCCCCTGTACAGCTCCTGCAGGTTGCGCAGCAGGTCGTGACGGTCGATCACGGCCTGGTGGAACTCGGGGTCGTCGACGAAGACTTCCTCGATGCGCGAGTAGAGCCGCAGGTTCTCGCAGGGGTGGCCCACGTGCGCGCGCAGCTCCTCGTCCTCGGACTCGCGCTCCTCCCAACCGGCGGTGACCAGGGCCAGCGGGGCCTCGACGTCGAGCGAATCGATCGCGTCCTTCACGATCGGCTCGAGACGCTGGGGGCCGAGCAGCACGAAGTGTGGCAAGGGGAACCTCGCGGAGGGCTCGTTCGGGAGCGTGGGCCGGCGGGCGAATGGCACCGCGAGCGCGCACCGGCGGCGAATGACACCGATTCTAACGCATGCGTGCCCGGATCGATCGCTGTTCGGGGACGATCGGCTCCCGAAGGCCCCGATCCGTCTCGAGCCTCAAGCGCCGTGGCGCCGGGGAACGATGAAGGGCCCATGAAGACCACGGCCAGATCGATCCTGTTCGCTGCTCCGGCGGCTCTCTGCCTGACCCTCGCCCTGGGCGCCTGCGGCTCGGGCGCCGCCTCGGGCGCCGCCTCGGGCGGTGAGGACCCGGCGCCGGCCCAGGCCCGCGCCGGGGGCGGCGGCGCCGCCGAGACCACCGCGCGCCAGCGACCCGACGCCCCGGCCCCGCGCAAGGACCTGTTCGCCAACTCCTTCATCAACCGTCCGGCACCCACCTTCGCGGTCGAGCAGTGGCTCACCGCCGTGCCCGAGGTGAAGGGCAAGATGGCGCTGATCGATTTCTGGGCCACCTGGTGTCCGCCGTGCCGCAAGGCGATCCCGGAGCTGAATCGCATCCACGCGAAGTTCCGCGATCGCTTGAACGTGATCGGGCTGTCGAGCGAGTCGGCCGCCGCCGTGCGTGAGATGCGCAGCCCCCAGATCGACTACGCCCTCGCCATCGACACCCAGGGCCGCATGGCATCGGCCATGGGCGTGCGCGGCATCCCCCACATCGTGATCGTGGACCCGGAGGGCATCGTGCGCTGGGAGGGCTTCCCCTTCACGCCGGGACACGAGCTCACCGAGGACGTGGTCGAGCAGTTGCTGGACACCTACGTCGACTGATCGGGGGCCCTTGCCCGATCCGGCACCGGTGCGAGATGGTCTCGACCGGCTCCGACCGCTGGTTCCGTAAGATGGTGGCGACCATCGCGGAAGCTCGGCGGAGAACCGAACATGGGAAGAGCGACTCGCAGCGCTGCGGGACTGATCCTGACCTGCATGGCGACCGTCCCGGTCGTGGCCCAGGATCCCCCTCCCGGCACGGAGATCTACATCGTGCCGCTCGCCCGGGCCGGTGTGGGTGAGCCCGGTGCCCGCTCGCTGACGGTGGGCGAGCCGCGCCGCGTGACCGACAGGCAGGGTTACGACAACCAGCCCGCGTTCACGCCCGACGGCAGCGGCCTGCTGTTCACGTCGGTCGACGAGGACGATCAGGCTGACACCTGGCGCTACGACATCGAGGCGCGTCGCCTTGCACAGGTGACACGCACCGCGGAGAGCGAGTACTCACCGCTGGTCACGCCGCGCGGCGATCGCTTCAGTGTCGTGCGCGTCGAGGCCGACGACCGTCAGCGGCTGTGGCAGTTTGCCCTCGACGGCGGCGAACCGCGTCTCGTGCTCGAGCAGGTGCAGCCGGTGGGCTACCACGCCTGGATCGACGACGAGCGCCTGATGCTGTTCGTGCTGGGTGATCCGGCCGAACTCCACGTGGCCAACGCGACCACGGGCGAGTCGCAGCTCGTGGCCGCGGACATCGAGCGTTCGCTCGCGCTCGTGCCGGGCCGCCGGACGGCGGTCTTCCTGCAGCGTCGCGAGGGCATCCCGCCCGACGCAGTGGGCGACGAGTCCTGGTGGGTGATGGAGCTCGACCTCGCGACGCTGGGCACGCGCCCCCTCGTGCGCAGCCTCGTGGACAGCCGTGACTTCGCCTGGACGCCCGACGGCACGTTGTTGATGGCGAACGGTTCGGTGCTCCACGGCTGGGACGGGGATCCCGCCGAGGGCTGGTACGCCGTCGCCGACTTCGCGTCCTACGGCATGGTCGGCATCACGCGCCTGGCGGTGAGTCCGGCCGGTGACTGGCTGGCCCTGGTGGTCGAGGAAGCCCCGCCCCGTTGAACGTGCTCGTGGTGGGGGCCGGCGTCTTCGGCGTCACCGCCGCGTACGAACTGCAGACCCGGGGTCACGCGGTGACGCTGTGCGACCCGGGGCCGGTGCCCCATCCGTTGGCCGCGTCCACCGACGTGAGCAAGGCCGTGCGTCTCGACTACGGCGACGACACGTTCTACTGGGACCTCGCGCTGCGCGCGCTCGAGCGCTGGCGCGGGTGGAACGATGCCTTCGGCGAACGCCTGTTCCACGAGGACGGACTGGTGCTCATGGCCGGCGGCCCCATGGCCCCGGGCGGCTTCGAGTACGAGAGCTACGTGCAGTTGCGGGCCCGGGGCCTGGCGCCCCGGCGTCTCGACCGGGCCGGGCTGGCCGCCGCCATGCCCGCCTGGCGACCGGACGACTTCCCCGACGGCTACCTCAACCCCGTGGGCGGCTGGGCCCGCAGCGGACTCGTGATGGAGCGCCTGCTCGGCGCGGCCCAGGCGTGCGGCGTGCAGCTACGCCCCGACTGCGGCATCGAGCGACTGCTGATGGAAGACGGCCGCGTGAGCGGTGCACGCACGACCCAGGGCGAGACGCTGTCGGCCGACGTGACGGTGGTGGCGGTCGGCGCCTGGACCGGGCGCATCGTGCCCGAGCTGGCCGGCGCCTTGCGCAGCGTGGGCCAACCGGTGTTCCTGTTCCGGGTGGACGAGCCCGAGCGCTGGCAGCCGCCGCACTTCCGGCCGTGGGCCGCCGACGTGATGCGCACCGGCTACTACGGCTTCCCCGCCCTGCCGGCCGACGCGGGCGACCTGGCCGGCGCGGTCAAGGTGGCCCACCACGGCGCCGGCGTGCCGATCGATCCCGACGCCCCGCGCGAGGTCAGCCCGGAGCAGGAGCGCGCCTGCCGTGACTTCCTGCGGGGCGTGTTCCCCGCGCTCGCCGACGCACCCCTGGCGGCCACGCGACTGTGCCTGTACTGCGAGGCGGCGGGCGGCGACTTCCTGATCGACCGGCACCCGGACCTCGCGGGGCTGGTCGTGGCGGCCGGCGGCAGCGGTCACGCGTTCAAATTCGCCCCGGTGCTGGGGGAGCTGGTGGCCGACGTCGTGGAGCAGGGTGGGGACGTCGTGGACCGGCGCTTCCGCTGGCGTCGTCCGCGGGCCTACCGGCGCCGCTGAGGGCGCGGGGCCACTCGCGGTGCGCGTCGCGCACTGTTTTCGTCGGCAGGAGTCCTCCGGCGTTGTTCGCGTCGGATGGCTCAAGGTACATCCACGCGAATTGTCTGCCGCCGCCGCTCGTCGACCGTCACTGCGACCGTCTGCAAGGCGCCGTGCTCCCATTGGACCTCGACATCCCAGGGGCCGGGCGGGAGCGGGAGAGGTCCTGCGAAGCGGTCGTGGGGTCCCACGCGCACGACTCCACCGTAACCCTCGGCAACCAACGAGTGGAGGCGGATCGTCTCGGGCAGCGGCGACGCCGGATCTGCCCGTTCGATAGCGAAGATGACCTGGACCGTGTCGCGCACAACGATCTCGATCGACTCGTCCTCGGCTCGGAACTGATGGGCGGACGAAGACATCGGGGCCGACTGCGAGTAGGCGAAGACCGAGCCCCCCTCACCTCGGGGCAGCAGTAGCTCGCAGATTCCGTCAGCGCGCGTCGCGCCGACACCGAGACTCACGCCATCTCGCGAAGCCGAGACACGCATGTCCGGGAGCGGCTGCCCATCGGCATCGACGACCAGGAAACGCACGGATCTCAAGTCGTACACGAGGTCCGCGCGGCGGGCGTCCACCCAGCTCGCGATCTCGAACTGGGTGCGCGCCACCAGGAGGGCCTTCTCGACCAGCGAGGACCCGGGAGCCGGTCGGAGGAGCACGTCGTATGGGCCGGGCGGCAAGTGATCGACACGCACGACGTCGACGACATCCTCCAACGAGAGGTGAGACACCATCGAACCGTTGGGGCCCGCCGTCACGCTCAGACTACAGGGATAGGCTTCTCCAGGGACTTCCAGGGTGATGTCGCAGGAACCTCCCGGGAGCTCGACGTAGTATTCCTCCTGTCCAGGCAGGACCTCGAGAGTCGCCAGCTCGTAGGAGAACCCACCCGAGAGCGTCGCTACCTGCAATCGAGTCGCTCCCACCCAGTCGAGGCTGGCGCCCCACGAGTCCGTCGAGGTCGACGTGCAGGAGACACTCACTCCATCCGCGACACGAACGAGTGAGACGCGGCGCAGTGCGCCGTCGCTGCCGGGGATGACGACGCGCACCTCGTGTCGAGTCTCGAGGGTCAGGTCGAGCCAGAGTTCATCACCCTCGGCGACATCCACCTGTCGTCGCAGGGCGACCTCACGGTCGTCTTCGACGAGCAACCGGTGGGTTCCTGGGCGGATGGCTGTGATGCGAAAGGTCCCATCATCCCGCACCGGGACCACATGCTCTCGCGGGAGGGAAGGCACTCGCAGGTCGCCCGGCCCCGCGAGCCTCACGACGTGACTTGACAGGTCGCCGCCATCCACTCCGGGATCTGAGAGCCGCCCTTCGATCACGTTGCCCGCCAGCAACGCGATCGGCCCCGCATCCCAGGCGGATGCGTCCGCGATCACTCTGGGGACGTACCCGGGGTGTTGGATCACCAAGGAACCCACTTGCCACGGGAGTGAGAACGCCCCGTCCTGGTCGGTCGACGTCGTGCGCCCGGGCGTCGCCGGCGCCGGGAACTCGTGGCGGCGATCGTACGAGTCGAAGGCGTGCTTCCACTCCGCGCGAGCGATGACCTCTCGCACGGGAGCGAACATCACCCAGCAGCCACCGAGCGGGCGACCGCCCGGGTCCACGACGCGCGCACTCAGCTCTCCCCGGTCGACCCGGGTCGCGCGGAACGGGCCGCTCCATCCAATGTCCGGCACCGTCACCGCGAAGGGCTCGGCGAGGAAGCCGTCACGGCCGATCTGCACGCTCCATCGGTTCGGGTGCGTCACCGGGACGACGCATCGCCCGCGCGGGTCGACAGGCGCGCGAACGTAGAGGCTGGTCGGTCCATCGTCGCCGAAGGCGACTTCGCCACCGAGACCCGCGCCCTGCCCGGATGACATCAAGACGTCGACTTCGCCACCCTGCCAGCCTTCCCCCGCGTCGTCGCGGAGGTCCAGGAGGAGACCGCCGAGGCGTGGCGCGCGCAGCGTGAGCGGTTCTCGGCTCTCGATGGCGACGCTCTCGAAGCGGCGATAGGGAAAGGCCGATCCGAACGGAGCGTCCAGGCACGGCGTCCCGCGTAGGCCGACGGTCCGAAGCGACCGGGAATCGCCCGCGTAAGGAAACACACCGACGCTGTTGGTCGAGGTTCGCTCGCGAACCACGGAACCGTTCACGGCCCGGGTGAGCAAGAGCTCCTCCCCGCCACAAGGCCGCCCCGACTGATCGAGCATCGTGCCCCACGCAACAGCGCCAAGCCGCAACGTGAGTTCGATGCGCGCGGGTCGCGCTGCCGGCTCGAGCGGTGCGGACGTCTCACCCCAACCCGGGGCCGAGGCGCTGAGCACGGCTCTTCCAGCGAGCGTCACGACGAAGTGCCCGGGGGCGACTCGCCTGATCGCCGCTTCGTGCGACGGTTCGAGCGCGAGCTGCGCAGCGCCGAGGACGGCCCCCCCTTCGGCGAGGACGAGGACTTCGACGCTGTGTCTCGAAGGAGGCTCGCCGGCATCGATCGGGGGCGCGACGGACTCGACGGGCGCGCCCGAGGCGCCGCGTGCCCCGGCCGCAGAGCCGGCCGAGGCGGGGGGGTGCGGAGGCCGCTGCCGACTCGCTGTCCGATCTCCCCGCTCGACGGGCGAACGGTCCCCTCCCGACCCGACCAGCGAGATCACGCCCCAGCCGAAGACCGCCACCAGCGCCGCCGTCAAGGACAGCTGCGCGAGGCGCTTCCTCATCACGAGGAGCTGTTGTTCGCGGCCGGCGTGCACGAATTCGTGCCGCCGATGTTGCAGTTGTTGGTGAACGACCGGGTACGGGTGTTCGTCGCGCTGTTGTCGGCCCGGCGAGCATCCACCACGAGCAGGGATTCACCGTCGTCGCCGAGGAGCGCCGACTCGGAGAACCGAAGGGCCATGCGGCCCTCCGATTCGTTCACCGCCCGTTCGTCCTGTTCTTCGACCAGTTCCCGCATTCGGGGGCCTTTGACGAGTCGACTCTAGTACTCGACCTTGCGCGGCAGCTCCTTGGCCTCGGCGACCCACTTGGTCACCGCGTCGACGTTGGGCAGGCGCCGGGTGAGGTTCTTCTCACCGTTCACCTCGGCCATCTTGGTGGCGAGGTTCTCGGCGTTGCGCTGCGCGAGCTCCTTGACGGTGTCGACGCCGGCGCACTCGAGCAGCTCGGCGTACTCGCTGCCCACGCCCTTGATGCGGAACAGGTCGGCCATGTTGACCCACTTGAGCACGAGCTTGTCGCTCACGTCGGCACCGCTGGCGAGCTTCTTGCGGCCGCCCGGCGTGCAGCCCTGTTCGAGCAGCGAGTCGGTGTCGGTCACGCCGCAGCCGCGCAGCTTCTCGCCGTAGGTGGGGCCGATGCCCTCGATCTCTTCGATCTTCTGGTTTGCCATCTGCGTTCTCTCCTGCTCCGAGCGGGTCGATCCCGGTCGGTGGGTTCCTCTCGCGCGCACTGGGGGCGGGCGGCACCGTGCCGCGCCTGCACCACCAGGCGATGGCCCATGATCGCGGGTCGCCCGCCCTGTGCCAATGACGCTTTCGACAGGGCCGGGCCGGGGCCCCTCAGCCGGCGTAGAGCTGCAGGTCTGTGCCCACCCGGTCGGCGATCTCCAGGCAGGTGTCCAGGTCGGGGTGGCGCACGACCACGTGGCCGTCGGACATGAGCGTGGCGAGCCAATTGCGCCGATGGGCCCCGAGCGGCAGCAGCTCCACGTGGACGATGGCCGGGCCGTAGCGGGCCATCAGTCCCTCGAGCCCGTCCACGCGGAGGATGCGCCCCTCACCCTGGGCGCGCTTGAAGATGATGGCGCAGTTGTAGCGGCGCTCGTAGGGCACCCGCATGGCGCCGTGGCACACGGCCTCCGACCAGCCGCGGTAGAGGTCGGTGTCGCAGGCGAAGTTCATGATGTCCACCGACCGGGCCCCGGGCGGGCGGGCGCCGATCTCACCGAACACTGCCTCGCCCTTCGACGTCAGGAACCACTCCATGTGGGTGAAGCCGTCGCGGAAGCTGAGGGCCTCGAGCACCGCCTCGCCCATGGCCCTGCCGGCGGCCAGGTGCTCGGCATCGACATCGCGCAGGGCCACCGTCTGGGGGCTGATCCACTGGATCTGGCGCTGGATCAGCGGCCGCGGCCGGTAGGACGACATGTTGAAGTACTGGATCTCGCCGCCGGCGCAGACCGTGTCGAAGGTGAACTCCTCGCCGTCGATGTACTCCTCCACGCTCACTTCGGGCACGTGGCGGACCTGGGCCAGGACCTGCTCGAGTTCGTCGGCATCCGCGACGCGGTGCGTGTCGGCCGAGCCCGCGCCGGCGATGGGCTTGATGATCAGCGGGAAGCCGATGCGTTCGGCGGCCTCGCGGCATTCGTCGTCGTCGCTGCAGCGGGCGTGGCGCGGGGTGCGGATGCCGGCGTCGTCCAGCACCTGCTTCATGACCTCCTTGTCGCGGAAGGGCACGGTCTCCGCCAGGGTCATGCCGGGCACGCCGAGGGTCTCGCGCAGGCGCGCGGCCAGTTCCATCAGCGGTTCCCAGAGGGACTCGACCCGGTCGAAGTGCACGCCCTTGCCGGCGACCTCCTGGGTGATCTCGGAGATGGCCGCGTCTTCGCGGAACAGCGAGGACACCTGGAGGTACGCGGTCAGGGACGCGCGACAGCGTTTGGGCAGGGTGCCCACGGGCTGTTCGCCCACGCCGAACACTCGCGCGCCCACGGCGGCGAGGCCCTCGGCGAAGCGCGTCATCTCGTCCGGGTAGGCCGGTGACAGCAGCAGCACGTTCATGGCGTCGTTTCCCGTGGTGCGTGAGCGGGTGAGTGGAGGTGCGCGGGGGCGAGGCGTGTCATTGCAGCTCGACCCGCACGAGCGACACGATGCGCCCGAGGGCTTCGGCCACGACCTCGGTCTCGGGGTGGCGCACGATCACGAAGCCCTCGCCCTCGTAGCTGGAGGCCTGGGCCTGGCCGCGCTGGGGCAGCTTGGCCTCGACGACCAGGGAGCCCAGTTCCCGTTGCGCCTGTTGCAGCCCGTGCACGGCGGCGACCCGCGTGCCGCGGCCCTGTCCGCGCAGGTAGGCGGCGCCCGCCGCGTAGAGTCGTTCGGGCGGGTCGAAGGCCCCGTGGATCACGAGGCGCGACCAGGCGGCGTACATGTCGGTGTCGTGGGCCCAGCTCATGAGCGACGTGAACTGGGCGCCGGGAGGTCGCGCCCCGACCTCGGAGATGGCGACGCTGCCGTCGGTGCGCTGGAACCACTCCATGTGGTAGAGGCCCGTGTCCATGCCCAGGGCGCGCAGGGCGGCCTCGCCGGCGCGGCGGATGGGCGCGAACTCCTCACCGTCCACCTGTCGCGGCAGCAGCACGCACCACTGGATCCAGTCGTTGTGCAGCACGTCGAGCGGGGTGGGGTGGTAGCTGCTGATGCTGCTCCACACGATCTCGCCGTCGACGCACGCGGCGTCGAAGCTGTGCTCGCGACCGACGACGAACTCCTCGAGCAACATGGGGTTGTTCGGGTGGGGCGGGAAGCGCACCAGGGCCTGGTCCAGCTGGTCCGCGTCGTCCACGCGGAAGGTGTTCACCGCGCCGGCTCCGGCGGGGGGCTTGACCACCACCGGCAGGCCGATGCGCTCGATCACGTCGCGGGCCTCGGCGGGGCTGTGGGCCAGGCCGTGCCGCGCGCAGGGCACGTCGGCGGCGCGCAGCACATCCTTCATGCGGGCCTTGTCGCGGAAGTTGTTGGCCGCGTCGATGCCGAGCCCCGGCAGGCCGAGCAGGGCGCGGGCCTCGGCCAGCGGCACCTGCAACTGCTCGAGCACGCCCACCAGGCAGTCGACGGGGCCGCCGAGCTGCTGCTCCAGTCCGCGCACGGCGGCGGCGATCTGGCCGGCGTCGAGGCCGTCCTCCACGCGCCAGTGGCCGCCGAGGTGGCGCTGCACGTCGGGTGCGAAGCGCTCGAAGGGGTCGGCGCTCACGAGCCCGATGCGCACGTCAGGCAGCCGCAGCGCGGCGCGCAGGAAGCGCACGGACGTCTCGAACTGAAAGGGGACGACGAAGGCGACGCGGCGCATGGGGCGGCGGTTTCCACCGTCGAGGGATGGGGCCCGAACAGACGCCGACAGGATACCCGGGGCCGTCGAGCTGCGCACCGCCCGGCCGGAGGGGCGGGGGCGCCGGCGCCCGGGGCAGCGTGTTAATCTCTCCGCCCATGCGCATCCTGCTCGTCGCGTCCGAGGTCGCTCCGCTCGCCAAGACGGGTGGTCTGGCGGATGTGTCGGCCGCGCTGGCCGACCATCTCGCACGGCGCGGTCACGACGTGCGCCTGGTCATGCCGCTCTACCGGCGCATGGCGGAACGGCCCTTCACCGACGTCCCCGGCCTGGAGCGGGTGCGGGTGGAGCTGGGCTCGAACGAGTACGTCTTCGGCGTCAAGCGCACGCCGCTGCCCGGCGGTGGTGTGGACGCGTGGTGCATCGACTGCCCCGGCCTGTACGACCGCGACGGGATCTACACCGGGGACGACGACGAGCACCGTCGCTTCGCCTTGCTGAACCGCGGTGCCCTGGCCCTGTGCGAACAGTCGGGCTGGGCCCCGGACGTGGCCCACTGCAACGACTGGCACGTGGGACTGTTGCCGCTCTACCTCAAGCTGATGCGCACCTGGAGCCGCCTGTTCACCAACACGCGCTCGGTGCTGACGATCCACAACATCGGCTACCAGGGAGCCTTCGGCGCCCACTGCATCCAGGACCTCGGGCTCGACGACGCCGCCCACCTGCTGCACCAGGAGGACCTGGCCAACGACCGCATCAGCTTCCTCAAGACGGGACTGCTCTACGCCGACGTGCTGACCACGGTCAGTCGCACCTACGCCCGGGAGATCCAGACCGAGGAGTACGCGATGGGGCTGTCCGACATGCTGCGGGCGCGCAGCGACCACCTCGTCGGCATCGTCAACGGAGTCGACTACGGCGCGTGGAGCCCCGAGACCGACACCCTGATCCCGCACAACTTCTCCGCCGAGACCCTGGACGACAAGCGCCTGAACACCCGCGCCCTGCTGGAGAACATGGGCCTGAGCTACGACCGCCGCGCGCCGGTCTTCGGCATCGTCTCGCGGCTCACCTTCCAGAAGGGCTTCGAGCTGCTGTTCGAGCCCCTGCCCGAGCTGCTCGCGCACCGGGACGCGCGCCTGGTGGTGCTGGGCAGCGGCGAGCCGAAGTACGAGGAGTTCTTCGAGTCGTTGCAGCAGCGCTTCCCGGACAAGGCCGTGTTCTACAACGGCTACAGCAACGAGCTGGCCCACCTGATCGAGGCCGGCGCCGATCTGTTCCTGATGCCGTCGCGCTACGAACCCTGCGGGCTCAACCAGATGTACAGCCTGCGCTACGGCACGGTGCCCATCGTGCGCAAGACCGGGGGGCTGGCCGACACCGTCGAGCTGTTCGATCGCTCACGCGGGACGGGGACCGGCATCGTGTTCGAGCACTTCGACGCCGACGCCATGCGTCGTGCGTTGCTCTACTCGCTCGACCTGTTCCACGACGAGGCGGCCTGGCGCCGGCTGATGCTCAACGGCATGGCCCAGGACTTCTCCTGGGAGCGGCAGTCCGGCATCTACGAAGAACTGTATCATCGGCTCGTGGCCCACTAGTCGCTTCGGGAGACTGGTGGTCCGCTGTCGCTTCCCGGGGCGCTCACGGCGACTCGGAACCGTGGAGACTTTCCCATGCACGTGATCTTCGTGGAGCCGGCGTTCCCCCACAACCAGCGCGAGTTCGTGCGCGGCCTGCACGCCGCCGGAGCCGCGGTGACGGGGATCGGTGAACGCCCGCCGGAGTACCTCGACGACGAGCTCAAGAGCTGGATGGTGGGCTACGAGCACGTCCCGTCCGTGGTCAACGAGGGCGCGCTGCTCGAGGCGGTGCGCGCGGTACAGGGGCGCGGCTGGGTCGATCGGCTCGAGGCCACGGTCGAGGCGCACATCATGCCCACGGCCAACGTGCGCGAGGCCTGCGGCATCCCCGGGACGTCGGTCAAGACGTCCTACCTGTGCCGCGACAAGCCGGCCATGAAGGAGGCCCTGCGCCAGGCCGGCGTGCCCTGTGCCATGTCCACGGGCACCGACTCGATCGACGAGGTGCGCGCGTTCGTGCGTGAGGTGGGCTATCCGGTGATCATCAAGCCGCGCGATGCCGCGGGCGCCGCCGGCACCTTCCGCGTCGACGACGACACGGGCCTCGAACACGCCCTGGTGGAGTCCTACGTCGACCGCGGTGCGGCCGTGGCGGTCGAGGAGTTCATCGAGGGGCACGAGGGCTTCTACGACACGATCACGATCGACGGCCGCGTCGTGCACGAGTTCATCTCGCACTACTACCCGAACGTGCTGGAGGGCATGCGCGCGCGCTGGATCTCGCCCCAGATCATCGCCACCAATCGCGTCGACTCGTCCAGCTACGACGAGATCAAGCGCATGGGCGCGCAGGTGATCGAGGCCCTGGAGATCGGCACGTCCGCCACGCACATGGAGTGGTTCTACGGCCCCAAGGGGCTGAAGTTCTCGGAGATCGGCTGCCGTCCGCCGGGCGTGGGCGCGTGGGACCTGTACTGCGCCGGGAACGACATGGACCTGTACGTCGAGTGGGGGCAGGCGATCGCCAACGGGCGGCCGACGCAGCAGGCGTCGCGTCGATTCGCCTCGGGCATGATCGCCCTGCGTCCCGACCGGGACGGCCGCATCGCCGGCTACGAAGGTGTGGAAGAGCTGCACCAGCAGTGGGACGAGCACATCATCGACAGCCACTTCCCGGCGCCGGGTTCGCCCACGCAACCGGTGGAGGGCGGCTTCATGGCCAACGCCTGGGTGCGCATGCGCCACGACGACTACGACACCCTGCACGAGATGTTCGATCGGCTGGGCGAGAGGGTGCAGGTCTACGCCCGCTGAGCGTCCGCTCCGAACCGGCCCGGAGTCGCCACGACCCGGGGGTCGTCCCATCCCCGCTGCCGAGCCGTCTCGATGAAAGCCATCGCCCGTCACGTGTCCCGCTGTCTGATCGCGGGCATCGTCGCCCTGCTGCCGATCGGCGGCACGCTGCTCGGCGTCCTCTACCTGGAGGACATGATCTCCGAGTCGTGGCTCGACGAGCAGGCGTTCTACGTCCCCGGCATGGGCCTCGTGGCGGCGGTGCTGCTCGTCTATCTGATCGGGCTGCTGGTGTCGACGTTCCTCGGCCGCTGGATCATCCGCCTGCTCGACAAGCTGATCCACTCGCTGCCGCTGATCGGTTCGCTCTACATCACGCTCAAGCAGATCCTCGGCTACAGCGAGGGCGAGGGAGCGATCTTCCAGGGCGTGGTGCTCGTGCCCAGCCGCGAACACGAGGCGGTCGAACTGGGCTTGATCACCCTGCGCGAACGCGGCGAGGGCGCGGTCGATCGGCTCACGGTGTTCGTGCCGGGCTCCCCCAACCCCACGACCGGCCGGCTGCTGGTGATGGATGCGGACCGGGTGACGCCCCTCGACATCCCCGTGAACGAAGCGCTCAAGGCTCTCGTTGCCGTGGGGGCGGTACCCCTGAGTGCCGACGCCGACAGCGCCAGTTGACGGAGCGCGGCCCGTGACGCGCGAACCACGGGTGCGTCAGGGGCGCAGCATCCAGGTGTAGTCGGCGGACTGCAGGTCCTCGGGGTCGACCAGGGCGGGCTCGCGCGGCCCGTGCAGCATGGTCACCAGACCCACGTCCAGGCCCGGGCGACGCCGGAGCAGGCGCTCCACCGTGCCGAGTCCCTCGTCCGAGTGGAACTTGCCGCACAGGTGCACCACGAGCGGCGGCGGCGCACCGAGCACGCGTTCGCGCGCCGCGAGCACGCTCTCGGCCATGGCCTCGTCCTTGAGGCACTGCGCCGCGAAGAAGCGCTGCATCGATTCGTCGTCCACGCCGCCGTGGCCGCCCATGGCCTCGTCGAAGCGATCGCGGTAGTCGCCCGGTCCGTGATCCACGTCGGCGGGGACGAAGGCCTCACCGTCGACGGCATCGAGGCCCTCCTGGGACACGCTGCGGGCCAGCGCGCGGGGCACGTTGGCGGCGATCACCGGCAGGTCGTGCGCGGCAGCGAGCTCGACCAGCGGACGGTAGTCGTCGGCGTAGTTCTTCCAGGGGCGGGCGTCGGCCAGGAAGGTCTGCTCGTCGATCTCACCGGCGAGGTACGCGTCGAGCCCGGCCTGCACGTCCCGTTCGAACATCTCCAGGGACAGCACCGTGTCGCTGCGGCGCTCGATCAGCAGCGCGAACAGGTCGTGCTGCAGGGCGTGCCCCACGGAGTCGTCGTGGATCTCGCCCAGGAAGACCACGTCGCGCGCGGCGAGGTCGTCGGCCATGGACTCCAGTGTCACCGGCCGACCCTCGGCATCGAGCGCGACCCAGTCCGGCCCCAACCCGATCCAGTCACGGGTGGACTGGCAGCCGGGGAGCAGGACGGCGAGCAGTGTCAGGCACAGGGCGAACTGCGGCAGCCGTGGCATGCGGTGCCTCCTCGAGGAGCGGGTGGAGCGCGGGATTGTAGTCGCTGCGGCGGGCGAGGCGCGCACGGCGGCGTAAGAAGCCCGGGCTCCGTCCGTGGGCGCCGCAACCCCGACGAAACGGAGACACCCCATGAGAACGCACCACAGCCTGTTGCTCGCCGGCGTCCTGCTGGCACCCGCCCTGGCGCTCCACGACGAGCCGTCCGCGCCCGACGACGACACCCGTATCCGCTCCCTGGCCCACGGCATCCGCCAGGGCGCGAGCGCCATCGACGACGACCTGGTCTGGACCACCGCGGTGACGCCCAAGCCCCTGAGCGCGCACGTTCATCGCGGCCTGGGTTGGCTGCTCGCCCAGCAGCACGAGAGCGGCGGGTGGGGCCAGGGCGAGGAGTCGGCGTCGATGGGCGGCGGCGTCGGCGACCGGGCGAATGTGGGCGACACCTGCGCGGCGGCCCTGGCCCTCGTGCGCGCCGGCAGCACGCCGACCGAGGGGCCCCACGCCGCGGCACTGCGCGCCGCACTCGACTTCGTGTGCACCGAGGTCGAGGCCTCGCCCCCGAACTCGCTGCTGGTGACGAGCGTGACCGGCACGCGCCTGCAGTCCAAGATCGGCACCTACGTCGACACCTTCCTGGCCTCGCTGCTGCTGTCCGAGGTGCGGCGGGACATGCCCGCGGACGAGAGCGGGGCCCGCGTGGCCCGTGCGCTGCGCACGGTGTTGGACAAGATCGAGCGGCACCAACGGGACGACGGCACCTGGGATGATCGCGGCTGGGCGCCGGTGTTGTCCCAGTCCCTGGCGTCCAAGGGCATGAACCGCGCCGTGCAGGCGGGCGAACGGGTGGACCTCGACGTGCTGGGCCGATCCGAGGACTACGCGCGCAAGCAGTACGCGGGTGGCGGCCTGGAGGCGGGCGAAGGTGCCGCCGGCGTGGCGCTGTACTCGGCGTCCTCCACCGCGAGCAGCATGCAGGACAGCGCGAACAGCGACGTCCTGCGTGAAGCGGAGCTGCGCGTGCGCCTTGCCGGAGCCGACTCGCCCAAGGAGCAGAAGGCACTGAAGCTGGAGCTGGACGGCATCGCCGACGCACGTGAGAAGAACGCCGAAGTGCAGGCCGCCATGGTGGGTCGTCTGGACGACGAGCAGTTCCTCTCGGGCTTCGGCAGCAACGGGGGTGAGGAGTTCCTCAGCTACATGAACATCGGGGAGAGCCTGGTCGTGCAGGGCGGCAACGAGTGGCTCGCCTGGGACGAGAAGATCAGCGCCAACCTCGACCGCATCCAGAATCAGGACGGGAGCTGGAGCGGCCACCACTGCATCACCGGCCGCACGTTCTGCACGTCGATGGCGCTGATGGTGCTGATGGCCGACCGCACGCCGGTGCCCGTGCCGCAGGGCGAGGAAGCCGACGACGAGCCGCGTGTCGACGGGCAGCCGTCCGTGCCCGAGCAGCAGCCGGCCGACGGCGACGAGCCGGCCGATGGCGACGAGCCGGCCGGTGACGACGAGACGGTCGGTGACGACGAGACGGTCGACGTGGCGGACGCGGGTCCGCGCGGTTGCAGGCGGTGAGCCGGCTCGGTCGTCTCGCGCTCGTCCTGGGCGTTGCCCTGCAGACGGCGAGCGCACCCGGTGACGAGACCGGGTCCGAGCCCGCCGCGTGCCGAGTGCCCGCGGCGGGCTCGGGTGCGTCGCTCTCCGTCGAAGACCTCGGGCGGGATCTCGATGGCGACTTCGACCGGGACTTCGGACGGGACCTGGACAGGTCCATTGCGCGGGCCACGCGTTTCCTGGTGCAGGCCCAGGACGACGACGGCGCCTGGCGTTCGAGCACCTACGGTGCGTTGTCCGACGGGCCCTCGCTGACACCCCTGGTGGCCAAGGCGGTGCTTTTCGCCCCCGACGTCCCCGGCTCGGAGCACGCGCGCCGGCAGGTCCGGCACTACCTGGCCACGCTCGGCGCGGACGAGCGGGGCGTGGTCGACCCCGGTTCGCTGCGACTGAACTACCCGGTCTACACCGCCGCGCTCACGCTGATCGCCCTTGCGGGTCGCGACGACGAGCCGGCGCGGGCGGCCTGCGCCGCCTGGGTCGAACTGCTGCGCGCCCACCAGCTCGGCGAGGTGCTGGGCTGGTCGCCGGGCGACCTGGCCTACGGCGGCTGGGGCTACGCGCCGCAGCCCCTGGAGCGACGTCATCACGACCCGCTGCACGGCCCGCCCTTCGACGCTGATCTCTCCTCCACGCTCATGGCCGTGGGTGCCCTGCGGCTGGCCGGCGCGGCCGTCGACGACCCCGCCATCGAGCGGGCGCTGGTGTTCGTGCAGCGTTGCCAGAACGTGGCTCCCGACGGTTCGACCGCGGCGCCCCTGCTCGACGGCGGCTTCTGCATGACGCCCACCAACGCGCTGCAGAACAAGGCCGGCGTGGCCGGCGTCGACCCGGACGGCACGACGCGCCATCGCTCCTACGGCAGCATGACCGCCGACGGCTTGCGCGCGCTGCTGCGCTGCGGCCTGGCGCCCGATCACCCGCGAGTCGTCGCCGCTCGCCGTTGGTTGGAGCGTCACTTCCGCGCCGACCGGCACCCCGGTCCGTTCCCGCCCGAGCGCGTGATCGAGTCCCGCAGCGCGTTCTACTACTGGTGCTGGTCGTTCGCCCACGCCATGCGCGCCCTCGGGCTGCGCACGTTGCCCGCCGGGCACGCCGCGCCGGCCGGACCGGACGTCGTCCAGGGCGGGCCGTGGGCTGCTCACCTGGCTCGCGAACTGCTGCGGCGCCAGGCGCCCGACGGCAGCTTCCGCAACCCGTCCACGATGATGAAGGAAGACGACCCGCTGGTGGCCACGCCGCTGGCCCTGGCGGCGCTGGTGCTCTGCCGCTGGCACCTGCCGAGCGCACGATCGGGCGGCTGCCCCCTGGGCGAGAGCGCCGCGCGTGAGAGCGTGAGAGCGCGCCCGACGAACACTACACTGCCGCCATGTCCGCTGCGACCGACACGATCCTGCGCGACCGCTTCCGGCTCGAGCGCCTCTACCCGCTGCAGCAGCAGATCGTCGCGCGGGTGATGGACGGCGGGGACGCGCTCGTGGTCATGCCCACCGGTTCGGGCAAGAGCCTCTGCTACCAGTTGCCCGCGCTGGCTCTGCCGGTCCCCGGTGTGACCCTGGTCTTCAGTCCGCTGATCGCGTTGATGGAGGATCAGGTCTCGGCCCTCAAGGGCAAGGGCATCGCCGCCGAGTTCATCAACAGCACCCTCGATCGGGCCGAGCGGGAGCGACGCTACAAGCGGCTCGGGGCGGGCGAGTACGACCTGATCTACGCCACGCCCGAACGCATGCACAAGCCACCCTTCGTGGAGGCGCTCGAGCGCGTGCCGGGCGGAGTGAAGCTGCTGGCCATCGACGAGTGCCACTGCATCACCAAGTGGGGTCATGACTTCCGGCCCGCCTATCAGCGCGTGGGGGAGTTTCGCCGGCAGGTCGGCAGCCCGGTGACGATCGCCCTCACGGCCACCGCCACGCCGGAGGTGCGCGCGGACGTGCGCACCACGCTGGGGCTCGACGACGACGCCATGCCGCTGTTCGCCACCGGCATCGACCGGCCCAACCTCGAGCTGCGCGTGCAGTCGGTCTGGGACGACGACGAGAAGCTGCAACACATCCGCCGCGTGGCCGGCGAGCGCCCGGGGACGGGCATCGTCTACTTCGCCCTGATCAAGCACCTCGATCGGTTCGCGACACGGCTGCGCAACGAGGGTTGGCCGGGAGAACTGCTGGTCTACCACGGCAAGCTCGAGCCCAAGCGCAAGAAGCGCGTCTACGATCGCTTCATCGAGGCGAGGCCCGACGAACGTCTGCTGCTGCTGGCCACCAACGCGTTCGGCATGGGCGTGGACAAGCCCGACATCCGTTTCATCGCGCACGCCGAGGTGCCGGGGTCGGTGGAGGCCTATTACCAGGAGGTGGGCCGTGCGGGCCGGGACGGAGCGCCGTCCACCTGTGCGCTGCTCTACGCCGAGGACGACCTGGCCATCCAGCAGCAGTTCGTGGAGTGGATGAACCCGTCCCGGGACCTGCTGATCCGCGCCGCCCATGTGCTGGAGGATCGTCAACTCACCGACCTCACCGTGGACGACCTGCGCGCAGAGATCATCCACCGCGATCGCGGTGACCGGCGAGCCGAGGCGTGCCTGACCACGCTCGAGAAGCTGGGCGTGGTGGAGCCCAGCCCGGTGCGCGAACACTGGCGCTTCGTGCGCCCCCTGGACAAGCACGAGATCGACGCCGACGAACTGGCGGCCAAGCGCCAGCGCGACCTGACCCGGCTGCTGGACGTAGTGCACCTGATCCAGTGCGACGACGTCCCGGCCTACCTGCGCGACTACTTCCAGCTCGACGGCTGATCGGCCGGAGGCCGCCGGCGCCTTCTTCGGCCGCGGTCGTTGCCGCCGTCCCGGCTCCGTGCTTCCATGGAGCGATGGGCAAGTCGCTCGACGACTACCAACGCAAGCGCGACTTCACGACCACGCCCGAGCCGCCGGCCCGGCGCGCGGACGAGCCGGGTGCCGGCCGCCGGCCGGTGTTCGTGGTGCACCGCCACGAGGCCAGCCGGCTGCACTACGACCTGCGGCTCGAGATGGACGGCGTGTTGCGCTCGTGGGCCGTGCCCAAGGGCTTCTCCTACGACCCGGCCGACAAGCACCTCGCCGTGCGCACCGAGGACCACCCGCTGGAGTACGAGCACTTCGACGGCGTGATCCCCGTCGGACAGTACGGCGCCGGTTCCATGACCATCTGGGACCGTGGGCGTTACGAGGTGTTGATCGCCGAGGACGGCCCGCAAGCCGTCGAGCAGGGCGAACTCAAGCTCGTGTTGCACGGGCGCAAGCTGCGCGGCGAATGGCACATGGTGCGCACGCGCGGCGAGGACGATCACTGGTTGCTGTTCAAGAGCAAGGACCACTACGCCGGCGTGGGCCGCGACAGCGCGCTGGGCATCGACCTGGCCGGCGCGCCCGAACGACCGTTGCCCCGCACCGTGCGGCGCATGCACGCGGCCCGGGAGACCACGCCGTTCAGCGATTCCGACTGGGCCTTCGAGGTGGAGTTCGCCGGGCTGCGCGTGCTTGCCGAGAAGCAGGGCGAGCGCGTGCGCTGGCGCGGGTTCGGCCGGCGGCTGCCGCAGCTCGAGGCGGCCCTGGGCACGCTGCGCGCCGAGACCGCCCTGGTGGACGGCGTGCTCGTCGCCCTCGACCCGGGCGGGCGTCCCTCCCGTGCGTGCCTCGACGCCCTGCTGGCAGGCCGCGGCCCGGCCGATGACGGGGCGCTCTGCCTGTACGTCTTCGACTGTCTCTACTACGACGAGTTCGACCTGCGCCCCTTGCCGCTGATCGACCGCAAGTCGGCTCTGCGCGCGATCCTGCCGCTGGAGGGTGACGCTGCGCGTCGGCTGCTGTACGTCGATCACGTGCCGGCGGACGGAGAGGAACTGGCGCTGGTCGCCGCCGAGGCGGCGCTCCCGGGGCTGGTGGCCAAGCGCCTCGCCAGTGCCTACGCAGCGGGGCCCTCGGAGGACTGGGCGCGGATCGGCTTCGAGGGCACCAGCGCGCCTCCCGAAGACGATCGCTCGCGCCCGTTGAAGGACGTGTTGCAGCAGTCGCGGCCCGCCGCGGCGCGCGCTCCGGGAGCCCGCTCCCGCGTGCGTTACACGAACCTGGAGAAGGTCTTCTGGCCCGCCGAGGGTTTCACCAAGGGCGACCTGCTGGGTTGGTACGAACGGGTGGCCGACGTGCTGCTGCCCTACTTGCGTGAGCGGCCTGTGCACATGAACCGCTTCCCCGACGGCATCGAGGGCAAGTCCTTCTATCAACGCCACGCCACCGAGACGACGGCTGACTGGCTCACGACCGAACTGATCGACAGCGAGAGCAAGGGCGAGCCCCAGCGCTACATCATATGCAACGACCGGGACACGCTGCTGTACCTGGCCAACCAGGGCAGCATCGACCTGCACCCGTGGATGTCGCGGCGCGGCACTCCCGAGTCGCCCGACTGGGCGGTGATCGACATCGACCCCAAGACCGCGCCGTTCGCCGACGTGATCGCCGTGGCCGGCGCGGTGGGGCGCGTGCTCGAGGCGATCGGCCTGCGTGCCTGCCTCAAGACCTCGGGCAAGACCGGGCTGCACGTCTTCATCCCGCTGGAGCCGGGCTACGGCTACGAGCAGAGCCGCATGTTCTGCGAGGGCGTCGCCCGCGCCGTCGTGCGTGAACGACCCGACATCGCCACGGTGGAGCGCAACCCCAACCGCCGCGAGGGCAAGGTCTACGTGGACTTCCTGCAGAACGGGAAGGGCCAGACGGTCGTGCCACCCTACGTGCCGCGCCCCGTCCCCGGCGGGCAGGTGTCGGCGCCGCTGCACTGGGACGAGCTGGACGCGGGCCTGCACCCGTCGCGCTTCACGATCCAGACCGTCGGCGCACGCATCGAGCGCGACGGCGACCTGTTCGCCCCCGTGCTCGCCGACCCGCAGGACCTGCTCCCGGCCATCGAGCGGCTGGCGGCCTACGTGCGCGACTGAGGGGCGTCGTCCGGCTCGGCCAGTCGGGCGCGCACGGCGTCGGCCCAGTCACTGTGGGAGTCGAGGGCCAGGTAGGCGCGCCAGTGCGTGCGGGCTTCGCGCAGCTCGCCGCGTTGAGCGAGCAGCTCCGCCAGGTTGACGTGGGCATCGGCGTAGTCCGGCACCAGCACGATGGCGCGCCGATAGCTGCGCATGGCCTCGTCGCCGTGTCCCAGGTCGGCGAGCACGTTGCCCAGGTTGTTCCAGGCCTCGACGTAGTCGGGCTCGAGGCGCGTGGCCAGGCTGAGCTGGTCCCGTGCCGCCGCGCGCTCACCCAGGGCGTAGAGCGTGTTGCCGAGGTTGAAGCAGATCTCGGCGTCCGGGTCGGCGAGCTCGGCGGCGCGCTGGTAGCAGGCGCGCGCCCGTTGCAGGTCGCCGTCACCCTCGGCGTGGATGCCGGCCTCGAACCACGTGTCGGGCGCGTCTTCGTCGGCGTTGTCCGGCAGCGGTTTCGCGTCGGCGGGGGCACGCAGATCGCCGAGGTGCAGGATCTTCCCGCGGTCGTGCGCCGCGTCGGTGACCGGTGGGGCGCCGGAAGGCGCTGCGGTCGGGTCGGGGGCGGGACCGTCGAAGCCGAGGCGCAACTGTCCGCTGGTCTCGGCCAGACGCCCATCGGGCAGGCGCACGCCGAGGGTCCCGGTGTCTTCGAGCAGGTCGAGCTGTCCCAGGGCCGGGTGGTCGCCGTCGAGCCAGGGCGCCGCCTGCTCCAGGCTCTTGCGGATGCGCGCGGGGGACACGCCGCTCTGCGACAGCCGCACCAGCACGCGCGCGCTGGCCACCTGACCGAAGTCGAACCAGCACAGCCGACCGGTGGTGCGCGCCGGCGTGACCAGCTTCGCCTTGACCCAGGCACGCACCCGGTGGCCGGGCACGTCGAGCATGCGCGCGAGTTGCGCGGTCGTGTACAGCCGTTGCAGCGCCGTCTGGTCTTCGGTCAGGCCGAGTCGCCCCAGGAAGTCGACCTCGCTGATGATCGAGAGCTTGCCGGCCCGCGCCAGTTCGCGACCGCGCCGCAGGTTCCCGGTCAGGCGACCGTCGTCGCCCAGGGGCGGGCCGCCGCGGCCCACGACCAGCAGATCGGTGTGTTCGCCCGGTGCGGACACGACCCGGCCGGCGCGTTGGCGCACGAGCGCCTCGGCCTCCTTGCGACTCATCGACGCGAGCCGGCCGGTGAAGGCCAGCTCGATGCCGTCGAGGATCGGCGCCGGCGGGTCCGGCGATCGGGGCGAGGCCGACGGTCCGGACCGCGACGCGGGTGTGGACGGACTCGCCGCATGTTGCGTCTCGTGCGTCGGTCGCCCTTCGTGCGGAGCCATGGGCCCGTTCATCCCGGTGTCAGTCGTCGTCGATGAGTGCGACGAAGACCGGTGCGCGCAGCATGCCCGTCTTCGTGCGCTCGGTGAAGCTTACGGTGCAGAACAGTCCGGGCTCAACCCAGTGCGCCGGCTCGCTGCACGGGACCAGCGGTTCGCTGCGCGGCCGGGACTCGAGTCGCCGCAGCAGATCGTCACGCAGCTTCGTGCCCAGGCCGCTGCCCACGCGCCCTACGTAGGTCAGGGCGCCCTGGAGGTCCGGCGCGGCCAGGGCCAGGCTGCGCAGGTCGCCGTCCTCGGCCAGGTAGCCCAGGATCACGCACTGGATCTCCTGCCGTGCCTTGAACTTGATCCAGGCGTCGGTGCGCTTGCCCGGTTGGTAGGGGCTCGCCAGGCGCTTGGCGACGACGCCTTCCATGCCCCGTTCGACGGTCTGCGCGAAGAGCTCCGTGCCCGCGCCGTGCACGCCGTCCGACAGCACGAGGTGTTCGTCCTGCACGGGCTCCAGCAACGTCGCGAGTCGTTCGCGGCGTGCGGCCAGGGGCTCGCCCATGATCGAGGCGAAGCCCGCGTACAACACGTCGAACACGACGTACGTCACCGGCAGGGTCGCGGCCAGGTGCGCGATGCGGTGGGGGTCGCGCGCCTGCTCGCGCGAGAGCGCCGAGGAGAAGTCCGGTCGTCCGTCGGCGAGCACCACGAGTTCGCCGTCCAGCAGCGTGCCGGTCGGGACCTGCTCCAGGAACGCCAGCTCCGGGTAGCGCGGCGTCATCTCCCGGTCGCGCCGGCTGCGCAGCCGCCAGCCGTCGTCGTCGACGAAGGCCAGGCAGCGCAGGCCGTCCCACTTGATCTCGTACAGGTGTTCGTCCGAGTCGAACGGACGGCCCAGCGTGGCCAGCATGGGCGGCACGAAGTCGGGGAGGGACGTGCTCCCGCCGGGGGTCACCCGGTCTTGCGCCGGGGCGCCTTCTTCTTGGTCGCGGCCTTCTTGCGGGCCGTCTTCTTCTTGCTCGGCTTGGTGACCGACGCGGCCATCTTGCGGCGCGACTCGGACTGGGCCTCGGCCACGCTCTTCTTGAGCGCGTCCATCAGGTTGATGATCTTGGGCTCTTCGCGGTCGGGCGCCTCGACGATCTCCTGTCCGTCCACCTTGAGCTGGATCAGTTCGCCCAGGCGCTCGACGTAGGTGTCGGTGTAGGCGGTGAAGTCGAACTCGTCGATCAGCGAGGCCTCGATCAGCGTGTCGGTGAGCTTCTGCTCCTCCGCTGTCATCTTCTGGTCGGAGAGCTCCTCCTCGAACATGTCGACGCGCTTCATCTTCTTGGCCACGTGCAGCACCGTCATGGCCAGCAGCTGGCCGTGGGGGCGCACGAGCACGAGCTGCTCGCGACCGGCGACGACCACCTGCGCCAGGGCGTTCACGTCCGCGTCGGTCATGCCCTTGTGCAGCAGCGCGTAGGGCTTGCCGCCGGCCACGCCGTCGGGCAGCAGGAAGTAGGTCTTGCCCGCGTGGTAGAGCGGATCGAGTTCGTCGGTCTTGACGAAGCCCTCGATGCGCACGGCCTTGTCGGACTCGGGCCGCAGCTTGTCGAGTTCGGACGTGTCGATGATGACGTACTGGTCCTTGGTGTACTCGTAACCGCTCACGATCTCGTCGCTGGTCACCTCCCCGTGTTCGGGACAGACCTTGCGGTACTTGATGCGGCTGTTGCAGGGACTGTGCAACTGGTTCAGGCGGATGTCTTCGCTGGTGTTGTTCGCGGTGAACGCCTTGACCGGCACCGAGATCAGGCTGAGCTTGAGGAAGCCCTTCCAACTGCTGCGGGGTGCCATGGGGGAGCGCTCCTGTCGTGTTTCGGTTGGCGCGGGCGTGCGCTGTGATCGCGAGTGCGTCGTGGCGTCGAAAGCGCGGTGTCGTCGAAGCGCGGGAGCGCTGCGTGTGACTCCCGTCACGCGGCCCGTGGGGAAGCGAACGAGAATACCACAGGATCGGCACCCTCCCGGGTCGACCCTTAGCGCGTCCTAACGTCTCCCGAACACCGGGGAAACGTCATCGGATTTCGACTCAACTTCGATCAGGCGCAGCCGAGGGATCAGCCCCCGGCGCGGTCGGGGGGCGTGGCATCGGCGCAGTCGTCGAACCAGACGACGTCGGCGTCCCGGCCACTCCCACCCGGCATGCCGTCGGCGGCGAGGGAGACGATCGTGAACGCGTGCTCGCTCAACGGCGCGAAGGACAAGGGTGCGTTCCAGGCATCGCGGGTGTTGCTCCACCGCACGAGTGGGTCGCCGCACGGTTGCAGGGGTTCGAGCATGAGCTGCTCGAGGCCGGTCGGGAGTCTCCCGGTGGCGCGGAACCACTGTGCACATGCGTGGGCGACGATGTTGATCTGGGCGTTCGTGGTCGACTGCGGCGACGCGCGCATGCGGCACAAGGAGGTGCGCTCGAGCTCTTCGACGACGCGGCCCGTGGCGAAGAGCGAGACGGTGAGCACCAGTGCCATTCGCAGCGGGCGTGGCCCCCTGTCGCGTACCGCAGTGCGCGTTTGCTGTGTCGTTCGCGTCGATGCCGAGCGTTCCTGCATGGGCCTTGGACGGCTGCGGCAGCGATCCCTTCCCTACGCCGAATGTCGAACTGAACCGGGCCGTAGGTGTCTGGTATCGTCACGGCGCTTCGGCACGGACGACGTCACCCATGGCACAGGGCAATCGACCATGAGCACGAGCAGCGACGACGGCAAGGGCAACGAACAGGTCTACGCGCCGCCGGCGGCGTTCGCGCAACGGGCGCACGTCAAGTCCATGGACGAGTACCGCGCGTTGTACGAGTCGTCCGTCAGTGAGCCGGAGGCCTTCTGGGCCGAGGTGGCGCAGCGCATCACCTGGGACAAGCCCTGGGACAACGTGCTGAGCTGGGACTTCCACACCGCCGAGGTGCGTTGGTTCGAGGGGGCGCGGCTCAACGTCACCACCAACTGCCTCGACCGACACGTCGCCGCCGGCCGCGGGGATCGCACCGCGATCATCTGGGAGGGTGACGACCCGACGCACGACGCCCACATCAGCTACGCCGAGCTGCTGCGCCGCGTGTGCCGCTTCGCCAACGTGCTCAAGGCCCGCGGGGTGCAGAAGGGCGACCGGGTCTGCATCTACATGCCCATGATCCCCGAGCTGACCGTGGCCATGCTGGCCTGCGCGCGCATCGGCGCCGTGCACTCGATCGTCTTCGGAGGCTTCAGCTCCAGCTCGCTGCGCGACCGCATCCTGGACAGCAGCTGTCGCACGGTGATCACCGCCGACGAGGGCGTGCGCGGCGGCAAGCCGATCCCACTCAAGCGGATCACCGACGAGGCCGTGGCCGGCACGCCGTGCGTGCAGGAGGTGGTCGTGGTGCGCCGCACCGGCAGCGGAGTGTCGATGGAGGAAGGTCGGGATCTCTGGTGGCACGAGCTCGACGCCGACGACGCCGTTTCCGACACCTGCGCGCCCGAGAGCATGGACGCCGAGGACCCGCTGTTCATCCTCTACACCTCGGGTTCGACCGGGAAGCCGAAGGGCGTGCTGCACACGACGGGCGGTTACCTCGTCTTCGTGTCTTACACCCACGAGCTGGTCTTCGATCACCGCGAGGACGACATCTACTGGTGCACCGCCGACATCGGCTGGGTCACCGGCCACAGCTACATCGTCTACGGCCCGTTGGCCAACGGCGCCACCTCGATCATGTTCGAGGGCGTGCCCAACTACCCGGATGCGGGCCGCTTCTGGGACGTGGTCGACAAGCACGGCGTGACGCTGTTCTACACCGCGCCCACGGCGATCCGGGCCATCGAACGCGCCGGTGACGAACCGGTCCGGTCGCGCTCGCGCAAGAGCCTGCGCCTGCTGGGCACCGTGGGCGAGCCGATCAACCTCGACGCGTGGGAGTGGTATCACCACGTCGTGGGTGACGGTCGCTGCCCGATCGTCGACACCTGGTGGCAGACGGAGACGGGCGGCATCCTGATCTCACCGCTGCCCGGCGCCACGCCGCTCAAGCCCACCAAGGCCAGCTTCCCGCTGCCCGGCATCCGGCCGGTGCTGGTCGACGACGAGGGCAAGCGCATCGAGGGCAACGGCGTGTCCGGCCGACTGTGCTTCGACTTCCCCTGGCCGGGCATCATGCGCTCGGTGTTCGGCGACCACGACCGCTTCCGGCAGACGTACTTCAGCCAGTTCCCGGGCATGTACTTCACCGGCGACGGCTGCCTGCGCGACGAGGACGGCTACTACCGCATCACCGGGCGCGTCGACGACGTGATCAACGTGTCCGGCCACCGCATCGGCACGGCCGAAGTGGAGAGCGCGCTCGACACCCACGAGGGCGTGGTCGAGGCGGCCGTGGTGGGCATGCCGCACGAGATCAAGGGCCAGGGCATCTACGCCTTCGTGACCCTGGCGGCGTCCCTCGAACCGACCGAGGAGACACGCGCGGGACTGGTGGCCACCGTGCGCAAGGTGATCGGTCCGATCGCCAGCCCCGACCGGATCCAGTTCACGCCGGCGCTGCCCAAGACGCGCAGCGGCAAGATCATGCGCCGCATCCTGCGCAAGGTCGCCGCCGGCGAGACCGACGATCTGGGCGACACGTCCACCCTGGCCGATCCGAGCGTGGTCGCGGGCCTGGTCGAGGGCCGGCAGGGCTGAGCGCGCCGGCAGGGCAGGGCTGAGCGGGCCGGCGTCGCGGGGTCACTCCGGCGGCCAGAGCACGTCCAGTGCCTTGACCGGGATCACGTAGCCGATGGCGGACGACGCGCTGTCGGCGTCGATGATCTGCATCCCGGTGACCACGCCGACGAGGTTGCCCGCACCGTCGATCACCGGGCCGCCGCTGGCGCCGGGGTGCACGGCGGCGTCCACTTGGAGGTAGCTGCCGACGCGCCGGCTGACGATGCCGCGGAAGGTGGAGGCGATCATCGTGTCACCGAGTTGCATGGCGCGCTTGCCGAGCGGGAAGCCCACCAGGAACACCTCGGTGCCCCGCGGCGGTGCCGGCCGCTCGATGGGTGGGGCCGCCGTGTGCGGCATGCCCTCGAAGGGCTCGATCTTGATCACGGCCAGGTCCGCGTCGCCCTCCGCGTCCCAACTCACCAGCCGTGCGGGATGGCGCCGCGACTCGCCCGAGAACACCACGGCGATGTCGATCTGCGGCTCGAGGTCGATCGAGGGGCCCAGGTCGATCGCGCGGGTGGGCTCCTTCTTCAGCACGACGTGGGCGTTGGTCACGATCCAGCCGTCGGCCGAACAACAGAAGCCGGAGCCCGAGGACTCGAGCTCGAAGGGCGTGCCCTCCGCGCGGAAGTTCATGGTGGAGACGCGCGGGTCGTCGGGGTCCGCGCGGTTGTAGAGCACCTGGCCCGTGACCTTCTCCCGGAACCGCTGGCGGACCTCGATCAACACGACCGCCTGTTCCACGCGGGCGACTTCCACCAGCCGGGCCTGCTCCACGTTGACCGGGTCGTAGAGTTGCAGTGTCTCGTTGGCCGCGGCGAGTTCCTGGCGCAGACGCGCCAACTCGTCCCCGGTCGCGTCGTCGTCGGCCTCGAGCTGGGCGATGCTCGCGGTGAGCGCCTGGCGATCCTGCTCCAGGCTCGACTGCTCGGCTTCCCAGGCGGCGCGGGCGTCGGCGAGTTGTTCGGACTGGGCTTGCAGCGCGACGCGTTGTTGCTCGAAGGCGGCGAGGCCCCGGTCCCGCAGCGCCCACAGCGTGACGCCGACCACGGCCAGCACGCCCACCGCGATCACGAGGCTGCGCCGGGTCGAGCGGCGCACCACCTCGTCCGGGTCGAGGCCGAGGCTGCGGCGCATGCTGCGGATCGTGCGGGTGCCGATGGTCTCGTCGAGGGGCGCGGCGAGGGTGCTCGTGGGGAAGCTGAGCGTCTCGCTCATGCGATCGGGCGCGACGGCCAGGAACTTCGGTCCGCCCCGGCCCAGTTGCAGGCTGTCGCCGTGCGCGAGCGTGGCGTGTTCGACGCGCTCGCCCGCCACGAGCGTCCCGTTCTTCGAGTCGAGGTCCTCGACCTCGAGCCCGTCGCCCTGCGGGGCGATGCGGACGTGCCGGCCCGACACGCCGGGGAACTGCTGAGCCGGGATGGTGTAGTCGCACGACTGGTCGCGTCCGATGACGAGACCCTGCGCGGGGACCGGGGTCATCGGCGGCAGATCCTGACCGGGCTCGGGAGCGAGCTGCCAGGGTGCCGAGGTGGGTCGGTCGGACATGGGGTGTCGGTCCCGCGACCCGGGCGGCCGCGTCTTCCAGAGGCAGGGGACGGGCATCATACGCAGGGGCCGCCGCCGAGCGCATGGGCCGCCGAGCGCACGGGCCGCCGAGCGCGTGGGCTGCCGAGCGCGTGGGCTGCCGAGCGCACGGGCCGCCGAGCGCACGGGCCGCCGAGCGCATGGGCCGCCGGGGCGCATGGGCCGCCGGGCCGCCCGGTGGGGCGGTCGACGGCGCTTGGGCAGGACCCGCCCTTGACCGCCATCGGGCCGCCGACGATGGTCGCTGCCGCGTGGCGCGTCGGTCGCGCGCCCTCTTCGGTGGAGACGCACGCCATGGCCAGGTCCCGTTCTTCCGCGCCGCTGCACGTCGCCCTGATCGGCCAGCAGTTCATGGGGCGTGCTCACAGCAACGCCTGGGGGCAGGCCGCGCGCTTCTTCGATCTGCCGCGACCGGTGGTGCTGGACACGATCGCCGCCCGGGACGCCGTGTCGCTGGCGCCCTTCGCCCAGCGCTGGGGTTGGACGCGCTGGACCACCGACTGGCGTCGCCTGCTGACCGACGAGCGCATCGACCTGATCGACGTGGGCACGCCCAACGACGTGCACCGCGAACACTCGCTGGCCGCCCTGGACGCGGACAAGCACGTCGCCTGCGAAAAGCCCCTGGCGGGCACGCTGGCCGATGCGCGTGCCATGCGCGACGCGGCGCGCAAGGCGAAGAGCAAGACCTTCGTGTGGTTCAACTACCGCCGCTGTCCGGCCGTGGCGCTGGCCTGGCAGCTCATGCGCGAGGGGCGGCTGGGGCGCATCTTCCACGTGCGCGCGCGCTACCTCCAGAGCTGGGGCGGCGCGTCCACGCCGCGCGTGTGGCGCTTCGAGAAGAAGCGCGCGGGGTCGGGGGCGCACGGCGACCTGAACGCCCACATCGTGGACATGGCGCGCTTCCTGATGGGCGAGGAGATCCACGAGGTGCACGGCGCGGTGGCGCGCACGTTCTACAAGCAGCGGCCGCTGCCCCAGGCGCCCGCCGGGATCGGCGCGCAGGGCAAGGCCGGCGGCAAGCGCGACAAGCCCGCCACCGGCCGCAGTGACGTCGACGACTGCGTGCTGTTCCTGGCCAGCTTCAAGAGCGGGGCCGTGGCCAGCTTCGAGGCCACGCGTGTCGCCACCGGTGAGTACAACGGCAACGGCATCGAGATCCATGGCGAGAAGGGCGCGCTGCGCTTTGACTTCGAGGACATGAACGTGCTCTGGCACCACGCCGAGGACCTGGGCGACCAGGCCGGCGGCTGGAAGCGCATCATGGTCACGTCGGCCGAGCATCACCCGTACGTGGGGGCGTGGTGGCCCGAGGGCCACGTGCTGGGTTACGAGCACGGCTTCACCAACATGGCCGCCGACATCGTGGCCACGCTGGCGGGCAAGAAGCCGGTCGTGCCGCTGCCCGACTTCGCCGATGCCTACGAGACCCAGCGCGTGCTCGAGGCCGCGTTGATCGCCGCCAAGGAGCGCTGTGCGATCAAGCTCAGCGCCGTGCGCTGATCGGCGTGGGCCGCCGGGTCCGCGTGCGCCCCGCCGTTCGCTCGCGGCGGCAGCCGATCGTCCCGGCCGGCTCCCTCCCGTGGGGGGCTTTGGGGTAACCTGCGCGGCGCGCCGCAGCCCCCCGGGAGCCGACCCATGCCGCGACCCGTCTGCCTGTTCACCGGCCAGTGGGCCGACCTGCCCCTCGAGACGCTCTGCGAACGGGCGGCGGCGTTCGGGTACGACGGCCTGGAGCTGGCGTGCTGGGGCGACCACTTCGACGTGAACCGGGCCCTCGACGAGCCCGACTACTGTCGCAACAAGTGGGAACTGCTCGGGCGACACGGCCTGTCGAGCTTCGCCATCAGCAACCACCTCGTGGGCCAGGCGGTGTGCGATCGCATCGACGAGCGTCACCAGGGCATCCTGCCCGAGCACGTGTGGGGCGACGGCGACCCCGAGGGCGTGCGCCAACGCGCGGCCGAGGAGATGATCCGCACCGGCATGGCCGCGCGCACGTTCTTCCGGGCGGCGCCGGCGGCGGTGCAGCAGCGCCTGGAGCCGAGCGGGCGCTCGGTGGTGGTAGGCTTCACCGGCAGCAGCATCTGGGACGCGGCCTACGCGTTCCCGCCGTTGCCGGCCGGCGCCATCGACAAGGGTTTCGCCGACTTCGCGGCGCGCTGGACGCCGATCCTCGATCGCTACGCCGAGAACAACGTGGTCTTCGCCCTCGAGGTGCACCCGACCGAGATCGCCTTCGACATCGCCAGCACCCGGCGCGCCCTCGCGGCGCTGGGCGGTCACCCCGCCTTCGGCTTCAACTTCGATCCGTCCCACTTCGGCTACCAGGGCGTGGACTACCTCGGCTTCCTGCGCGAGTTCGGCGACCGCCTGCTCAACGTGCACGTGAAGGATGTGTGGTGGGGCGACGCACCGGGCGAAGCCGGCGTGTTCGGCGGGCACACCGACTTCGGCGCCGACGGACGCTTCTGGGACTTCCGCAGCCCGGGCCGCGGTCGCATCGACTTCGAGGGCATCATGCGCCTGCTCAACCACCTCGACTACCAGGGCCCGCTCACCGTGGAGTGGGAGGACCCGATGATGGAGCGCGAGCACGGCGCCACCGAGGCCGCGCAATTCGTGCGCCGGCTCGACTTCCCCAGCTCCACCCGCGCCTTCGACGCGGCCTTCGCCGAGTAGTGCCGGCCTTCTCTCCCCTCGCCGCCGGCGTCACTGGATCGAACGCTTCGCAGTCCGGGTTCCGCGAAAGGGCCGCTGCATGAACGAGTCTGCTGCCGCGACGACTCCCGGGCGCGCCCCACCCATGGGTGCCGCGCTGGGTTCGAGCCTGTCGCTGATGATGTTCCTGCAGTACGCCATCTGGGGCGCGTGGCTGCCGATCCTCTGGCCCTATCTCGAAGGCCACCGCGGCTTCGACGCGGGCCAGATCGGCAACATGTTCGCCGTGGGTGCGGTGGGCGCGCTGGTGGCGCCCTTCGTGGCCGGTCAGATCGCCGACCGCTGGTTCGCCACCGAGCGCTTCCTGGGCATCAGCCACCTGGTGGGCGCGGTGCTCGTGTGGAAGCTCGCCGCGCTCGAGACCTACGACGAGTTCCTGTGGTTCTCGCTTGCGTACTCGCTGGTCTACTCGCCGACCATGCCGCTGACCAACTCGCTGGCCTTCCACCATCTGCCGGACCGCGACCGCGACTTCGGCAAGGTGCGCCTGTGGGGCACCATCGGCTGGATCGCCGTGGGCATCGGCATGGGGCAGTGGCTGCTGCACGTGCACACGCCGGCGGGCATCAACGACGAGGCGATCCGCATGGCCCAGGACGCCGGCCGCGCCGACGCGTTCAAGCTGAGCGCCATGCTGGGCGCGCTGATGGGCGTGTACTGCTTCTTCCTGCCGCACACGCCGCCGGTCCCGGGCGAGCAGCGCAGCGCCACCGCCGAGGCGCTCAAGGAGATCCGCCGCAACCCGCTGCTGATCCTGTTCCTGCTGGCCGTGCCCATCAGTTGCATCCACCAGTTCTACTTCGTGCACACGGCGGGCTTCCTGAGCCGGCTGCAGACCGACGCGGCCGACACGGTCAACCAGGTCTTCGGCGTGGGCGGCGGCGGGCTGATGACGCTGGGGCAGGTGGTGGAGATCTTCGTCCTGGCGGCGATCCCGCTGGTGGCCAAGAACGTGTCGCGCAAGTCGCTGCTGGCCGTGGGCATCCTGGCCTACGGGTTGCGCATGGCGATCTTCGCCTACGCCGAGTCGGTGCCGCTGATCATCGGCGGCGTCATGTTGCACGGGTTGTGCTTCGGCTGCTTCATCTTCGTGGCCTTCATGATCGTCGACGAGGAGACCACCGGTGACGTGCGCGCCAGCGCCCAGAGCCTGTTCAACCTGGTGATCGTGGGCATCGGCGTGATCGTCGGCAGCAAGCTGGCCGCCGAAGTGGCCGACTGGGCCACGGGTGCGGACGGCGTGATGGACTACGCCCGGCTGTTCGGGGTGCCCATGTGGGCCTCGCTGGGCTGCCTCGTGCTGCTGGCGCTCTGCTACCCGGGCGGCCGCCGCACGCTGAACGAAGGAGCATGACGTGAGACTGCGCGCCCTGACCGTTGCCTGCCTGCTGTTGTTCGCCGCGGGCGCGCCGTTCGCAGCGACCGTCGCGGCCCAGGAGCGTCCCCACGACCCGTGGGTCTTCCGCTCGGTGCTCGACGGCAACGCGCGCATGCTCACGGTGGCGCTGCACGAGGACCTGTGGGTCGCCTATGACACGCAGGACGGCCGCCTGCACCGGGTGTGGAAGGGCGACGTGGACTTCGACGGCGCGGTGTACACCACCGTGCACGGCCCCCAGCCCGAGAGCCGCGGCGCGGGCTACATGGAGGGGCGCGAGGCGCCGCTGTGGGAGCTGCGTCGCGGCGACACGACCCGGACCACCGCGGCGCGCTACGCCGGTTACGAGATCCAGGATGATCGGCTGCTGCTGATCTGGGAGCTCGGCTTCGATGACGGGATCCGCCTCCAGGTGAAGGAGGAACCCTCCGCCGAGTGGGCGACCGAGACGGAGCTGCTGCGCTTCAGCCGGGTCTTCACCGCGTACGGGCTCGCGGAAGGGGACCAACTCACGTTGCGGGTCACGGCCCACATCGATCGGGCGGCGGTGCGCGTGCTCAGGACGGGAGACCGCACGCTGATCCCCTTCAGCGCGACGCCGGCAGCCAGCGAGGCCGTCCCGCTCAGCCTCAGGCTTCCGCTCGAGCGGCTGCAGGTCCCCGGGCTCGCGCGGGTCTACCTCAGCTTCTACCTGTCGGAGCCGGGAGGCGTCTTGTCCTGGGACGAACTGCCCCAGGCGCTGGCACGCGTGGAGGAGATGCGCGCGGAGGTCGACGGGTTGCGCGATGTGCTCGACCGGCGCGAGCAGCCCGGACACGTGGCCGAGCCGGAGCGCAGCGCGCCCGCGGCCGGCGCCGCGGCCGGCGCCGCGGCCGGCGAGTCCGTCGCGAGTGAGCCCGAGATCATCGAGGACGAGGCCACCGGTCCCCGCGAGCACGGCGTGTCGGTGCGGGTCTACGCGGCCGACAGGTCGTTGAGCGCGCTGCCGGTGCTCGTGCCGGGCCAGACGCCCAACGTGTCGTTCGTGGCGCCGGTGCTCGACCTCGACGGCCAGGCCGGCCGGGGCTTCGGCCTCGACGACGAGTTCGTCACGGTGGTGGACGGTTTCATCGAGGTGACCACGGCCGGCGAACACGGCTTCCGGCTCACCAGCGACGACGGGTCGGAGCTGTGGATCGCCGGCACGCGGGTCATCGATCACGGCGGCCTGCACGGCCCCGAGGCGAAGGACGGCACGCTCGAACTGGCGGCGGGCGTGCACCCGTTCCAGGTGCGTCACTTCGAGAACGGCGGGGGGGAACGGCTCGCCCTGGCCTGGCTGCCGCCCGGCGCCGACGACTTCGAGCTGATCCCGACCGAGGCGCTGTCGTGCCGAGCGGGCCAAGTGCGCGTGACCTCACCCGGCGCCAAGCAGGTGCTGTTGCCGCTCGAACGCGCCAGCGCGGGTGACGGCAGCCCGTTGCTGGACGTGCACCCGGCCTTCGAGCTGGCGACGGTGCGTCCCGACGACTTCCAACCGAAGGTCGGCGGCATGGCCTTCCTGCCCGACGGGCGGCTGGTGATCTGCACCTGGGACGCGGACGGCGCGGTGTACGTGCTCGACGGTGTGCAGGGCGACGACCCGTCGGCGATCACGGCGACGCGCATCGCCGCCGGCCTGGCCGAACCACTCGGCCTCGAGGTCGTCGACGGTCGCATCTTCGTGCTGCAGAAGCAGGAACTCACCGAGCTGATCGACACCGACGGCGACGAGCTGATCGACGAGTACCGCTGCGTCAGCGCGGGTTGGGACGTGACCGCCAACTTCCATGAGTTCGCCTTCGGCCTCGTGTACCGGGACGGCTTCTTCTACGCCAACCTCGCCGTGGCCATCGAGCCCGGCGGTGCCAGCAGCAAGCACCAGCCCGCCGATCGCGGCACGACCATCCGCATCGACCCGGAGAGCGGCGAGTACACCACGGTCGCCCGGGGCCTGCGCACGCCCAACGGCATCGGCCGCGGCCCCGACGGCGCGATCTACGTCACCGACAATCAGGGCGACTGGCTGCCGGTGTCCAAGCTGTTGCGCCTGGAGCACGGTGCGTTCTACGGGTCGTACGCCGTGACGCCCGCCGAGGTGGCGCGCCTGCCGGTGACGCCGCCGGTGGTCTGGCTGCCCCAGGGCGAGATCGGCAACAGTCCCACCGAACCGACTGCGATCCCCGGCGGCATCGGTCCGTACGCGGGGCAGATGATCCACGGCGACGTGACCCACGGCGGCGTGAAGCGCGTGTTCGTGGAGCAGGTGGAGGGCGCCCGGCAGGGCGCGGTGTTCCGCTTCACCCAGGGCCTGGAGGCAGGCGTCAACCGGCTCGTGTGGGGGCCCGACGGCGCGCTGTACGTGGGCGGGGTCGGCTCCACGGGCAACTGGGGGCAGACAGGCAAGCAGCGCTTCGGCCTGCAACGACTGCGTTACACGGGTGCCCCGGTGTTCGAGCTGCTCGCCGTGCGCGCCCACGACGACGGCCTCGAGCTCGAGTTCACCGAGCCCCTGGCGGAAGGCCTCGGCTGGGAGCCGGCCGCCTACCGCGTCACCCAGTGGCGCTACGAGCCCACGCCGGACTACGGCGGACCCAAGCTCGACAGCGCTGAGCTCGGCGTCGTCTCGGCCAGCCCGTCGCCCGACGGCCGGCGCGTGTTCCTGGAGCTCGACGGCCTGCGCGCCGAACACGTCGTGCACGTGCACCTCGCCGGGCCGTTCGAGTCGCAAGCGGGGCGCACGCCCTGGACCACCGAGGCCTGGTACACACTCAACCGCATCCCGCGCGGCGCGCCGGGCAAGGTCCGCGAGCGTCCCGCCGAGCCGCCCCAGAACGTGCTCACGGACGCCGAGCGCGCCGAGGGCTGGGAGCTGCTGTTCGACGGCGAGACGTCCGCCGGCTGGCACGGCTTCAAGCGCGACGGGTTCCCCGACGTCGGCTGGGCCATCGAGGACGGCTGCATCGTGCACCGCAAGGCGGGGGGCGGCGGCGACATCGTCACCGACGGCACCTACGGCGACTTCGAGCTGAAGCTCCAGTGGCGCATCAGCCCCGGCGGCAACAGCGGCATCTTCTTCCGGGTCTCCGAGGCGGACGACAGGAACTGGGTCTGGGAGACCGGCCCGGAGATGCAGGTGCTCGACAACGACCGCCACGCCGACGGCCGCAGCCCGCTCACCTCGGCCGGTGCCAACTACGCCCTGCACGCTCCGCCGCGCGACGTGACCCGTCCAGTGGGGTTGTTCAACGACGTGCACCTGATCGTGCGCGGCGGGCGCGTCGAGCACCGGCTCAACGGTGTGACGCTGCTCGAGTACGACCTGGACAGCGAAGCCTGGGAGCAGCTCGTGGCGGGCAGCAAGTTCTCCGGCATGCCGGGCTACGGGCGCGAACGCTCGGGCCACATCGCGCTGCAGGATCACGGCGACCTGGTCTGGTATCGCAACCTCGAGATCCGCCGCCTGGCGCCCTGAGGCCGAACCGGCCGGGCGAAGACAGCGGCACGCCACGAGCCGGGCCGTTGACCGGGAGCCCGTCGCCGCTCACGCTCGCCCGGGACAAGATCCGGTTCGCTGTCGCCGCCGCACGTCTACTGATCCCGTCCGTTGGTCGATCGCATCCGACGGTCGACCCCGTCCGTCTGCTGAGGAGCACGCCATGGCCCGACCGATGCCGAACCTGTGCCTGGCGATGGCCCTGCTCGCCTCCGCCGTCGCGGCCCAGTCGCCCTTCGAGCGCATCGACGAGGTCTTCGCGCTCTGGGACAACGACGACACGCCCGGCGTCGCGTTGGGCATCATCCACAAGGGCGAGTTGCTCTACGCCCGCGGTTACGGCATGGCCAACCTCGAGCACGCCGTGCCGATCTCGTCCAGGACCGTGTTCCGCATCGGCTCCACCAGCAAGCAATTCACGGCCATGTGCATCGCGCTCCTGGCCCGCGAGGGCAAGCTCGACCTCGACGCCGACGTGCGCACCTACCTGCCCGAGCTGCCCAAGCAGGCCCCGGCGGTGACGACGCGCCACCTGGTCCACCACACGAGCGGCATCCCCGACTACGTGGGTGTGCTCGTCACCGACGGCATCGAGCTGGCGGACCATGTCGCTCCGGCCGAGACGCTCGAACGCATCGCGCAACTCGATCAGCTCGAGTTCACGCCGGGCGATCGGCACAGCTACAGCAACAGCAACTACTTCCTCTTGTCGCAGATCGTGGAACGGGTCAGCGGCCAGACGCTGCGGGAGTACGCCCACGAGAACATCTTCGCGCCGCTGGGCATGGAGCAGACCCACTTCCACGACCAGTACGATGAGATCGTGCCGTTGCGCGCCGACGGTCACGAACCCCACGTGGGGCACCCCAGTGGTTGGAAGATCTCCAACACCCGCTGGGAGCAGGTGGGCGACGGGGGCGTGTTCACCTCCGTCGAGGACATGGCTAGGTGGGACGCCAACTTCTACGACAACCGCCTGGGCGGCGGCGGTCCGGAGCTGATCGAGATGGTGCTCACGCCCGGGCGCCTCAACGACGACAGCGAGTTGGCCTACGCCTTCGGGCTCACCCGCGGCGACTTCATGGGGCACCCGGCGGTGTCCCACGGCGGAGGCTGGGTGGGCTTCCGGGCCGAGATGATGCGCCTGCCGGACCAGCGGCTCACGGTGATCGCGCTGTCCAACTGCGCCGTGGTGAACCCCACCGCCATGTGCGCCGAGGTGGCGCGCCTGTTGCTGCCGTAGGGGCGCCTGTTGCTGTTGTAGGGACGCCTGGTGCTGCCGTAGGGGCGCGTGTTGCTGTTGTCGCGGCGCGTGTTGCTCCCGTAGGGGCGCCAATTGCTCCCGTAGGGACAGCCGGCCCGGAGTTCTCGAGGCGCGAGGTCCGCTCCCGTCGCAGCCACGCCATCAGCAGGGGCTTGACGGACCGTCAACTGTTCTGTTTGATATAGAACAGTTAGATCAGTGAGCGGCGGCCCGGGGGCTCGCCGACGACCGTTCGGAGGGTTTCCGTGCTGTTCCAGGTCGATGCCCATGCTGCCGAGCCGATCTTCGAGCAGATCGTGTTCCAGGTGAAGGGCGGGGTGGCCCAGGGCGAGCTGGCGGCGGGGGACCGGCTGCCGTCGGTGCGTGATCTGGCCCGCCGGCTGAGCGTGAACCCCAACACGGTCATCAAGGCCTACGACACGCTGCACCGTGAAGGGGTGATCGTGCGCCGGCAGGGCGCCGGCTGCTTCGTCAGCGACGCGCCCAGCGGTCTGGCCGACGCCGAGCGGGCGCGGCAGCTCGACCAGCTCGTGGAGCGCACGGTGACCGAGGCCTTTCACCTCGGCTTCGGCGCCGGCGAGATCCGGGAGGCAGTGGACCGGCATGTGAAGTCGGTGCGCTTCCCGGGCAAGAACCCGGGCAAGAACCCGCACAAGAACCCAGGCAAGAACAAGAACGCCAACAAGAAGAGGAGCTCGGCATGAGTGCGCCGATCGAGTTCGATCGCATCCACCGCTCCTTCGCGGGCGAGTCCGTTCTGTCCGGCCTGAGCCTCTCGGTTCAGCCCGGCGAGGTCTACGCCCTGCTGGGGCGCAACGGCTCGGGCAAGACCACGGCCCTGCGCATCCTGTTGGGCATGTTGCAGCCCATGGCGGGGCGTAGCGCGATCCTGGGCGTCGACAGCGGCGCGCTGGACGGCGCGCTGCGCGAGCGCATCGGCTACGTGGGGGAGGGGCACCAGCTCGAGCACTCTCGCACGGTCAAGCGCACGCTCGACTACGAGCAGGCGACGCGCGGCCGCTTCGACCGTGCCGCGGCGGCGGCCCGGCTGGGAGATCTCGGTGTTCCGCTGAAGCAGTCGGTCAAGAAGCTGTCACGCGGGCAGCGGGCACAGCTGGCCCTGGTGCTGGCGCTCGCCGGTCGCCCCGAGGTGCTCGTGTTCGACGATCCGGGGCTGGGCCTCGACGTCGTCATGCGCAGGGAGTTGCTCGATGCGATGATCGACCTGCTCGCCGAGGGCGGCACCACGGTGCTGTTCTCCACCCACGTCATGGCGGACGTGGAGCGTCTGGCCGACCGCGTGGGCGTGCTGCACCAGGGCAGTCTGCTCGTGGACGCCAGCGTCGATGACCTGCGCACGCGCGTCACCCGGCGTTTCGTGCGACCGGCGCGGGCCGATGGCAGCGCCGCCTTCGACGGGACGCGCGTCCCCCGATTGCTGGCCGCGCGCACGCTGCCGGACGGGGTGGAGGTGACCCTGCTCGACGCCGCCGAAGACCAGCTCCAGCTGCTCTCCGCCCAGGGGCGGGTGTCCGATCCGACGCCGCTCTCGCTCGAGGACCTGTTCGTCGCGCTCACCGCGGCCGAGGGGCCGAGGGGCAGCTTCCATGCAACGGGCGCCGCGTTGTCGCGAGCCCCCGAACCCGCGCTGGAGATCTCGTCATGACCCATCAGCCGTCGACCGCTCGTTTCGTGCGCGTGCTGGCACCCGAGTTCGTGCCCGCGCTGCTGATCCTGCTCGTGATCTTCCTCGCGGCGATCGACTCCGGCCTCGCCGAGGATTGGGTGCTGCCCCCGGGCCAGCTGGCCAGGGGTTGGGTCGGCGCGTGCATGTGGGCCGGCTTCCTGCTGGGACTGGTCCAGGGTGGCTGGGAGCGCTTCACGACGACCGCCGACTACGTGCGCCACCGGGGCATGGGGCTGCGGCGCATGGACCTGCTCACCACGGGCCTGTCCTGCGCGACCCTCGCACTCGCGGCGGCCGTGGGCGTCGGCATCCGGTTGGGCTGGAACGCGTGGTCCGATCCCAACGCGGGCGCCGCCGACTGGAGCCGCATCGGGTGGCTCGTCGGCCTGGGGCTGACCGGGCTGCAGGGCTTCGCCATCGCCATGTGGTCGATCCGCTTGCGGGCCGGCGCGGGGCTGCGCTTCGCGTTGGGTGTGGCGGGCGTGTTCGCGCTGTTCCAGGTCGCCGCGTTCACATCGCCGGCGGACCTGGGCTGGGCACTGTTCCTGTCGGTCCAGCTCGTGATCACGATTCCGCTGCTGGTGCTGGCCGAGCGCAGTTGGTTGCAGGGCACGGACACCGACCTGCCGTTGCCGCGGGGGGACGCGCTGGTCCAGTCGCCGGTCGCGTGCGCGGTCGGCGCACTGGGCGCGTGTCTGTTGGCGTGGAGCATCCAGGGCGGGCTGCATGCCCGCTGGGTCGAGCACGCGGTGGGGATCGTGCGGACGTCCGACCGGGAGTGGATCCTGGGGGGCGACGACACCGGCACCGGCGTCGGCGCGACCGGCGGCGGGGAACTGGCGCGCGTGGATGCCCAGGGAAGCTGGCTCACGCCCGACGGCCGGCCCAGTGAACGACGAGTCACGCTGGAGGGCAGCACATTCTTCTCCCCCGTGCTCGCGCACTGGAAGGCGAGTCGTGTGCCCGCGCTGCAGCACGCCATCGAACTGGGCCGCTACAGCTACCAGGGCTCGATCCGCGTCGGCGGGCCCTGGGAGATCCTGTCGCGGACCGCTGACGAGCAGAGCTACCTCGATCGCAGCACGGGTCTGGTCCACGCGGTCTTCCTGGCCTCGGAGTCGCGCGCTCGGGGGCGTCGCGAGGTCTTCGACACCCGTGGCCCCGTGGTGGAGGAGCGCGCGCCGGCACCCTTCCCGGCCCAAGTCGAGATCCTCGGGCCCGTGTCGGTCACCAGTTCGCACGCACAGGTGTTGTTGGGCGACCGGCGCCGCGGGGAGCTGTGGGCCTTTGGCATGGGGGCGGATGGGGCGCAGTTGCAAGCGCTCGCCCTGCCCGACGGGGATCCCGGTTACAGCGGCTGGGACCTCGGGACGAACAGCACCCGCCCGCTGGTGGTGGAGGGGGCACGGGCTGCGTACGAGTGGGACGGTGAGCAGTTCCATGCGCTGGCGGGCGAATCCCTCGCGGCCTGGGAGCGCTACCGCGCGGCGGCGGACCTCGTTCCACAGGTCGAGATCGATCGCCCCGACCCGGTGGCGTTTCGCGTGGGCATCGTCGAGCCTGCGTCGGGAGTCGAGTTGTTCCAGCACGAGTACGGGGCGCGCGGGGGTGTGCAGGGAGCACGTGAGGACGGCATGCAGTTGCTGAGCCTGCTGCGACCGCCGCTGCTGCTGCTCGCGTCGCACGCCGGACTGGGGCCCGACGACATGCCCCATCAGGCCACGTTCGAGCGGGCCTTCTTCCTCGATCCGCTCGTCGCGCACGGGAAGCGCCCCGGGCTCGTCGCGCTGGCCTGGGGCCTCGTCATCGTGCTCGCCGCCTGGACCGCGTGGCGCCTGCGCCGCTGGCCCGTGTCGACGGATCGGGTCGGGATGTGGGTGTTGCTCGTCCTGCTGTTGGGGCCCACCGCGTTCCTGGTCGGCCTGGGACTCGAGACGCGGCGTGCATGGCGCCAGGTGCCGGTGAGCGAGCCGCTGCCCCCAGCCCGACCGCTGATCCAGACCGCGTGACGGAGTGAGCGGTCGGCCGTGGCGTCAGCTCTGCGGTGTGCCGTGGGAGTACTGGCGCACGCCGTGGCGCACGTAGGCGGCGGTGCTGAGCGTCACCAGCGCGGCGGTGAGGACGAACAGCGGCTGCAACACGCGCGGGCCCTGCCCCGCCGTGATCAGTGCGAGCAACAGGAACACGAGCACGCTGGCCGTCTTGCCGTGGACGTGGTGTTCGGCATCCACGGCCCCGCGCCGCCGCCGCACCGCGAACCAGCCGGCCGCCAGCAGCAGGTCACGTCCGAGGATCACGGCCAGGAACCACAGCGGCACCTGCTCGAACGACGGTCCGCGGCTGAAGGTGAAGAAGACCAGCAGTCCCACCTGGGCCAGCTTGTCGGCGACCGCGTCGAGCATGGCCCCGAAGGCCCTCGCCAGGCCGTGGCGCCCGGCCAGGTAGCCGTCGATCACGTCGGACAGGCCGATGCTGCCCAGGGTCACGAGCGCGCCGGTGCGCAGGACGCTCACGTCGTCGCCGACGCGGCCGTTGCGCTGGCACTCGGCGGCGATCAACACGAACACGGGCACCAGCACGATGCGCAGCACGCTGATCGCGTTGGGGAGCCAGCGCGGCCAGCGTCCGTCGGGAGCCGGGGGCTCGGTGCGCGCCGCCCCGGCTTGCGCAGTCCGGTCGCGCGCGGTGCGGTCTGCTAGCGGCTGATCGTGAGCGGATGACATGCTGCGTCCTGATCCGAGGTCGGTCGCCGGCGTGGAGCGCCTGCGACCTCCGGCCGCAGTGTAGCCAGACGGGCACGCCCCGGTTGGGTGGCGAGCGGCAGGTCGGTGTGGCGTCGTGCGCAAGTCCCGCCCGGCGGCCGGTGCGCATTCAGAGCGGCTCGATCGACTCGACGTAGAAGGCGTGGGCCCCGGGCCTGTCGGGCAGCGTCGCGGTGCGCTGCGCTTGCAGGACCACGTCCAGGGCGGCACCCACCGGCACGTCGTCGGGCAAGGGGCATTCGATGCGGGCGCGCAGCGAGCCATCGGCTGCGCTCAGGCTGCCGTCCAGTGCGGCCAGGCCCAGCACGCCCACGGCCCGAGTGCCGCCCGAGGGCGACGGAATCGAGACCGTCACCTCCAGCGGGTAGAGCGACGGGGCCCCCTCCACGCCGCGCAGTGTCACGGCGAGCTTGCGCGCACCCTCCGGTCGACGCACGAGGATCGTGCCAGCCCGCCGCATGAGCCCCGTGTCGGCGTCGCCCGGCCCCGCGAACTGAGCCTGCGCCTTGCCCGACGGCTCGTAGCGCTCGGGGATGCGTTCGATGGTCGCGTCGATCAGGAGCTTCTCGGTGAGCGCGGCCCAACTACCGGCCGGTGCGCGGCGATGGGGCGTGAGCATGGGCACGTTCACCGGCTCACCGTCGGGGCCTTCCACGCTGCGGTCCTCGCCGGCGAGTCGCGGCCAGGCGAGGAGTTGCGCCATGGCGTCGTAGACCATGCGTCCGAACACGCGGTTGGCGATGGGGTTGGCGTGGCCCCACGGTGGCGGGTTGCGCCAGGCCGGCGCCGTGTACGCCCGCGGCGCCACGAGGTAGGGAGTGGTGAGCCCCGCCTGGGCCATGTGGTGGTGCACGAAGGGCTCGTCCCAGCGTCCGGCGAACCACAGCAGCAGGGGCACGTTCCGTTGTCGCAGTCGGCGCTCGGCGTCGAGCAGGGTGTCGAAGTTGGCGCGCCAGCGGGCGCGGAAGCGGTACGAGTCGACGTGAAGCAAGCGGTAGCGCACCGAGTGGACGTCGCCGAACTCGTCCTTGCGCACGCCGTAGGTGGTGAGCGACCCGTTGGGCAGCACCCGGCCGATGCTGTCGTGATCGTTGCTCATGGGGCAGATCACGACGGCGTCAGGTTGCAGGCGGTCGAAGAAGAACCACAACGCGGCGAGCCCGGCCTTCACGTTGTAGCCGGGAAGCGCCAGGGTCCACGCCTCGACGCTGCGCCCTGCGTGGCGATCGGCCATGCGTCCGAACACGGCCGGTAACGAGGCGTACTCGCTCACGCCGAGGCCGAAGGTCCAGGAGTCGCCGACGAAGACCACGCGGAACGTGCCCGGCGGCTTGGGCACCGGGCCGGTCCGATAGCCGAGCTCATTGGTGGTGAAACGGTCGTCCCAGGCCTCGATCTCGGCGTCGGGGTGCAGCGTGTAGCCGATCTCCGGTTCGAACCAGGCGGTCTGGTGCACGCCCGGGCTGAGCACGGCGAGTTCGGCGGCCAGCGCCTGGCGCTCCTCGGATGTGAGCCGCTCCAGTGCGGGTGTGACCCGCCGGGCGCCATACCAGCCGATGGCGCAGATCAGCGCTGCAGCGCTCGCGAGGAGCGCGACGACGACGGCGACGCGGCGCGACGGGGGGGGCATGCTGCTTGCTTCGGGCCTCGTGGGCCGATCAAGGGGGGCGCCCATCAGTGCGCCACACCTCCCTGAGCGGTACGGGCAAGTGTCCCCACACCGCCCCGCGCCCACAAGCGCCGCCGCTCCCGAGGCGGAGGTTGCGCCTCCGACGAGATGCGGTATCCTCCGACCCACCACGGCGCGACGGCGTGCCGAGCACCTCCAAGTGGAGAAGGCCTGTGATCGGATGCATCAACGACACGACGGGACTCGTTCCCATGCTCGCGTGAGCGACCGTTGATGCTTTGATCCGGCAGAACGGCCCGCTCACTTCGAGCGGGCCGTCTTCGTTTCGCCTCCACTGCGAAGCAGCCCGCTCGACCGCCGAGCGGGCTTTTTTTGTTGGTGGGCCCCTTGGTGTGCGAGCCAGTCCGGGGAACGCGGTCAGGGAAGGGTGGGGACCCTCGCGAGGAACGGGAGCGAGGGCCTCCCACCGAACGAGCAGACGAACACGAGCAGACGAAGACGATGTCGAACGAGAACAACCAGTCGAAACCGACTCCGCCCGTCGCCGCCGCGGCTGCAGAGCGGGGTCATCGGCGCCTGTGGGACCTGACGCGCGGCGAACGGCTGCGTTACGGCGCCGCCGTGGCGTCCATGACGTTGGGTGTGATGCTCACCCTGATCGTCCCGGTCGTCTGGCTGGGAGCCATCGACGCGATCGCCGGTCAACTCGGTGCGCCCGGCGGGGACGGCCCGGCGGCGACGAGCCCACAGAGCCAGGACGCCCAGGGCCCTGACAGGCAGGGCGGGGACGCACAGGGCGGGGACGCACAGGGCCGGGACGCACAGGGCCGGGACGCACAGGGCCGGGACGCACGGGGCCAGGGCGTCCAGGGCTTGTCGGGGAACCGCTCCCAGCCCGTGGAGGCGTGGTTCGCCGACCTCGCCGCCGAGCGGGGGCTGCGCAACACGCTGCTGATCGCCGCCGGGCTCGGCGTGCTGTTGACGGTCCTGGCCGGCGCCTGTCACTACCTGCGCGGCCGCTGGTCGGCCCAGTCCGCCGAGCGCATCGTGCGCCGCCTGCGCGAGCGTCTGTACGGACATTTGAGCGAGCTGCCTTGCCGCGAACTCGAACGGCTCGACACCGGTGACCTGGTGCAACGCTGCACGTCGGACGTGGAAACGGTCAAGACCTTCCTCTCGGTGCAGGTCGTGGAGATCGGCCGTGCCGCCCTGCTGCTGCTGTGCGTGCTGCCGTTGCTGGTGTGGTTGCACCCGCTCATGGCGGCGGTGTCGCTGGCGCTGTTTCCGTTCATCATCGCCCTGGCGGTGGTGTTCTTCCGCCGCATCAAGACGGCCTTCCAGGCGGCGGACGAAGCCGAGGCGCGCATGACCAGCGTGTTGCAGGAGAACCTCACGGGCATCCGCGTGGTGCGCGCCTTCGCCCGGCAGGAGTTCGAGCAGGACAAGTTCGCGGCGGCCAACGCCGAACACCGGGACCTGACCGCGCGGCTGATCCGCCTGCTGGGCGACTACTGGGCCGTGTCGGACGGGCTGTGCTTCATGCAACTCGGCGCGGTGTTCCTCACCGGCGGCTGGCTCATGTCCCGGGGCGCGCTCAGTCTGGGTGAGTTCGTGGCCTTCCAGGTCCTGGTGACCATGGTCATCTGGCCGGTGCGCCAGTTGGGCCGCCTGCTCACCGACTCGGGCAAGGCGGTGGTGTCGCTCGGTCGCCTGGAGGAGGTGCTCAGGATCCCGGAGGAAGACGACGGCACGCAGGGGCAGGTCGCGCCGCCCTCCGTCCCGTTGCACGGCGAACTGGAACTGGCCGGGCTGGGCTTCGCCTTCGAGGCCCAGGACGAGCCGGTGCTCGACGACGTGTCGTTGCGCGTGGAGCCGGGTCAGACGCTGGCCCTGCTGGGGCCGCCGGGATCAGGCAAGTCGGTCCTGATCCAGTTGTTGCTGCGGCTCTACGACGGCTACGCGGGTTCGATCCGGCTCGACGGCCGGGAACTGTCGACGCTGCCGCGCAAGGACGTGCGCGCGCAGATCGGCGCCGTGTTGGCCGAGCCCTTCCTGTACAGCCGCACGATCGCCGACAACGTGCGCGTGGGCTGGGCCGACGCGCCCGAGGATGCGTTGCACCAGGCCACGTCATCGGCGGCGATCCACGAAGCGGTTGTGGGCTTTCGCGACGGTTACGAGACCCTCGTGGGCGAGCGCGGCGTGACCCTCTCGGGTGGACAGCGGCAGCGCCTCGCCCTGGCGCGCGCGTTGCTCAAGGACCCCGCGATCCTGGTGCTCGACGATGCCCTGAGTGCGGTGGACACCCACACCGAGGCGCACATCCTGGAGGCCCTGCGCGCCCGCCGCGGCCGACGCACGACGATCATCATCTCGCACCGGCTGTCGTCGGTGGTGCACGCCGATCAGATCGTGGTGCTCGAACGGGGGCGCGTGGTGCAGGCCGGGACGCACGCCGAACTCACCGCGCGCGAGGGACCCTACGAACGCTTGTGGCGCATCCAGGGTGCGCTCGAGGCGACCATCGGAGAGACGGCATGAGCCAGGTGCTGACACTCACGGACGAGCACGACGACGAGCCCCAGGAAGGCGTGGACTGGGCGCTGTGGCGGCGCCTGCTGCAGTACACGCGACCCTATCGGCGCGACGTCAGGCTGCTGATGCTGGGCGCACTGGGCGCCGCGGCGACCGAGGTCGCGTTCCCGCTGCTCACGCGCGTGCTGGTGGACGACGTGGCCGCCGGCACGGCCGTCGACTTCGTCGGCTACGGCCTGCGCTACGCCGCGTTGATCGCGCTGATGGTCGCCTCGGTGTGGCTGTTCATCTACGTCGGCGGCCGGCTGCGCACGCACATCGGTCACGACATCCGCCGCGACGGCTTCGAGAACCTGCAACGCCTCTCGTTCAGCTACTTCGACCGGCGTCCGGTGGGCTGGCTGATGGCGCGCATGACCGCCGACTGCGACCGGCTCACCATGATCCTGGCCTGGGGTGTGCTCGACATCGTGTGGGGCACGGCGCTCACGCTCGGCATCGCGGCCGCCATGCTGGCCATGAACGTGGGCCTGGGGCTGCTCGTGCTGGCGGTGGTGCCGGTGCTGGCCTGGGTCAGCCTGCGCTTCCAGAAGCGCCTGCTGCTGACCTCGCGCAACATCCGCGGCATGAACTCGCGCATCACGGCGGCCTACAACGAGCACGTCATGGGTGTGCGCACGAGCAAGATCTTCGTGCGCGAACAGCACGACCTGGCGCGTTTCGGTGAGCTCACGGCGGCGATGCAGGCGGCCTCGGTGCGCAACGCCGTGCTGGCGGCGCTGTACCTGCCGCTGGTGATGACGCTGGGCAGCGTGGCCGCCGGCCTGGCCCTGGCCCAGGGTGGCTTCTCGGCGGTGGCCGGCAGCATCAGCGTGGGCACGCTGGTGGCCTTCGTGACCTACGCCGGCAAGTTCTTCGAGCCGGTGCAGGAGCTGGCTGCCGTGTTCGCGGAGCTGCAGATGGCCCAGGCGGCGGCCGAGCGCATCGTGGGCCTGGTGGAAGCCGAGCCGGAGATCGTCGACGGACCCGACGTGCGTGCGGCCGCGGCGCGCGGCGACGTGCACGCGCCCATGTCGGGCGCGCTCGAGTTCCGCGACGTGTGCTTCGCCTACGAGACGGGGGAGCCGGTGCTCGAACACTTCGACCTGGTGGTGCAGCCCGGCGAGACGATCGCCCTGGTGGGCGCCACCGGCGGCGGCAAGTCCACCATCGTCAACCTGCTGTGTCGCTTCTACGAACCCACCAGCGGCGAGATCCTGATCGACGGCGTGGACTACCGCCGGCACGGTCTGCACTGGCTGCACGCCCAGTTGGGGATCGTGAGTCAGGTGCCGCACCTGTTCCGCGGCACGATCACCGACAACATCCGCTACGGACGACTCGATGCCGGCGACGACGAAGTGCGCGAGGCCGCGCGCCTGGCCGGCGCCGACGACGTGATCGCGGCCCTGCCGGACGGCTTCGACGCCGAAGTGGGTGAGGGCGGCGCGCGCCTCTCGACCGGTGCGCGCCAGCTCGTGTCGTTCGCCCGGGCGATCCTGGCCCGGCCGCGGCTGGTGGTGCTGGACGAGGCCACCTCGTCGGTGGACACCGAGACCGAGGAGCGCATCCAGGCGGGCCTGGAGCACGTGCTCGCGGACCGCACGAGCTTCGTCATCGCCCACCGGCTGTCCACGGTGCGTTCGGCCGACCGCATCCTGGTGATCGACGGCGGGCGCATGCTGGAGGTGGGGAGCCACGCCGAACTCATGGCGCGCCGCGGGCGCTACCACGCGCTGTACACCCGCCAGAGCCTGCGTGACGTGAGCCGCGTCGAGGGGGCCTGGCCGGTCTGAGCGAGGGTCGGCGCGGGATGGACGGTATGATCCCGCGCCGACCGTTCCTCGCGCCCCACTCGGGAAGATCCGTGGACCCAGCTCCCGCCAGCTCGGCTCGTCCGGGGCCGGTCCCGAACGCATCGAGACCGGCGACATCGGCGGGCGCCGCGGCCGGCGCCCGCTCAGCGCCCGAGCGATCGGCGACGGCCCTCGACGGGGAGCACTTCGACGTGGTCGTGGTGGGTGCCGGCATCGGCGGGCTGGTCGCCGGCGCGCTGCTGGCCCGGGCGGGGCGTCGGGTGCTGGTGGTCGAGCAGCACGCCATCGCGGGGGGCAACGCCACGATCTTCCGGCGCCCCGGCTACGAGTTCGACGTGGGTCTGCACTACGTGGGCAGCTGTCATCCCGACGGCGTGATCCCACGCATCCTGCGGGCGGCGGGGGCCGACGACGTGGTCTTCGGCGAGCTCGACCCGGACGGCTACGACATCCTGGTCTTCCCCGACATGCGCGTGGCCCTGCCCAAGGGCATCGATCGCTTCCGCGACCGGCTGTGCGAACACTTCCCCGCTGAGCGCGCCGGCATCGATCGCTACGTCTCCTTCCTGCGCCAGATGCAGCGGGTGATGACGGCCTGGCCCCAGCCCTGGCGCCTGGGCGCGGCCATGCTCAGTGCGCCGCGCATGTGGAAGGGGCCGCGACAGACCTTCGCCGAGCTGCTGGCCGACACCACGGCCGACCCGCGCCTGCGCGCGGTGCTGTCGGCCCAGCACGCCGGCTACGCCCTGCCGCCCAGCCGCGCCTCGGCCCTGGTGGGCGCCGGGATCACGCTGCACTACCTGGAGGGCGCCTACTACCCGCGCGGCGGGGGACAGGTGCTCTCCGACCGACTGGTCGACGGGCTGCGGGCGGCGGGCGGCGAGCTGCGCCTGCGCACGTCGGTGCAGCGCATCGTGGTGGAGCGGGGCCGGGTGGCCGGGGTCGAGTTGCGGGACGCGGGCGCGGACAGCGACAGCGTCAGCCTCGTGCGCGCCGACACCGTGGTCTCGAACGCCGACCTCAAGCGCACCTACGGCGAGTTGCTGGCCCCGGCGGACGTGGGCTCGCGCACCCGGACGCGGGCGGCCGAGTTTGTCATGGCGCCGGCCATGGGCGTGCTCTACCTCGGGCTGGCCGACGCTCCCGGTGCGGCGGCCGGCCTGCCCCGCGCCAACTACTGGCTCGTGCCCGAGGACGACGTCGAGGCGCACTACGCGGCGGTGGAGGCGGGAGACTTCCACCCCCGTCCCGGGGCGTTCGTGACGCTGGCGAGCGCAAAGGACCCCGAGCACCCCGACCTGTCGCCCCCGGGTGTCACCAACGTCCAGGTGATGACCGCCGCGCCCTGTGCCTCCGGCGCGTGGGGGCTGGCCGACCAGCCCCCGTTGCAGGGGGACGCCCGCGCGCGCCTGGCCTACCGGCGGGCCCCCGCCTACCGGGAGCGCAAGGCGGCCTTCGCCGAGACGCTGCTCGACGTGTCGGAGCTGCTCTGGCCGGACGTGCGGGAGCGGGCGGTGTTCCAGGAGGTCTCGACGCCCATCACGCACACCCGCTACACGCGCTCGAGCGGCGGCACCTCCTACGGGATCGCCGCCACGCCGGAGCAGTTCGTGCTGCGTCGACCGGCGGCCCGGACCGAGTTGGAGGGGCTGCTGCTGTGCGGCGCGAGCTGCCGCGCCGGGCACGGCATCCTGGGGGCGGCCGTGTCGGGCCTGCTGGCCGCGGCGGCGGCCCTGCCCGGCCACCTGGAGCGGGACGTGCTCGGCGGCCGCCGCGCGCCGTGACCGCGGACCCCACGGGGCTCGCTGACCGCGGCTCGCCCCCCGACCGGTGTCTGCCGGTGCAGCGCCCCAAGGCGCCCGGCCGGCTGCCGCCGGCGGGACGATTCCAGCTCCGGGGCGCCCCTGGCCGATCAGTGTGACACGGACGAGGCGGTGGTAGTCTCGCGCCCAAGACCGGTTCCGACCGGCGCGGGCCGGGAGCTCACCGGCCCCGAGAACAACACCCTGTCCATCGACATCGGGAGACAGCATGAGCGGCGGCGTGACCCTCGTCCTGGGCGGTGGCGGCTTCAAGGGCCTGGCCCACATCGGTGTGCTCAGCGTGCTGCAGGAGCAGGGCATCCCCGTCGAGCGGATCGTCGGCTCGAGCGTGGGCTCGCTGATCGGCGGCATGTTCTGCGCCCTGGAGGACGCCGCCCGGGTGGAGGAGATCGCCCTGGGCTTCGTGCGCTCCGACGCCTTCGAGCTGCCCAAGTTCAGCCAGACCTCCGAGCACGCCACCTCGGCCTCGTTCATGTCCCGGGTGGTCCTGGGCATCAAGCGGCAGGTCGCCTTCGAGCGCATGTTCCGCCGGCCCAGCGCGTTCGGCGCCACGCCCCTGCGCTTCATCGTCGGCAGCCTGCTGCCGCACCTCCAGATCGAGGAACTCAGCATCCCCCTCGGGGTTTGTGCCCTCGACCTCGGTCGCGGCGAGGAGGTGCTGCTCTCCCACGGCGATCTGGTCAGCGCGGTGGTGGCATCGAGCGCCGTGCCGGGCTTCTTCCCGCCGGTGGAGCGCGAAGGCTCGCTGCTGGTGGATGCGGGCCTGGTGAACAACCTGCCCACCCGGCTGGCCCGCAGCCTGGGTGCCATGCGCGTGGTGTCCGTGGACCTCAGCTCCGGGCTCGGGGCCCATCGCTCGGACTCGGTGGGCATGGATGTGCTGTTCCGCGTGCAGGACATCACGACCCGCCTGGGCAACCGGCGCTCGGCGGATCACGCCGACGTGGTCCTGTGCCCTGAACTCGCCGGCCGCAACTGGCTCGACGCCAGCGAGCCCGAGACGCTGATCGCAGCCGGGGCCGAAGCGGCCCGCCGGGCCCTGCCCGAGATCGAGCTGCTGCTCTCGGCCCGCAGCGGCCCCGCCGAACCCCGCGCCGTCGGCTGACACCAGCGCGCACCGCGGTCTCCCGGGCCGGCGACCCGGCGGGCATGCAGTGCATCACTCCGCGTGCCGCGGTCTGTGGGTGGGCTGGAATTGTTGAGGGCCCCCCTCACCCACAGGTGAGGGGGGCCCTCAGTCGGAGTTGCGTCAGGTCCGAAGACCGTCAGCGACTTCGTTCTCGAGGATTAGTCGAGGACGAACATCTCCTTGCGACCACTGGTCGACGCGTCGTTCGGGTCACAGGTGAGACCGCCACCGTGCGACAGACCGGACGTGCCGTAGTGGATCGGCACGGAGAGGCCGATGCACAGAGCCGACGGGGAGGTCGGCAAGTGGATCGACGTACCCGCGATGTGATCATCCGCACCCGTACCATCCGTGAAGCCTTCCGGATCCGGGAAACCGGACGGAGCGGCGCTGGTGGTGTGGGTGAAGATGTTCAACAGGGTGGTGGCAATCGCCTGCGGGGCGGCAGCCGACGGGTCGTTGGCGTGGAGGCCGAACGGACGACGGGTGAGCCCGAAGAAGCAGGTCACGTCGGTGGTGGCCGACGGGTCCTTGCCGAAGAAACCATCCCAGTCGAACTCGATCCAGGTCAGGCGCTCAGAACCACGAGCGGCGCCACCGAGGTAGCTACGCGTGTCCCAAGTGTGGAAGCCCAGCGTGGGGAGCTTGCCACCGCCGCCACCGGATCCACCAGCGGGATCCTGCGGAGCGAGGGTCGGAGCGGCTGCGGCGTCGTTGAAGTCGCCCACACCCGTCGTACCCGTGAGGCTGATGGCCTTGGCACCACGACCAGCATCGTAACCACCGTTGAGGTCGATCAGCGGGAAGCCGCCGACGCCCGGGTTGGTGTTTTCGGTCTGGGTCGCGTAGGTGTTGAAGCCACTGAGCTCAGCACCGTTCGGAGCAAGCGCGGCCGTCGTGTTGGCCTCGAAGCTGCTCTGGTGGTAGCTGAAGTCGGTCGTTGCCGGGTTCAGGAACAGGATGCCGAAGTTGGCGGCGGACTCGACCGAGTTGGACTGCCAGATGTTCAGCTCGTCGAACGAGTAGCCCCAGTAGCTGCGGCTGTCGCCGTGACGCGTACCAGCCTGGTTCCAGTGCCACCAGCCGTCGATGTCGTCGAGACCGGCGACGGTCGTGGGCGTGAAGCCCAGCTCGAAGCTGAAGCAGCCCGTGGGCAGGTTGGCGGAAGCCACGAAGCCGATGGCGGCGATCAGGGTCGCGGTGCCACCATCAGAGCTCGGAAGCAGACCACCGTTCGGAACGATGAACGCAGCCGTGCCCAGGAAGCTCGGCAGACCGGCGAGAAGGAAGCTCGCCGAACCACTCGGGCTCGTGCCGTAGGGCTGACCGAAACCGGTGTTCAGAAGGCCGGTGGCCAAGCACGACGGGCGCGTGAAGACGCTGTCGACGTTGGCGTTGAGACCATCGAACTCCCACCAAGACCAACCGGGGTTGTACGAGGCAGCGCCCGTACCACCGGCGTTCAGGAGGCAGACGAGGTGACGCCAGTTGACCATCTTGTAGCCGAAGTCGCCGGAGAAGACGGCGACCGAAGAGCCGCGGAGATCTTCGCCGCCGACCCAGGTGCCGATGCCGTCAGCAGAGGTCGTGAGGCCGCCACCAGCGCCGAGGCCGGTGTAGAAGCCGTCGAAGCCGTTGGACAACGGGCCGTAGTTGTCCTCGTTGCCCTGACCGAAGGCCGGAGCCGCGGTAAGAGCCAAGGCCAACGCACCAAACGATGCGGCGCGTGAGAAACGCATGCCAAACATATGAGAATCCTCAGGGAGGGAAGCAGGAAGTCCTGGGTGGGAACACCTGGGGAGGTGGTGACGTGGGTGGGTGTTGCTCGGGCTCGACGGGTGGTTCGAGGTCCAAGCGGGTGCGCCGCGGCGCGAAGGCTCGACGTCGTAGGTGCAGGGTCCGGGGTGGGTGGGGAGAACCTTCGCTCTGGCCGGCATACGGATCGGGAGCCAGCGCGGAATACAGCGAGCCACAAAGCCTACACCCTGTGGTGGTTGTGTCAATGAGGTGGCTCCCGGGTGAAGACCGCGTCTGGGCACCCCGGCGGGGCCCGCCCGCGGGTTGACGCTCCGGCCCGGATCTGCGAGCCTCTCCGGCCCTTTTCCGCCACCTCCGCGGCACCCCGTGACTCCGCGCAGGACCCATGCCAGCGACCCTGAACGTCGTCGTCCTCGCCGCCGGAGAGGGCAAGCGCCTCAAGGGGCGACTGCCCAAGGTGCTCTCGCCCATCTGGGGCCGGCCCGCCGTGGCCTGGCCCGTGGAGGCGGCGTGTGAGCTCGGGCCCGAGCGGGTGATCGTGGTGGCCGGTCAGCACCTGGAGCGGGTGCGCGAGGCCCTCGGCGCGGCCCTGCCCGAGGCGCCCCTGGAGTTCGCCCTGCAGCAGGACCCGCGCGGCACGGCCCATGCGGTGTTGGCGGCCCGGGACCAACTGGTCGGCCTGACCGGCCGGCTGCTGATCCTCAACGGCGACGGACCGCTGATCCACGCCGAGTTGCTGGACGCCCTGCTGGCGACTCACACCCAGGCCGGCGCCGCGGTGTCCCTGCTGAGCGTCTCGCTCGACGACCCCACCGGCTACGGGCGCATCGTCCGGGCCGCCGACGGCGGCGTGGACGCCATCGTGGAGCAGAAGGACGCCAGCGACGAGCAACGCGCGATCCGGGAGGTGAACGCCGGCGCGTACCTGGTGGAACTGCCGGCCGCGCTGGAGTTGCTGGACCGCATCGGCAGCGACAACGCCAGTGGCGAGCAGTACCTGACCGACCTGGTGGGTCTGGCCCGGGCGGCGGGGCACGGCGTGGCTGCCCTGCACTGGCCCTGCGCCGAGGACGCGCTGGGCTTCAACGACCAGGCCGAGTTGGCCCGGGTGCGCGCCGTGCTGCGCCGCCGCATCGTGGCCGCCCACATGGACGCCGGGGTCGAGGTGGTGGAGCCCGAGACGACCTACATCGACGCCCAGGTGACGATCGCCCCGGGGGCGCGCATCCTGCCCTGCACCATGATCGAGGGCCGGGTCGACATCGCGGCGGGCTGCGAGGTGGGCCCCTTCTCCCACCTGCGTGACGGCACGGTGCTCGAGCGGGGCGCCGAGATCGGCAACTTCGTCGAGACCAAGAAGACCCGGGTCGGCCCCGGCAGCAAGGCCAAGCACCTGACCTATCTGGGCGATGCCCAGATCGGCGCCAAGGCCAACATCGGCTGCGGCACGATCACGGCCAACTACGACGGCCGGCACAAACACACGACGACCATCGGCGACGGCGCGTTCATCGGCAGCGGGACCGTGCTGGTGGCGCCGTCGACGGTCGAGGCGGGGGCCACCACCGGCGCGGGCGCGATCGTCAAGCGCTCGTCGGTCGTGGGCCGGGGCGAGACCTGGGTCGGGGTGCCCGCGCGGCCCCTGGCGCCGGCGCCGCGAGCTGCGGCCGGAGCGGACGAGCAGGAGCACGAGGGGCCTTCCGGGCCCGGCGGGGGTGACGACGGTGACTGATCGTCAGCGAGGCAACATGAATTACAACGGCATCCGGCTGCTGGCCGGCACGGCAAATCCGACGCTCGCGAAGTCGATCGCGGAGTACCTCGACAAACCGCTCTGCCAGGCACACGTCGATCGCTTCCCGGACGGGGAGATCGACGTGAAGATCCAGGAGGACATCCGCGGCAAGGACGTCTTCATCCTGCAACCCACCTGCCCTCCGGTGAACGAGAGCCTGATGGAGCTGCTGGTGCTGATCGACTGCTGCAAGCGGTCGTCGGTGGGGCGCATCACCCCGGTCATGCCCTACTTCGGCTATGCCCGGAAGGACCGCAAGGACGAGGGCCGGGTGCCGATCACGGCCAAGCTGGTGGCCGACATGCTGACCGTGGCCGGCGTCGATCGGGTGCTGACGATGGACCTGCACGCACCCCAGATCCAGGGCTTCTTCGACGTGCCCGTGGACCACCTCTACGCCAAACCGATCTTCAAGGAGTACTTCGCCAGCTTCGATTCGGACACGACGGTGGTCGTGGCCCCGGATGCGGGCGGGATCAAGATGGCCCGGGCCTACGCCAGCATGCTCCACATGCACTTCGCCATCGTGGACAAGCGCCGCATGGGCCCGGAGCAGACCGTCTCGGAGCACCTGATCGGCGACGTCGAGGGCATGGACGTGATCCTCGTGGACGACATGATCTCGACCGCCGGCACGATCACGGATGCGGCCAGAATGGTGAAGACACGGGGGGCCCAGAAGGTCTACATTTGCGCGACTCACGGCCTGTTCTGCGGAAGCGCCTTGGAGCGCATCCAGAACTCGGCCGCCGAGAAGGTCGTCGTGACGGACTCGGTCAAGCCCCTGGCCGACTACCCCGACATGATCGACACGCTGTCCGTGGCGCCGCTCCTGGCGGACGCCATCCAACGCATCCACATCAGCGAATCGGTGAGCTCGCTCTTCATCGAGTGAGTCGCCGTCGCCCGAGACGCTCGCACCCGAGACCGGTCTCGAACACTGCCACGAAGAGGACCCGATGAGCACCGTACTTTCCCTCCAGGCCGAACCCCGTCCGACGCAGGGCTCCCGCGAAGCGCGCCGCTCCCGGCGTGCCGGCCGCATCCCCGCCAACGTGTACGGCCACGGCGAAGGCAACGCGGCGCTGCTGCTCGATGCCCACGAACTCGAACTCGCCCTGGCCAAGCCGGGCAACATCTTCGAGCTCAAGATCGGCGGCAAGAGCGAGAACGCGCTGATCAAGGAGGTGCAGTACGACACCTTCGGACAGCACGTGCTGCACGTCGACTTCGCGCGCATCGACCTGAGCGAGGAGATCGAGGTGGAGGTCAACCTCGAGCTGCGCGGCACGCCGGCCGGCGTGACCCAGGGCGGCAACATCCTGGTGCACCACAACACGATCTGGGTGCGCTGCATCGCCAGCGCGGTGCCCAGCGTGCTCGAGGTCGACGTCTCGAGCATCGAGATCGGCCACGCACTGCACGCGGGTGAGATCCCGTTGCCCGCCGGCATCAAGCTCGACACCCACAAGATGGAAGCCGAGACCCAGATCATCGGTGTGCTCGCTCCGCGCGCCGCCGAACCCGAACCGGGCGAAGGCGACGAGGAGCCGGTGGAAGGCGTCGCGGAGGGCGAGAAGGCCCCCGAAGGCGACAAGCCCGAAGGCGAGGACAAGGGAGGCGCATAGCCCTTGGCGACGGCCGGCCAGTCACCCGCGACCCGTCTGGTCGTGGGTCTGGGCAACCCCGGGGACGAGTACGACGGGACGCGACACAACGTCGGCTACGACGTCGTGGATCGCGTCGCGGCGTTCGACGACCGCCCGTTCCTGCGGCGCGGCCGTTCGCTCGTGGCCCGCGGGGAGCGCGGGGGCGGTGTCTACCTGCTGGCCAAGCCGCTGACCTACATGAACCGTTCCGGTCGGGCGGTGCGCGATCTGCTCGCGGACCTCGAGGGCCCGGTGGACGTGCTCGTCGTGTGCGACGACTTCCACCTGCCCCTGGCCAAGCTGCGCTGCCGCCTGAAGGGCAGCGCAGGCGGCCAGAACGGCCTGGCCTCGGTGATCGAGCACGTGAGCGCGGTGGATCCGAAGCGCCAGGTCCCGCGCCTGCGCTTCGGGATCGGGGATCCGGGCCGCATCCCGGCCGAGGACTTCGTGCTGCTGCGCTTCCGGCGCGGTGAGCTGGAGGCCGTGGCGGAGGGGGCCGAGCGGGCCGCCGCGCACGTCCACGACTGGCTCGAGCACGGGGACCTCGACCGGCTCATGCGCGACTGCAACGCGGGCTGAGAAACGCGGGTTGAGAGCAGCCTCTGGCGGCCGGCGGGGCGGATGGCTACCATGCGCCGTTCCTGTTCGCTGGCCAGAGAACGGTTGCACGACGTGACCGCAGAGACTGGTCCACTCGTCCGGAGTGAACAGCCATGACGTCGACTGCTGTCGCCACAAAGCACTACGAGGCGATGTTCCTGCTCCACAACCGCGAGCCGGTGGATCTCCCCGAGGGGGAGACGCCCCCGACTCCCGAAGAGGTGGTCAAGGCCCTCGTCGAGAAGGCCGGCGGTGAACTCGCCCACGCCTTCGTGTGGGCCAACCGCAAGCTGGCCTACCCGATCCAGGGCAACCAGACCGGCAGCTTCGTGCTGTCGTACCTGAGCGGGAGCGCGGAGATGTGCACCGAGATCCAGCGCCTCGTGCGCATCTCGGATCGCGTGCTGCGCGTGCTCATGATCGCGGTGCCCCGCGTGCCCAGTGAGGACGAACTGCCCGGTCCGCTCAACGACGCCGCCGGTCGCGGTCGTCGCGACGACCCGGTGCCCGAGCCTCCGCCGCCGCGCAAGCCGGCGGTCGAAGGCGAGGAGCCGAAGGAAGACGAGCAGCGCGAGCGCTGGTCGCCCGACCAGCTCGACTACAAGAACGTGCACTACCTGCGCCGCATGGTCACCGCGCAGGGCAAGCTGTTCTCGCGCGTGCGTTCGACCCTTCCGGCCAAGTACCAGCGGCGGTTGCGCGTCGCGGTGCTGCGTGCCCGCAACATCGCCCTGCTGCCCTTCGTGGCTCGCTGAGGAAGAGGCAACTCATGGAAATCATCCTCATCGAATCCGTCGCCGGCCTGGGTCGCCCGGGTGACAGGGTGAAGGTCAAGTCAGGCTACGCGCGCAACTTCCTCATGCCGCGCGGCAAGGCCGTGCCCGTGTCGTCCGACGTGCTGCGCAACCTGACCAAGCTCAAGCAACGCGCCGATGAGGAAGAGCGCGCCTTGATCTCGTCCATGGGCGAACTCAAGGCCAAGCTCAAGGGCGCGCGCTTCGAGTTGAGCGCGCGTGCCACCGACGAGGGTCACCTCTTCGGTTCGGTCACCGAGCGCGACGTGCAGGCCGCCATCGAGGCCGAAGGCTGGCAGATCCCGGCCCGTTCGGTGCGCATGGAGCAGCACATCAAGGAAGCCGGCGATCACGAGCTCATGGTGCACCTCTACGGCGAGATCGAGGCCACGGTCGTGGTCGAGGTGATCCCGATCGATGACGAGGGCAACCCGATCGAGTTGGTGGACGAACAGGCCGCTGCTGCCGCAGACGAGGGCGATGGCGACGAGTCCGCCGAGGACGCGTCCGAGACCGAAGCGGAGGAAGCGACCGCTTCCTGAAGTTCCGCGCCGACGTCGTTTGACGCTCCACGCGACCCTCCCTAGACTTGGCGGCGTTGCGCGACCTGTGGTTGGGGAGCGCCCCGTGCACCCGCTTGCCGGGGGGACTGTCTCTTGAGCGTCATGGACGACGCGTCCGCATACATTCCGCCTCAGAACATCGAGGCGGAGCAATGTGTGCTCGGCTCGATGCTGCACGACCGCGAAGTGATCGGCGACGTCGTGCTGATCCTCACGGCCGAAGACTTCTACATGCCGGCGCACACCGAGGTGTACCGCACCCTCGCGACGCTCTACGACAAGGGCGAGCCGGTCGACCTGGTGCTGGCCACCAACGACCTCGAGAGCCGTGGCGAACTGGCCAAGGTGGGCGGGGTCGAGATGCTCGTGAGCCTGATGGAGTCGGTGCCGTCACCGGCCCACGCCGAGGCCTACGCGCGGCTGGTGCGGGAGTCATCCGAGCGGCGCCAGCTGGCCGACGCCGCCCACGAGATCCTGCGCGACCTGCGGAAGACGGGCGGCAGTGACGTGGAGGAGCTGCTCGATCGCTCCGAGCAGCGCATCTTCTCCGTGGCCCACGGTCGCGGACAGGATTCGACCGAGTCGATCCCGAACCTGATCAAGACGGCGCTGCGTCGCATCGAGGCCCTGCAGGGCGACGACGCCGACACGACCCGCGGCCTGCCCACGCACTACGGCGAACTGGACCGCAAGCTCAACGGTCTCGCGGCGGGCGGTCTGTACATCATCGCCGGGCGCCCCTCCATGGGGAAGACGAGCTTCGCGCTCAACGTGCTCGAGAACATGTGCCTGCGCGGCGAGGCCGCCGCGCTGCTGTTCACCCTCGAGGTGACCAAGGAACAGGTCGCCGAGAACATGCTCTGCGCCCACGCCCGGGTCGACGCCCACAAGCTCATGCGCGGCGCTCTGTCGGACACCGAGTACATCCGCGTGCCGCAGGCTGCCGGCCGGCTGGCCCAGGCCAAGCTGTTCATCGACGACACGCCCGGGCTCACGATCACCCGGCTGCGGGCCAAGGCGCGCCGCCTGAAGGCGCGCCACGACATCGGCATCGTGGTCGTGGACTACCTGCAATTGCTCACGGTGGGTGCCCATGTGGAGAGTCGGCAGATCGAGATCTCGCGCCTCTCGGGTGCGCTCAAGCAGATGGCGCGCGAACTCAAGATCCCGGTGGTGGCCCTGTCCCAGCTCAACCGCGGGGTCGAGGCGCGCCAGGACAAGCGGCCGATGATGGGCGACTTGCGTGAGTCCGGGTCGATCGAGCAGGATGCCGACGCGGTGATGCTCCTCTACCGGGAGGAGTACTACAGCCCGGACAAGCTCGAGGCGAAGGGCAAGGCGGAAGTGATCCTCGCGAAGAACCGTAACGGGCCCACGGGTGCCGTCGACCTGTTCTTCTTCCCGAACATGATGCGCTTCGAGAACCCGACCTACATTCCCGAGAGCGGTGGCGGAGGATCCCCTCCCCCCGTACCGGCCGCTCTGTGAGCGGAGGGCCGCGCCGCGCGGTGACGCGCTCGACCTCGGCAGGTCTCCCCGCGGTCCTGCGGGGCCTGCTGGTGCTCATGGCGTGCGCGGGATGGTGTGCGAGCGCAAGCGCCCAGGAGGGCGAACTGATCCTCGACGTCTTCATCGAGGGTGAGGTCGGGATCGATCACGCGCTGCTCGAGGCCAACCTGCGCACGCGCGTCGGGCGCCCGTACCTGGGCAGCTTCGTCGAAGAGGACACGCGCTTCCTCGCCAACGAGTACGGACTGCTGGCCGAGGCGCAGCTCGAGCCCGGCCCCCGCGTGCGCTTCCTGCTGGCGCGCATCCGGCGCTTCGACTCCTTCGAGATCGTGGGCAACGACTCGATCTCGACGCGCGAGCTGTTCAGTGCCGCGCGGCTGAACGAAGACGGTGATGCCACGCCCGACGAAGTGGCGCGGGCGCGCGACCTGGTGCGCGAGCACTACCTGGGCAAGGGCTACGCCTTCGTCCAGGTGGATCTGCGCCTCGACAAGGATCAGCGTTCGGGCGAGATGTGGATCTTCGAGGGTCCCCGGGTGAAGGTCGACGAGGTCGTCGTCGAAGGCCTCACGGCGCTCGACCAGGGCGACGCGCTGCGCCTGCTGGGCAGCAACCCGCCCTGGTGGTCGTTCGTGTTCGGTCACGACTACCAACAGTCGATCGTCGACCGCGACCTGGTCCTGCTGGAGAGCTTCGTACGCGGGGAGGGCTACCTGGACGCCCGCGTGGCCCAGGGCCAGTTGCGCTGGTTGGACGGGCGCGAGAAGGTGGCCGTGGTCATGAGCGTGGACGAGGGCGAACGCTACGTGGTGCGCTCGGTGAGCGTGGAGGGCAACGCGGCCATCAGCACCGAAGAGCTGCTGAAGGACGCCGAGATCGTGGCGGGCTCGCCCTATCGCCGGGCCGACCTGGGTCGTGTCGTGCGGCGCATGCTGGGCTTGTACGGCGAGCAGGGGTACATCGAGGCGCGGGTGCAGCCCGAGGCGATCTACGACGAGTTCGATGCGGTGCTCGACCTCGTCTGGGATGTCGAGGAGAGCAACCAGAAGACCGTGCGGGACGTCATCGTGCGCGGCAACACCGGCACGCGTGACGACGTGATCCGGCGCCAGCTCACCGTCTACCCCGGTGACGTCGTCGACACCAGCGAGCTGCGCTGGAGTGAGGACGCGCTGGTGGCCCTGGGTTACTTCACCGACGCCGTGGGCACGCCCAAGGTGCGCGTGTCCACCGAGGACACGCCCGATCCGGGCATGGTCGACGTGATCGTCGAGGTGGCCGACAACGAGAGCGGACTGTTCTCGTTCCTGGTCGGTGCCGGTTCGGACAGCGGCATCTTCGGCGGCGTGTCGGTGGACAAGCGCAACTTCGACATCCGCCGCGGCGCGTCGTCCTGGGGGCAGTTCCTGGACGAGGTGTTCGGCACCGGCGGCGCCTTCCACGGTGGCGGCCAGCGCCTGTTCCTGGAGATCCTGCCCGGCACGGAGACGACCCAGGCCGAGATCATGTTCCAGGATCCGTGGCTCGACTCGTCGGCGGAGGAGCCCTGGGGGCTGACGGCGAACCTCTACGATCGCCGCCGGGTGTTCGACGACTACGACCGGGAGAACACGGGCTTCTACCTGGGCTTCGACCACAAGCTCACGCGCGAGCAGTCGATCTCGCTCGGGGCGCGCATCGAGAACGTCGACATCTCCGACGTGGACGGCGGTGCGGGCCCGGCCATCCGGGCCGCCGAAGGCGACGCCAACACCAACACGCTCGAGGCCAGCTGGCGCTACGAGGACCTCGACTCCCGTTCGTCGCCCACCAGCGGCTTCGCCACGGGCGTCCGCTTCGAGAACGCCGGCACGGTGCTCGGCTCCGACAACGAGCTGAACCGGCTGGTCGCCACCGGCGAGTACTACCAGGCGATCCACGAGGACGACGACGGCAACAAGTCCGTGCTCCACAGCCGCATGGCGCTGGGCGTGGTGGACGGCGAGGGCGACCTGGATCCGGTGCGCGTCGCGGGCCCGGGCACGCCGCTGGTCCCCGGCAGCCCCGAGGACGACGACCTGCCCTTCTACGAGAACTTCTTCGTGGGCGGGACGAGCGGGCCCTTCGCCATGCGCGGCTTCGAGTTCCAGGGCCTCGGCCCTCACCAGAGCGGGGAGGCCATCGGCGGCGAGCTGGCCATGGTGCTGTCGGTGGAGGCGCTGGTGCCGTTGGTCACGCGCTACAACCCGTTCCGGGACCGCGAGGAGAGCACGGTCAAGGGGGTCGCCTTCGTGGAGGCCGGCAACCTGCGCCCCGATTCGGGGGACTGGGGCGACCTCGGCAGTGACCTGCGCGTGGCGGCGGGCATCGGTGCCCGCGTGCGCCTGCCGGCGCTGGGCGGCGTGACGCTGGCCATCGACTGGGCGCCCTTCGTCTCCGATCAGGACGAGGACGAAACGCGCTCCTTCAGCTTCGAGTTGGCGCGGCGCTTCTGAGAGCCGGCGCCCCCTTCCCTCGGGCATGCCGAGCCCGGATGATGCCGGTGTGGAACTCCAGCGCACGATCCACGACGTGACCGACCTCGTCTGCGGACAGCTCGAGCAATGCGGGCGGCCCGACACCGACGTGTTGGCGGCGCTGCGTCCCCTCGATCGGGCCGGTCCCGACGACGTGGCCGCCCTCTATCGGGCCGAGTACACCGCCGCCGCGGAGCAGTCCGCCGCGGGGTGCCTGCTGGTGGGCGACCAGGTGCCGATCGCCTCTCGCAGCGGCCGGGCGATCATCCGTGTCGCCGATCCCGAGCAGGCGGTCGATCGCATGGCCGAGACCTGGGGACCGGCCGAGCCGGACCATCCGCCGGCCGGCGTGCACCCGTCGGCCGTGGTCGAGGCCGGCGCCGAGGTGGATCCCAGCGCGGCGGTGGGGCCGCTGGTCTTCGTGGGCTCCGGTGCCCGCGTGGGGGCACGCACGCGACTGTTGCCCGGTGCGTACCTCGGGCCGCAGGCGTCGATCGGCTGCGACGGCGTGTTGCACCCGCAGGTCGTGGTCGGCAGCCGCTGCCGACTCGGTGACCGGGTCACGGTGTTCGGCGGCACGGTGATCGGTGCCGATGGCTTCGGCTACCGGCAGGGCGACGACGGGCTCAGCGTCAAGGTGCCCCACGTCGGCCACGTGATCGTGGGCGACGACGTGGAGATCGGCGCCAACAGCAGCATCGACCGCGGGCGGCTCGACGCCACGCAGATCGGCGACGGCTGCAAGATCGACAACCACGTCCATGTCGCGCACAACTGCGTGCTCGGGCGGGGCGTGGTGATCGCCGGTCACACGACCATGGCCGGCTCGGCGCGGATCGAGGACTTCGTGCTCGTGGGCGGCGGCGCAAGGCTCAACGGCCACATCACCGTGGGCCGTGGCGCTAAGGTGGGTGGTTGCGCCGCGGTCACGAAGGACGTGGAGCCGGGGGTCTACGTGGCGGGCTTCCCCGCGCGTCCCGGCAGTCAGTGGGCGCGCGAGATGGCCAGTCTGACCAAGTTGCCCGACGCCTTGCGCACGCTGCGGCAGGCCGTGGCGGGGCGCGGCGCTCTCCGTGACGCCGACGACCGGGGGACGGGTGGCGATGGGGCGTAACCAGCACACGCTCAAGAACCCGTTCGAGCTGAACGGTGTGGGCATCCACCGTGGCGAGCCGGTGCGCGTGTCGGTGCGCCCGGGCAAGCCCGACAGCGGCGTGGTGTTCGTGCGCAGCGATCTGCCCGACAGCGACCCGGTGCCCGCCAGCATGGCGGCCCTGGGCAACTCGGAGCGCCGCACCACGCTGCGCCGCGGCCCGGCGGAGGTGCACACCGTCGAACACCTGCTGGCGGCGCTGTTCAGCAAGGAGATCGACAACCTGGAGGTGGAGCTCGACGGGCCCGAACTGCCGGGGCTCGACGGCAGCGCGCTGCCGTGGGTCGAGTCGATCGAACAGGCCGGTGTGGTCGAGCAGAAGGCGCCGCGCAAGGAGTTCGTGATCGAACGCCCGGTGGTGGTGGAGCTCGACGGCGCGGTCTTGTCGGCCTTCCCGACCCATCGGGAGGGCCTGCACCTGTCGTACACGCTCGACTACCGGAACATGGGTCTGCCGCCGCAGTTCGTGGAGCTGTCGCTGCCCTGTGAGGAGTTCGCGACCGAGTTCGCACCGGCGCGCACCTTCGTGTTCGCGTCGGAGGTCGACGCCCTGCGCGACGCGGGGCTGGGGGCCGGTGCCGACTCCGAGAACACCGTGGTGCTCGACGGCGCGGAGCCGGTGGACGGGGAGCTGCGCTTCCCGGACGAGCCGGCGCGGCACAAACTGCTCGACCTGGTGGGCGACCTGTTCCTGCTGGGCTTCGACCTGCACGGCGCCGTGATGGCCACGCGCTCCGGGCACCGGGCGCACCACGAACTCGTGCGTCGCCTGCTGGCCGAGATGGAGCAGGCCGAGACCCACGGTCGCCTCGTGCGCGACACGGAGATGGACATCCGCGAGATCGCGAGTCTGCTCCCGCACCGCTATCCGTTCCTGCTGGTCGACCGCGTGCTCGAACTCGAGGGCTACCGGCGGGCGGTGGGGATCAAGAACGTGTCGGTCAACGAGCCCTTCTTCCAGGGGCACTTTCCCGACCAACCGATCATGCCCGGGGTCCTGATCCTCGAGGCGCTGGCCCAGTTGGCGGGCACGTTGCTCCTGCGTCGCATGGAGTACACGGGCAAGTTGCCGGTGCTGTGGGCGATCGACAAGGTCAAGCTGCGCCGGGCAGTCGTGCCCGGGGACCAGTTGCGGCTCGAAGTGGAAGCCACCAAAGTGCGAGACACCATGGGACGCGTCGACTGCATGGCCAAGGTCAACGAACACGTGGCCGCCGAGGCCCAGATGGTGTTCACCCTCGTGGACGCGGGGTGAAGCACGCATGACTGCCACGAAGATCCATCCCACCGCCGTCATCGATCCGTCTGCCGAACTCGGCACGGGCGTGGAGGTGGGGCCCTACTCGGTGATCGAGGCCGGTGTCGTCGTCGGTGACGACACCCGCATCGGCCCGCACTGCTACCTGGCGACGGGCTGTCACCTGGGCAAGCGCAACCAGCTCACCGCGTTCGTGAGCGCCGGGACGGCGGCCCAGGACCTGACCTTCCACGACGCCGAGAGCCGCATCGAGATCGGGGACGACAACATCATCCGCGAGTACGTGTCGCTCAACCGCGGCACGCCGAAGGAGAACCGGCTGACGACGGTGGGCAGTCACAACATGCTCATGACCGGCTGTCACATCGGGCACGACTGCGTGGTGGGCTCGCACATCATCCTGACCAACTGCGTGTTGATCGGCGGTCACTGCCACATCGGTGACTACGTGGTGGTCAGCGGGCACTCGGGCGTGAGCCAGTTCACGTCCATCGGGCGCGCCGCGTACATCGGCGGCAAGTCGCGCGTGATCCAGGACGTGCCGCCCTTCGTCAAGGTCGCCGGGAACCCGGCCGAAGTGCGCATGGTCAACGAGATCGGCATGCAGCGGGCGAGCATCGATCGCGCGGACATCGACGAGATCAAGCACATCTACCGCACCATCTTCCGCCGCGGCAGCAGCGTGGTGGAGGAGGCCCACAACCTGATCAACGACGACTCGAGCCTGGTGCGCGAGCTGGCCGAGTTCCTGCTGCGCAAGGAGGCCGGACGCTACGGCCGCTACCGGGAGAGCCTGCGTGGTCACTAGCGACGAGCGGACGATCAAGGCGGCCGTTGTCGGCGTCGGACACCTGGGGCGCTTCCACGCCAAGCTGATGGCCCAGGTGCCGGGTGTCGAGCTGTGCGCGCTGGTCGACCCGCGGCCCGAAGTGGACGCGCTGGCCGGCGAACTGGGCGTGCCGCGTCTCGACGGCATCGACGCGCTGCCCGCCGATCTCGACGTGGCGTCCGTGGCCGTGCCGACGACGGGCCACCACGCCACGGTGTGTCCCCTGCTCGAGCGCGGCGTGCACGTGCTGGTCGAGAAGCCCATGGCGGCCACGCTGGAGGAGGCCCGCGCCATGGCGGCCCTGGCGGAGGACCGCGGGCTGGTGCTGCAGGTCGGGCACATCGAGCGCTTCAATCCCGCTCTCTCCGTGCTTCGCCGATTAGACGTGCAACCGCGCTTCATCGTGGCCGAGCGTCTGGCGCCCTTCAACTTCCGCACGCTCGACGTGAGCGTGGTCATGGACCTGATGATCCACGACATCGACATCGTGCTCGACCTGGCCGGCGCGCCGCTGAGCGAGGTGCAGGCCGTGGGCAGCCCGGTGCTGAGTGGTCACGTCGACCTGGCCAACGCGCGCCTGACCTTCGAGAACGGCTGCGTGGCCAACGTGACCGCCAGCCGCGTGTCCTTCGAGCCCGTGCGCAAGGCGCGCGTGTTCGGCGCCGACACGTTCGTGAGCATGGACTTCGCCTCCCGTCGCGCGTTCGTGGTCAAGATGGCCGCGGGCTTCGATGCGGGCTCGCTGGGTGCCACCGACGCCGAGCGCATGGCCGCGGCGGGCAGCTACAAGGAGTTCGTGCAGCAGGGCCTGATGGAGCTGCAGGAGATCGACATGGACGAGAGCAACCCGCTGCTCTCCGAGATCACGGCCTTCGTCGACACCGTGCGTGGGCGCGCGGCGGCGGTCTCGGAAGGCGTCACGGCGCAGCAGGGACTGCGCGCCATGGACGTCGCGCTGCAGATCAGCGATCAGATCGCCGCGCACCGCTGGGCCTGACGCCGTGGCCCCCGACGCTGCCGACATGCCCGCCGGTCCCGCGACCCGCGCCTTCCCCGAGATCCCGGGCGACACCGAGCTCGAACAGCTCGTGCTGCAACGCTGGGACGAGCACGACGTGGACTCCCGCGCGCTGGTGCACCGCTCGGGAGCCGATCCGTTCGTGTTCTTCGAGGGGCCGCCCACGGCCAACGGGCGCCCGGCGATCCACCACGTGTTCTCGCGCACGCTCAAGGACACGGTCTGCCGCTTCCAGTCCATGCGCGGGTACTTCGTGCCGCGCAAGGCGGGCTGGGACACGCAGGGCTTGCCGGTGGAGATCGAGGTGCAGAAGTCCCTCGGCATCTCGTCCCGGCCCGAGATCGAGGAACTGGGCATCGTCGAGTTCAACCGGCTGTGCAAGCAGTCGGTGGGCAAGTACCTCGACGACTGGCTGGCGCTCTCGCGGCGCATGGCCTACTGGCTCGACTACGACCGGCCCTACGTCACCTACGCGCCCGAGTACATCGAGTCGTGCTGGGCGATCCTGGCGCGCTTCCACCAGGCGGGCATGCTCGAGCGCGACTTCAAGGTGCTGCCCTACTGCCCGTCGTGCAGCACCGGCCTGTCGAACCACGAACTGGCCCAGGGCTACGAGGACGTGCAGGACCCGTCGGTGTTCGTGCGCTTCGGCGTGGACGCGGCGACCTGGGGCCGGCACTTCGCGGGCCGCCTGCCCGACACGGATCCCGCCCTGGCGGCGGTGGCGTCGGGTGACCGGGAACTGTCGTTGCTCGTGTGGACCACCACGCCCTGGACGTTGTTCTCCAACACGGCGGTGGCCGTCCACCCGGACCAGGCCTACGCCGTCGTCGAGTCGGGGGACGAGTTGTTCCTGCTGGCCCGCCCGCGCGTCGAAGCTGTGTTGGGCGACGACGCGGTCGTGCTGGCGGAAGTGGACGGCGCGTTGCTGCTCGACCTGCCCTACCAGCGTCCGCTCGAGCACGTGTCGCCCGAGGACGAACCGGGGCCCACGGCCTGGACCGTGCGGCACGCGGACTTCGTCACCATGGACGACGGCACCGGCATCGTGCACATCGCCCCGGCCTTCGGCGTGGACGACTTCGGCGTTCGCCAGCGCGACGGGTTGCCGCTGCTGCTCCCGGTGGACGACCAGGGCCGCTTCACCGCCGATGTCGAGCCGTTCCAGGGGCGCTTCGTCAAGGAGGCCGACCGCGACATCATCGCGCTGCTCAAGGAGACCGGGCGGCTCCACTCCCGGGCCACGATCGACCACAGCTATCCGCACTGCTGGCGCTGTCGCTCGCCGCTGCTCTACATGGCGCGTCCGAGCTGGTACCTGCGCACCACGCGCCTGCGCGACCGCCTGGTCGAGCTGAACGCCACGATCGACTGGCAGCCGCCCGAGATCGGGCACGGACGCTTCGGCGAGTGGCTGCGCAACAACGTCGACTGGGCCATCAGTCGCGAACGCTACTGGGGCACGCCGCTCAACGTGTGGATCTGCGAGGGCTGCGACGGCGAGCGCGCGCCGTCCAGTTTCGAGGAACTCGACCTGCCGGACGGCTTCGACCCGCACCGCCCGTTCATCGACGAGATCACCCTGCCCTGCGCCGACTGCGGCGGCGTCATGCGGCGCACGCCCGAGGTGATCGACTGCTGGTTCGACTCGGGCGCCATGCCCTTCGCCCAGGCCGGCTGGCCCAAGGCCACCGGCGGCGAGTTGCCCGAGTTCTTCCCCGGCGCCTTCATCTCCGAGGGCCTCGACCAGACCCGCGGTTGGTTCTACACGCTGCACGTGATCTCGACCTTCCTGACCGATCAGGTGGCCTACAAGAGCTGCCTGGTGAACAACCTGGTGCTCGACGCCAGCGGCAAGAAGATGAGCAAGTCGCGCGGCAACGTGGTCGACCCATGGGCCATGTTCGAGAAGGCCGGCGCCGACGCCGTGCGCTGGTTCTTCCTGAGCCAGGGCCAGGTGTGGTTGCCCAAGCGCTTCGACGAACGGGTCGTGCTCGACGCGGCGCGACGCACCTTCGGGACGCTGCGCAACTGCTACGCGTTCCTCGCGCTGTACGCCAACCTCGACGGCTGGTCACCCGGTGACGCGGCGCCGCCCGCGGCCGAGCGGGCCTCGATCGACCGCTGGCTGGCGAGTCGCCTGCAGACGCTCACCGAGCGCGTGACCGACTCGCTGCAGTCGCTCGAACTGCACGAAGCCGCCCGCCTGATCGACGCCTTCGTCGACGAGGAGCTGAGCAACTGGTACGTGCGGCGCAACCGCGCGCGCTTCTGGAAGTCCGGCGACGACGGCGACAAGCGGGCGGCGTTCGCCACCCTGGCCGAGGCGCTCGAGCGGGTGGCGCTGTTGCTGGCCCCGGGCGTGCCGTTCCTGGCGGACTGGTTGTGGGGCGCGGTGACGGGTGCTGGTGCGGCCGAATCGGTGCACCTGGCCGATTGGCCGGAGGTCGACAAGGCACGCATCGACACCGAACTCGAAGCCGACATGTCGGTGGTGCTCGCGGCCGTGGGACTGGGACGCTCGGTGCGCGCCACCCACGACCTGCGCACGCGCCAGCCCCTGGCCCGTTGCCTGGTCAAGGCCGCCGACGCTGCCGACGGGGCGCGCCTGGCCCGCCCCGAACTGGCGCGGCTGGTGGCCGAGGAACTCAACGTGCGCGCGGTCGACGTGGTGCAGGTGGCCGACTTCCGCGAGCTGTCCGCCAAGCCCGACTTCAAGCGCCTCGGCCCGCGCTTCGGCAAGCGCATGAAGCTGATCGCCGGTGCGGTGGGCAAGCTCGACGAGGACGCCCTGTTGGCCTTCGAGGCGAGCGGCACGTTGTCGGTCGAGGTCGACGGGGAGCAGGTCGTGCTCGAACGGGACGACGTGCAACTCGTCGAGCAGGGGCGCGAAGGCTACGCCGTGGCGGGCGACGGCCGGCTGGTCCTGGCGCTCGACACGACGCTGGACGACGAGCTGATCTCCGAGGGGGTGGCGCGGGAGATCGTCAACCGCGTGCAGAACACGCGCAAGCAGACCGGGCTCGACGTGTCCGATCGCGTCGTGGTGCACCTCGCCGGTGACGACGAACTGCTGACGGCGGCGGGGCGGCACGAGGCGCTGATCCTGGCCGAGGTGTTGGGGACGCGGTTGGTTTGTGGTGAGGGCGACGGGGCGGGCGGGACCGAGTTCGATGTGGATGGGCGGGTGTTGCGGGTGGGGGTGGAGAGGGTCTGACGGGTGTGAGCCGTGGGGTGGGGGATGAAGTCCGCCGCTCCGGTCAGTCCTCGCGCCGACACATGCGGCTTGCACGCAGTCTCGAGACTGATCGGTTGCTGTGTGCAATCGATGGGGGGCGCTGTGGAATCTCGCGGCGGACTTCATCCCCCACCCCACGGCCGCCAACGTCGGTGGGGAGGGAAGACCGGCTGCCCAGGATCGAGGGGGACTGAGGTGCGGCGCGTGCAGCCTGATGGCGGTGAGAGACTGGCTGCCCGGGGGTGAGGCGGACTGGGGCGCGGGGCGTTGCAGCCGTGCGTTCGCTCGCGCCGGCCGCCCGCGCCCGCTCAACCCTCCACCCCCTCCGGCAGCCGTGCTTCCCCTCTCTCCCCTGAAGGGCGAGGTGCCCCCTGCCCCGGCCAACCCCCAACAGGCCCCTAAGCCTCGCCCTTCTTCTTCTCCGTCTTGGCCTCGGCCTTCGGCACCTGCTGGCGCACGATGCCGTCGAAGACGCAGATGCCGTCGCGGCCCAGGCGCTTGGCTTCGAGCAGGGCGTGGTCGGCGCCCTGCTGCGTGGCCTCGAAGCTGCGCTCGCCTGTGGGCGACCAGCTGGCCACGCCCATGGAGACGGTGAGTCGGGCGCTGTGATCGCGGTCGCGGATCTCGAGTTCGCGCACACTGCGTTGGAGGCGCTCAGCGATGGTCACCGCGTCGGCCAGCTTGGTGTTGGGCAACAGCACGGCGAACTCGTCGCCGCCGAGACGCGCAGGCACGTCGAACTCACGCAGGCCGCCTTGCAGCGCCCGGGCGAAGGTGCGCAGGGTGTGGTCGCCGAAAGCGTGATCGCAGTCGTCATTGATGCGCTTGAAGTCGTCGAAGTCGATCATGATCACGCCCAGGGGGTGCTCCTGGCGCTGGGCCCGGGACATCTCCTGGTGGCTGCGCTGCTTGAAGTGCCGGTCGTTGAACAGGCCCGTCTTGAAGTCGGTGATCGTCTTCTGGAGCAGGTCGTCGCGCTCGGCGTTGAGCCGGCCGATGGCCTCGTTGCGGGTCACGGCGATGCGCACCCGCCGGGCGATGGCCTTCGCGTGCAGGTCCGTGGGGACGAAGTCGTCCACTTCCACGGCGAGGTCGTGGGTCAGCTCGGGGCCCAGGAGCGTCTCCGGGGCGTCGGTCATGACCAGCAGGGCCGGGCCGCCCGGATCCCGGGCCAGGCGCAGCAGGCTTCCCAGTTCGGGGCCCGCCGGGTCGTCCGAGAGGGAGGCCAGCAGGACCGCGTCCGGGCCCCATTCCCGGGCCTGGGCCCAGGTGGAGGCCATATTGTTGCTCAGGCGCACTTCGAGCCCTCGGGCGGCCAGCTCATCGGCGAGATCGGGCCGTCCCGGGCTGCTGTGCAGGGCCAGGAGGATCTTGGGGGCGCGCATCGGATGCCTTTGACTGGAAGCTATCCCGGAACCCGGCGCGGAGCAATCGCGCTGCGGGGGCTGGGGGGGCATGTTCGATTGCGGCTGCATGGCCTCTTTGTTAGCGTGATCCGCCCTTTGCCTGTTGCTCGGGGTAAAGGTTCCAACCGTCGGCGACCCGGGACGTGGTGCCCGGGGCGGGCGGGCCATGGCCGGGTCATCGCTTCGTGCGGGTCCTGGCAGGTCCTTCCGGCCCCCTCACGTTGCCCCCGAATGCAGCCGGCGCACCACTCGACCGAGAGGTCGGAGCGAGACGCATGATGATGGAGATGATTTTGTGGGTGTGACCACGATGACTGAGTTGCTGGAGGCCGGCGTGCACTTCGGCTCGGCGACCTACGCCTGGAACCCGCGGATGAAGCCGTTCATCCACGGTCAGCGCAACAAGATCCACATCATCGATCTCACCCATACCGTGCGCGGTCTCGCGCAGGGGGGGCACTTCCTGGAGGAAGTCGCCGCCACTGGTCGACAGATCGTGTTCGTCTGCACCAAGCGTCAGATGCGGTCGACGGTCCAGCAGGAAGCGACCTCGGTCGAGATGCCCTGGGTCACCGAGCGTTGGCTCGGCGGCACGCTCACGAACTTCAAGACGGTGCGTTCGCGCCTGGAGCGTCTCGAGGAACTCGAGGCACTCGAGGCCAGCGGCCAGATGGAGGGGATGAAGAAGAAGGCCGTCTCCACGCTCAACCGCGAGCGTCGTCGCATCAAGAAGAACCTCGACGGGCTGCGGCTGCTCAACCGCATCCCCGGCGCGCTGCTGGTGGTCGATCCCAAGCGCGAAGAGATCGCGGTGGCCGAAGCCCAGCGCATCGGCGTGCCGATCATCTCGATCCTCGACACCGATTGTGATCCGAGCCGGGTCGACATCGTGATCCCCGGCAACGACGACTCGATGCGTTCGATCACCTTGTTGCTCAGCAAGCTCACCGAGTCCATCGGCCGCGGTGTGAAGCGCTTCAAGGAATCGGGCCGTGCTCCCGAGGACGCCCTCGGCGTGCGCAGCGTCGAAGGCAAGATCGAAGCCGTCAAGCAACCGGCGACTCCCGTGCCCGCCGCTGCGGCCACTCCCGCCGCTGACGCTGCTGCGGCCACTCCCGCTGCCGACGCCGCTCCGACCGCCGCCGCCCCGGCGACCGCTGCCGGAACCACCCCCGCCCAACCCGCGGCGGGAGGCGCACCGGCGGCCGCTCCCGAAGCCACCCCTGCACCGCAGCCCGAGACTCCGGCATGACCACGACCATCTCCGCCACGCAAGTCCGCGAACTCCGGGATCGCTCCGGCGCGCCCATGATGGACTGCAAGAAAGCGCTCGCAGAAAACGGCGGCGACCTCGAGAAGTCCTTGGAGTGGCTGCGCAAGAAGGGCGTCCAGACGGCCGCCAAGAAGGCCGGCCGTGACGTGTCCGAGGGCCTCGTCTCGTCGTACATCCACCACAACGGCCGCGTCGGCGTGTTGCTGGAGGTGAACTGCGAGACCGACTTCGTCGCCAAGACCGAGCAGTTCCAGGGCTTCTGCCGGGACATCGCGCTGCACATCGCCTCGATGGCGCCGCGTCACCTCGACCGGGATGCCGTGCCGGAGGAGGAGATCGCCAAGGAGCGCGAGATCCTCTCGGCACAGATCGACACGAGCAAGCCGGCCGAGATCCAGCAGAAGATCGTCGAGGGTCGCCTGAACAAGTTCTACGCCGACCACTGCCTGCTCGAGCAGGCGTTCGTCAAGGACGACAGCAAGACGATCGAGCAGTTGCGCGCCGAGACGGTGGGCAAGGTCGGTGAGAACATCAAGATCCGCCGCTTCGCGCGCTTCGACGTCGGCGCGAGCTGACTGCGCTCGCGGGCGCGTGTGAGTGCGCGCCCGGGAGTTCATGCACCTCAACGGCCCTGCCGTCCCGGAAGGGACGCGCGCGTCGGGGGAACCAGCCTGTGGCCTATCGCAGTGTGCTTCTCAAGCTGAGCGGGGAAGCTCTCTCGGCTGACGGTGAGCGCGGGGTCTCGCGCGATGCCGTGGACGTCATCGCAGGCCAGATGGGGGCTGTGCTGGATTCCGGCTGTCGCGTGGCCGTGGTGGTGGGCGGTGGCAACATCGTCCGGGGCCGCGAGCTGAGTGAGACCATCTCGGTGCGCGCCACGGCCGACCAGATGGGCATGCTCGCCACGATGATCAACGGCCTCACGTTGATGGACGGGCTCGAACGCAACGGCGTGCAGACGCGGCTCATGTCGGCGGTGACCGCCATGCAGATCTGCGAGCCGTACATCCGGCGCCGGGCGTTGCGGCACCAGGACTAGGGCCGCGTCGTGATCCTCGCGGGCGGCACCGGGAACCCGTTCTTCACCACCGACACGACCGCCGCCCTGCGCGCCAACGAACTCGAGTGCGACGTGATGCTCAAGGCCACCCGTGTCGACGGCGTATACGACAGCGACCCGGAGCAGAATCCGGACGCGCAGCGCTTCGACCGGCTCACCTACCGCGACGTCCTCGCCCGCGATCTCAAGGTGATGGACCTGACCGCGATCACCATGTGCATGGACAACCGCATGCCGATCCGCGTCTTCGACGTGATGACCCGCGGCAATCTGGAGCGGGTCGTGCGTGGCGAAGAGATCGGCACGCTGGTCGAGGCCTGAGGCCCTCTCGGCGCGACGTCCACTCGTCGCAGCCGGCAGGCCGTGTCGCGCGGGCCCGCGCTTGTCTTGCCCCGTGGCCTGAGCGTAAGGTCTCGACGACGGCCGTCGGGCACGCCGGCCGCCTCACGAATCCGCACCAAGGGCCGTGCTGACGGCCCCTTTGCCACGGGGAGTCGCCATGGGTCAGGACGAGATCATCCTCGAGACGTCCGACAAGATGAAGAAGGGCGTGGAGTTCTTCGCCGAGAGCCTGCGCGGGCTGCGCACGGGGCGTACCACGCCGGCGCTGGTGGAGAACATCCGCGTCGATGCCTACGGCAGCCCCATGCCGCTCAACCAGTTGGCGACGATCAGTTCGCCCGACGCCCGCTCGCTGGCGGTCAAACCGTTCGATCCGTCCATGTGCGGCGCGATCGAGAAGGCGATCCTCAAGAGCGACATCGGCATCACGCCCGAGTCGGACGGCAAGGTCGTGCGACTCAACGTGCCGATGATGAGCCAGGAGCAGCGCGACAAGATGACGCACCGGGTGAAGGAGCTCGCCGAAGAGGCGCGCGTCACGGTGCGCAACATCCGGCGCGACGCCAACAAGTCGGTGGAGGCCGCGCGCAAAGCGGGCGACCTCAGCGAGGACCTCGAGCGCGACACCAAGGATGAGGTCCAGAAGCTCACCAAGGATTCCGAAGCCGAGATCGACAAGGTCTCCGAGGCGCGCATCAAGGAGATCCAGGAAGTCTGAGCGCTTCCGGATCCGCAGGACACACCGAGCGAACACCCGTGCGCGCGGCGCGCACGGCGGCGCCGTCGGGGGTGTAACTCAGTCGGTAGAGTAACGGCCTTTTAAGCCGTGAGCCGTGGGTTCGAGTCCCACCGCCCCCACCACCTTCTGCCGTGCGCGCGTGCTGCTGTCTTCGAACAGGCCGTCGCTGCTCGGGCGACGATGTCGTGCTGCGCGAGTGAAGTTGCAGGACCGATCTCGAGGTGCATGTCCTTGCGGAGGACCGCCTGGCGCGGTGCCCGTGGATGGTAGGATCCGTGGTCCATGTCGGGTGTCCTTCGATGAGTCCTTCCCGATCCGCCTCCGCTCGTCGGTCTCGCGAGCTCCGTACGATTGGATGGAGAGAGTGGGTCGCCCTGCCGGACCTGGGGGTCGGCGCGATCAAGGCGAAGGTCGACACGGGGGCTCGAACATCCGCCCTGCACGCGTACGACATCACCGTGTTCCGACGCCGAGGTCGGGACTGGGTGCGTTTCAAGGTCTATCCGGTGCAACGCTCTGCGGCGAAGTCGATCGAAGCGGAGGCTCCGCTGGTCGACCGCCGGTCCGTGCGCAGCTCGAGCGGAGAAGCGCAGAGGCGGCTCGTGATCGAGACGACGGTCGAGGTCATGGGCGAGCGATTGAAGACTGAAGTCACACTCACGCGGCGCGACGCCATGGGCTTCCGGATGCTCCTGGGCCGTCTTGCTCTCCGAGACCACTTTCTCGTCGACGGTGGTCGCTCTTTCTACGGTGGGCTCCCCAAGAAACGATCGAAGAAGAAGAAGGCACGACGCTCATGAAGATCGCCATCCTGTCCCGCAAGGCATCGCTCTACTCCACCTCACGCCTCAAGGACGCAGCCGAAGCGCGCGGGCACACGGTCCAGATCGTGGACTACCTGCGTTGCTACATGGACATCGCTTCGCACCGACCCCGGATCATCTACCAGGGCGAGGACCTGGGCGATGTCGATGTGGTCATCCCGCGCATCGGCGCATCGCACACGTTCTACGGCACCGCCGTGGTGCGGCAGTTCGAGATGATGGGCGTCTACGCCGTGAACGAGTCCCAGGCGATCGCCCGTTCGCGCGACAAGCTGCGCTGCCTGCAGTTGCTGGCGCGGGGCGGGATCGGCCTGCCCGTGACCGGGTTTGCGCACTCCACCAAGGACGTCCAGGGAGTGATCCAGCTCGTCGGCGGCGCCCCGTTGGTGGTCAAGCTGCTCGAGGGCACCCAGGGCATCGGAGTCGTTCTGTGCGAGACGGGTCAGGCGGCTGAGTCGGTCATCGAGGCCTTCCGCGGTCTCGATGCGAACATCCTCGTGCAGGAGTTCATCAAGGAGGCCAAGGGCGCCGACGTGCGCGCCTTCGTCGTGGGCGACAAGGTCGTGGCGGCGATGAAGCGACAGGCAGCCGAAGGTGAGTTCCGCTCCAACCTGCACCGCGGAGGGAGTGCGAGCTCCATCAAGCTCACCCCGGAAGAGCGCAGCACGGCACGGCGGGCCGCGAAGGCCATGGGGTTGCGCGTCGCCGGCGTCGATCTGCTGCGCTCGAACCACGGGGCCGTGGTCATGGAGGTGAACTCGTCGCCCGGGCTGGAAGGTATCGAGACGTCGACCGGTGTGGACGTTGCCAACACCATCGTGGAGTTCATCGAGAAGAACGCCTCGCCCGGCAAGACCCGTGACCGCATCCAAGGCTAGGGGCCGCAAGCAGGCGTCGCCCTTCGTGATCGGAGGGGAGTCGGTGGCTCCCGGTGAGACGCGCAGGCTCGACCTCGCCGTCGCGCGGCTCCCGACCAGGACGCGCATGGACCTGCCGCTGATCGTGATGCACGGCGCTCGTCCCGGGCCGTGCCTGTGGGTCAGCGCTGCGATCCACGGGGACGAACTCAACGGCGTCGAGATCATCCGCGAGTTGCTCGACGAGGTGGACCCGAAGTCGATGCAGGGCACACTGCTCGCCGTCCCGATCCTCAACGTCTTCGGCTTCATCCACCAGTCGCGCTATCTGCCGGATCGCCGCGACCTGAACCGCTCCTTCCCCGGCTCGAAGAACGGCTCGCTGGCGGCGCGGCTGGCGCACCTGTTCATGACCGAGGTCGTCTCCCGTTGCCAGTACGGCATCGACCTCCACACGGGCTCGAACCAGCGCGAGAACCTGCCACAGATACGCACCGATTCGCGGGTGCCGATGGCCGAGGAACTGGCCCTGGCCTTCGGCGCCCCGCTGATCATGGAGTCGCCGCTGCGCCAGGGCTCCCTGCGCGCCGCCGCCGGGAAGCGGGGTATCCCGGTCCTGGTGTACGAGGCGGGTGAGGCGAATCGCTTCGACAGGGGCGCCATCACGACCGGCGTACGCGGAGTCCTGCGCGTGATGCGTCGCCTCGACATGTGGCACGGCAAGAGCCACCGCGGCAAGTCGGCTCCGAGCCTGCGCGTGGAGTCGAGTTCGTGGGTCCGGGCCCGTCATGCGGGCCTGCTGCGTCTGAGCGTCGAGGCGGGTGATCGCGTCGAGGAGGACGGCTTGATCGGGTCGATCGCCGACCCGTTCGGCGAGGAACAGTTCCCCGTGCTCGCGCCTTTCGCCGGCATGGTCGTGGGCCTGGCGCGCAGCCCCGTCGTGTATCGGGGCGACGCCCTGGTGAACCTGGGTCGGTTGGTGGGCTGAAGCCCTTCGCTTCCTCTGCCGTGCGTGCAGGGCCATGTCGCTTACACCTCGCCACTCCGAGGGGGCAGAAGCTACGCTCGGCGAGCGCACTCCGGCGATCACCTTGCGGGAGGGCGAACATGCATGGCGTCGGAGCCGGGTTGTCGGCGCTCTCGCCGGGGCAGTGGAGGAGCCAGAAGACGATGGTCGAGCGTGAAGTGACGGCCGCGCCCAAGCCTCGTCACGAGCGTTGGTCGACCCCGGGGAGTTCGCCCGGCGTCTTCATCACCGACCCGAACGCCACATCATCGGTCGGCCTGATGCGATTCGCCCGGATCCTGGAGCCGAGGTTGCACCTGCACTTCGTCGCCGTCTTCGTCCTGTTCAGCGTTGCCGGTGGTCTGTTCGCCCAGGACGCGCCCACCGAACTGCCCGAGCTCACCGAGCAGAGTGCGCTGGACCGCATCGCGGCGCTCACCGCCGCGACGGACCTGGACGCTGCGCTCCAGAACCAGCTCGTGGAGACCTGGCGCAAGACCCTGGCGGAGGTGCGCACTCGAGAGGCCCACCGAAGAGTGGCGGCCGACTTCGTCGCGGCTCGCGACGAGGCGCCCAGCCGGCTCGAGGAGACCCGCGCCCAACTGGCGCTGCCTCCTGCGCAACTCGATCCGTTCCGCATGGAGGGGCCCGCGGAGGAACTCGAGGCAGCCGCCGCGCGAGCCGAGAGCGCCCTCGAAGAGGCCCTGAAGGCGGTGGCCGACCTGCAGGCCGAGCGCAACCGGCGCGCGACGCGACGCACCGACATCCCCAAGTTGATCGCCTCCGCACGCGAGCGGATCGCGGCCCTGCCCGCGCCGGGCGAGCCGGCGGTGAGGAGCGACCTCGAGGGTGCGCAGCGCACGTTCCAGGAGGCGGCCCGGGCAGCCATCGAGGCCGAGATCGTCGCGCTCGAGCGGGAACGTGAGAGCTACGACGCCCGGGCCGAACTGCTTGCTGCGCGCGAGGACCTCGCGTCGCGGCGGCTGGTCGAGGTCGAGGGCGCGGTCCAGGCCCATCGCCAGGCCACGGCCACTCGTCGTCGCGAAGCGCGTGAGCTGTCCGAACGGCAGGCGGAGAGCGCCCGGCGCACGGCACAGGACGCTCACCCCACGGTGCGGGCCCTGGTCGATGCCAACACGCAGTTGATCAAGGAGAGCAACACCCGGGCCGCCGCGGCGGAGCGCGATGCGGCCCGCCTCGCCGAGTTGCAGCGCAGTCTTCAAGGCCTTGCCGAACGCAAGAGTCGCGTCCTGGCCAAGGTCGAACGGGTCGGCTTCACGAATGCCATCGCGGCGCTGTTGCGCCGAGAGCGAGCCTTGCTGCCGGAGGCGAGTCTTGCTCGTCAGGAACTCGTCGCGCGCCAGGAGCGGTTGACCGAGATCGAGGGCGCGCTGCTCGGGCTGGAGGACGAACGGGCGGAGTTCGCGAACCTCGAACACTACGTCGACCTCCAGGTCCAGGCTGCGGCCGAGGTCCCGTCGGCGGACGCCCTGCCCGCCCTGCGCGAGGCGCTCCTGGAGCAAACGGCCCGGCGCCGCGCGTTGCTCGACGAGGCGATCAGTGTGACCGGCGCCTACTTCGATCAGCTCGTGGACCTGGACTCCGCGCAGCGGCAGTTGCGAACGACGGCGGAGGAGTACGCGCTCTACATCGACGAGCGCATCCTCTGGGTGCGGAGCACGCATCGGGTGGCGCCGAGCGACCTGACCGACGCAGCCCAGGCTCTGGCCCAGTTGTTGCTGCCCGCCACGTGGAAGGACATCGCGCCCGCCTTCGCACTGCGCGCGGAGGCCGCACCAGGGGAAGCGCTCGGAGCTGCCGTCCTGGTGCTGGCGCTCGTGCTGGTCCGACCCTGGGCCCGACGTCGCATCCGCAAGCTGGGCGAGCTGGTCAAGTCGACCCCCGATGCGGACCTTGCGCAGACCTTGACGGCGGCGCTGCTCACGCTCGTGATCGCCGCACTCTGGCCCGTGGCGCTGGCGCTCGCCGGGCGGTTCCTGGGGCCGAGCGCCTTCGAAGTGCCGGCGGCGTTCGCGCAGTCCCTCTCGAAGCTGGGCCTCGTGTTGGCGCCGATCTCGTTGCTGCTCGCGATGTGTCAACCACTGGGACTGGCCGAGGCGCACTTCCGGTGGCCGGTGGCGTCGACCCGGGTGGCGCGGCGCAACGTCACGCTGTTCGCACTGATCGCCGTCCCCTGCCTGCTCGTGTCCCTGCTCCTCGACGCGCTGGACTGGGAGCAGTCCGGAGCCTCGCTGGGGCGGTTCTCACTGGTCGTCGCGTACACGGCCCTGGCGGTGCTCGTGGCTCGTGTCCTGCGTCCCAAGGGGGCGATCATGCTCGGTGTGACGCGCAGCCACCCGGGAGGATGGCTCTCGCGGTTGGCCGGGGTGTGGTTCCTGGTGGCGTTCTTGATGCCGGTGGTGTTGATCGTCGCGGCACTGCTCGGCTACCAGTACGCGGCCGCCCGGCTCGGGCTGGAACTGCTCAGTTCGTGGACACTCGTCCTGTGTCTCCTCTTGGGGCACGGCCTCGCGCGGCGTTGGCTGGCACTCGAGCGGCGGCAGGCGCTGCTCGCCCTCGCGGCCCAGCAGGCGGGCGCGGTCGGGACGACGGACGAGGAAGGGCAGGTGCCGGGCGCAACGGTTTCGGACGGGGATCCGCTCGCCGCCGCGACGGCCGTCGGGACCGAACTCGACCTGGACTCGATCGACCTGCAGGCGCGCAACTTGCTCAAGGCCGTCGTCGCTTTCTCGCTCGTCGTCGGCGTGTGGCTGATCTGGGCCGACACCTTGCCGGCCTTCGGCGCCCTGCGCCGGGTGCCGCTCTGGACCACGATGGTCGAGGTCGCGCCGGTCGCCACCGCCACACCTGCTCTCCTCACGGCCCCTGCATTGCAGGCGGTGGACGTCTCCCTCGCCGACCTGCTGCTGTCCATCGCCGTGCTCGTCCTGACCTTCTCCACCGCGAGGAACCTGCCGGGGTTGCTGGATGTGGTCGTGTTCCGGCGTTTGCCCTTCGGTTCCTCGACGGCTTACGCGCTCTCGACCTGCGCTCGCTACCTCGTCTCGACCATCGGGCTGATCCTCGCGTTCCAGGCCGTGAGCATCGGGTGGAGCAAGGTGCAGTGGCTCGTTGCGGCCATGAGCCTGGGCCTGGGCTTCGGGCTGCAGGAGATCTTCGGCAACTTCGTGAGCGGCATCATCCTGTTGTTCGAGCAACGGATCCGCGTCGACGACATCGTCACCGTAGGAGAAGTCAGCGGCAAGGTGATGCGCATCCGCGTCCTGGCCACCACGGTGCGCGACTGGGATCGAAAGGAGTTCGTCGTTCCCAACAAGGAGCTGATCACCGGCAAACTGCTCAACTGGACGCTGAGCGACCAGCTCAACCGGATCGTGATCAAGATCGGCGTGGCCTATGGCTCGGACACGATCCGCGCCCGTGACCTGCTGCTGCGCGTGGCGCGAGCCCATCCGCTGATCCTCGACGAACCCGAGCCCGTCGCCACGTTCGACACCTTCGGCGAGAGCAGCCTGAACCTGATCTTGCGCTGCTTCCTCCCGGATCTCGACAACCGCCTGCGGGCGATCACCGAACTGAACGAAGCGATCGATCGGACCTTCCGGGATGCGGGCATCGAGATCGCCTTCCCGCAGCGGGACCTCCACCTGCGCACGGCGGACGCACCGATCCAGGTGAGTTCGCCCGAGCCGCAGGCTCCCGACTTGGAAGGGTAGCTCGCATCGACTTCACCCAGGTACTCGTGCTCTTGGGCGCGCTCGTGTTGCTCGTCGTCGGTGGCGATGCGCTGATCCGCGGGGCGTCGGCGCTGGCTGCGAAGTACGGCCTCTCCCCGACGACGGTGGGTCTGACCGTCGTGGCCTTCGGCACGAGCGCACCGGAACTCGTCGTTTCCATCCTGGCGGCTCGAGACGGGAGTGCCGGGATCGCGTTCGGCAACGTCGTGGGCTCGAACACCGCCAACATCGGGTTGCTGTTGGGCGTGACGGCGCTCGTCACCCCACTCAGCGTCCACAGCTCGCTGGTCACACGCGAGATCCCGATGATGATCATGGCGGGCTTCGCTGCGCTGATCCTGAGCATCGACACGTCGCTCCAGGGGGCGGCCTCCAACGCGCTGCAGCGGGGGGACGGTCTGATCCTGCTGCTGCTGTTCGGCATCTTCATCTACTACACAGTGGCCGATGTCCTGCGCGGGCGCGGAACCGACCCCATGCTCGTCGAGACGGGAGAGATCCCCCAGGTGAGCGGGGCACCGACTTCAGGCACCGTGTCGGCGCTGCTGATCGTGGGCGGGCTGACGGGGTTGGCGCTCGGTGGGCACTTCACCGTGACGGCGAGCATCGTCCTGGCGACCAGTCTCGGCATTCCGGACGTGGTCATCGGCGCTACCATCGTGGCCGTGGGCACCAGTCTCCCGGAGCTGGCCACGTCGCTGCTCGCGGCACGCAAGGGCCAGGGTGATCTCGCCGTCGGCAACGTGGTCGGTTCGAACATCTTCAATCTGCTGTTCGTGCTCGGCGCGACGGCCGGCATCTCGCCGGTGGTCGTGCCCGAGGGCGGACTGGTGGACCTCGCCCTGATGGTGCTGCTCAGCGTGCTGCTCTTGCCGCTCGCGCTCACGGATGGACGCCGCATCACGCGGGGCGAGGGCTCCGTGCTGCTGCTGGCGTACGCTGGCTTCGTGGCCTGGGTGGTGCAGCGCTCGGGTTGAGTCCGTGCCCGGTCAGGCGTCGGCCGGGTGCGTCGGCGCGGCGGCCGCGGGCACTGGGCGGGCGGACCCTGCGGCTGCGCGGCAGTCGAACGGGACGCGGGTGCCGGCCGATCCGGGCCGCCCCGGCGGGGTCAGCTGCGCATGATTCCGCCGGGCGCCGGGCGAGTCGAGATTCGGGCTCGCACGAAACCAATTGTGTGATCGGCCCGCTGGACGGGAGCGATTCCATTCACCGTTCGCTAGACTCCCTGCTCGCGCTCTGTCAGTCCCTTGCGATCCGAGCTGGATGACGCCCGGAAGCGACCAGGGGAACGAGCCGGGAACCCACCGTGGCCACGATCCTCCTCGTCGCAGGTCTCACCCTGCTGGCGTCGTTCTTCTGCTCCATCAGCGAAGCCGCGCTCTACTCGGTCTCGGTCGGACAAGCGGAGGCCCTGGCGGCCGAGCGTCGACCCGGTGCGCACAAGCTGGCGCAACTGCGCGCGAGCATCGGCGAGCCCATCAGCGCGCTGCTCACGGTCAACACGATCGCGAACACGGCCGGTGCTGCCTTGTTCGGCAGCCTCGTCGCCGAGACCTACGGCGACGGAGGTCACGCTCTGGCGTTGGGTACCGGGTTGCTCACGTTGTCGATCCTGCTCGTGGCGGAGATCGTGCCCAAGAGCCTGGGCGTGCGCTACGCCGGTCGCGTCGCACCCCTCGTGGCGTGGCCGCTGCAGATCATGGTGTGGCTGGCCTGGCCCGTCGTGAAGGCTGCGGGCGTCCTGATCCGCATGCTCACGGGCTCGGGGGGCGACTCGGCACCCAGCGAGGACGAGATCGTGATCATGGCCCGCCTGGCGGCGAGCGGGGGGACGATGCGCAGCCAGGAGCACCGCTGGGTGAAGAACGCCCTGGCGCTCGATCGCGTGCAGGTCCGGGACATCATGACGCCGCGCACCGTCGTGCGCTTCCTGCCCCAGGACACGCGCCTCGATGCGCTCGACCCGAAGGACAACATCTGGAGCCACAGTCGCGTGCCGATCACGGAGGGCGGGAGCCTCGAGGGGATCCGGGGCATCGTCTATCGCAAGCACGTGCTGGACGCTCTGCTCTCGGGCGAGACGGACGGCGTGCTGGCAGACCTGGTGCGCCCGGTCGAATTCGTGCCGGAGACGATGCGCGGGCACGTGCTGTTGGACAAGCTCTTGAGCGACAAGGTCCACCTCGCCGTGGTGCTCGACGAGTTCGGTGGCGTCGAGGGCATCGTGACGCTGGAGGACGTTGTCGAGAGTCTGCTCGGAGCGGAGATCGTCGACGAGCACGACGAAGTGACCGACATGCAGGTGTTGGCTCGGGAACAGGCCGCGCGCAGCGCCGCCGAGCGCGGGAAGGGGGCGCTGTGAGCCCCGTCACGGGCCGTGTTCGTGGCCTCACCTGGCCACAGAAGCATCCACCGACCGGACCGCAATGCGAGTCCGGTCTCGAAAGAGTTGCTGCACGATGAAGATCGCTGTGGTCTACAACCGCGACAGCCAGGCGGTGATCAACCTGTTCGGTCAGCAGAACCAGGAGAAGATCGGGCTGGCGGTCATCCGCTCGATCGAGGACGCGCTGCGGGCCGGTGGTCACCAGTCGCTCGCCGTGGAGGGCGACAAGGACCTGATCAGCAAGCTCGAGGACTTCATGCCGCGGGTGGTCAAGGGCGAGCGCCCGGGCATGGTCTTCAACGTCTCGTACGGCATCCAGGGGCAGGCGCGCTACACGCACGTGCCGAGCATCCTGGAGATGGTCGGGATTCCCTACGTGGCGTCGGGGCCGCTGGCTCACTCGATCGCGTTGGACAAGGTCGTGACCAAGATGGTCCTGGTGCAACACGGGCTGCCCACGCCGGGCTTCGCCGTGCTGATGGAGCCGGGCTTCGACATCCCCGATCTGGCCTACCCGCTGATCGTCAAGCCGAAGAACGAGGCCGTGTCGTTCGGGATCAAGGTGGTCAACAGCGACGACGAGTTGCGCGCCGCCGCCGACGTGATCTTCGAGCGTTTCCAGCAGCCCGTGCTCGTGGAACAATTCGTCGAGGGTCGAGAGGTGAACGTGGGCCTGCTCGGCAACGGTCCGGCCGAAGCCCTGCCGCCCGTGGAACTCGACTTCGCCGGCGGTCCGACGGTCTACAGCCTGGACGACAAACGCGGCAAGTCGGGACGCGAGGTCACCCTGCGCTGTCCGGCCGACCTGGGACCGGAGCTCACCGAGCGGGCCCAGGATCTGGCGCGCAAGACGTTCGCGGCGGTGGGCTGTGCCGACTGCGCGCGCGTCGACTTCCGCCTGGATGCTGCGGGGCAGTTCCACATCCTCGAGATCAACAGCCTGCCGGCGATGGGGCCGCGGGGTTCCTACGTGCGCGCGGCGAAGGAGGCCGGCCTCGAGTTCCCCGACCTCGTCAATCGCCTGGTCGAAGTGGCCAGCGCCCGTTACTTCGGCACGCCTCAGCCGCCCACCATCGGTCCCGGCACCGAGGACACGCCGACGGCCATCTTCTCCTTCCTCACGCAACGGCGCGATCGACTCGAGCGGCGTCTGCGGGAGTGGACGAGCCGACCCAGCCGCACCCATGACCCCATCGGTCTGCAGCACGCGGTCCGACTGCTGAGCAAGACGTGCACCGAACTGGGCTTGCGCCCGGTGGAAGACCTCACCGACGAACGATCCGTGCACACCTGGCAGACCCGCGCCGGGCTCGACGGTGGAACCTTGCTCGTGACCCACCTCGACGTGCCCCTGGCCGAGAGCATGCCCGTCCAGGCTTTCCGGCGCGGTCCCGAGTGGCTTCTCGGCGACGGAGTGGCGACCTCGAGGGGGCCGCTCGTCGTGGCGGAGTATGCGCTGCGCGCCGTGCGCCACCTGCGTCTGCTCGCCAAGCGTCGCATCGGATTGCTGACCTATCTCGACGAGGGCAACGATGCCCGTTACAGCCGGGACCTGTTGCGCAAGGCGATGGGGCGGGCCAGTCGGGTGATCGTCCTGCGGCCAGGGGGGGTCGGCGGACACGTCTACTCCCAACGTCGCGGACAGCGTCGCTACCGCTTGCAGATCGAAGGCAAGCCGCGGCGGCCCGGTCGCCGGATGCGTGCGCCCGAACCACTCGTCTGGGCGGCACAGAAGGTCGTGGAGGTCACCGCCCTCACCTCGGCGGTCCAGAGCGGGGCCGTCTCCGTCTCGGATCTGCGGACCGAGAGCTTTCCCATGCTGCTCCCGCACCGGGTCGTGGGGACGTTGCTCATGACGTACCGGGATGCGGATCTGGCTGACCAGCTCGAAGCGTCGATCCGCGAGTGCCTTGGCTCGCGTGGACCCAAGTGGGAACTCGAACGCGTGAGCGAGCGTCCGCCCCTCGGTGATCGGCGCGCCAGTCGCCGGCTGCTCGACGAGTTGCGACGCGCCGCGGAGTCCTGGGAGATCCCCGTGAAGGGGGAGTCGTCTGCCTGGCCTTCGGTGGCAGGGCTCGCTCCCGCCGAGACGGCGGTGCTCTGCGGGCTGGGCCCCGAAGCGACCCACCTCTACACCCCCGACGAGGCGGTCGAGCGCACGAGCCTGCTCCAACGGACGCTGATGCTCGCCTCCCTGCTGAGCGCTTCGGATGGAGCCGAGTGATTCGATGAAGGACCGCAAGCAGGACCCGCTCGATACCGACCTGGTCGACCTCGGTGATCGCCGCACGGTGCGTCCCCAGCGGCTGTCCTTCTCGCCCTACGGTATGGCCTCCACTGCCCACTACCGGGCGACGGAAGCCGCCACCGAAGTGCTCGCCGCCGGCGGCAACGCCGTGGATGGTGCGGTTGCGGCAGCGTTCGCCCTGGGGGTCTGTGAACCCCAGGCGTCCGGGCTGGGAGGACAGTCGGTGCTGCTCGTGCATCTCGTCGATCCGCGCCGCACGTTCATCCTCGACGGGTCGTCGCGTGCGCCGAACCACGCTACGCCCGGCAGCCTCGACCGTGCCGATCGGCGTTTCGGGTACAAGGCCACGACGGTGCCGAGCACCCCGGCGACTCTCGGTTACGCCCTCGAGAAGTACGGGACGCGCACGTTGGCTGACGTGCTGGCGCCATCCATCCGGCTGGCGAAATCGGGGGTCGAGGTCTCGGAACTCTTCCGTGCCCTGTCGCGGCGCGAGGCGAAGAGCCTGCGCAAGGGGAATGCGGCCCCGTTGTTCCTGACCTCGAGCGGCAGGGCCCACGCGGTGGGCGCCAAGCTCGTCCAGCCGGCGCTGGCCAAGACGTTCGAGGGCTTGGCGCGCAGGGGTATCGAGGACTTCTACACGGGGCGCATCGCGCGGCGCATCCACGCGGACATGCAGGCCAACGGAGGGCTGCTCGACAAGGACGACCTCGCTCAGGTGCCCTGGCCCATCGAGCGCAAGCCGCTGTCCACCAAGTTCCACGGGATGCGCGTGGTCACCTGCCCGCCGCCGGGGGCCGGGCGCGTGCTGGTGGAGATGCTGCACCTGGTCGAGCAGTTCGACGAGAAGCTCTGGGACGCGGATCAACCGGGAGGCGCTCTGCTGCTGGCCGAGATCATGCGGCAGGGGGCGCGTGACCGACTGGACCGTCCGTTCGATGCTGAGTTCTACGCCCAGGTCGACGAACACCGCATGACCGACCGGGGCTACGCCGTCGAGGTGGCCAAGAAGATCCGGCGCATCTTGCGCAAGCGCCCGGACCCGGGCCCGCCGCCGCCGGCGACCACCGGCGAGACGACCCATCTCACCGTCATGGATCGCGACGGCAACGTGGTCGCCCTGACCCAGTCGATCGAACGCGTCTTCGGGGCCAAGGTCGCCACGCCGGACCTCGGCTTCCTCTACAACAACTACATGTCGGCGTTCGAGTACGAGGACTCGTCCCATCCCTATGCGATGAGGCCCAACGCCGTGCCGTGGGCGAGCGTGGCGCCGACGATCGTGTTCCGGGGGCGGCGCCCATGGGTTGCGTTGGGATCGCCCGGCAGCGAACGCATCGTCACGTCCGTGCTGCAGGTGCTGTTGCGCCTGATCACCCATTCGCCGTTCGAGGCGGTGGACGCACCGCGGCTGCACTGCAACACGGCCGGACGGGTGTCGCTGGAGACGGCGCGCTTTCGCGACGACATCCCCCGCGTCCTCGCACAGTACGGCTTCGAGATCGACGAACGCGACCCTTACTCGTTCTACCTCGGCTGCGTCCAGCTCGTGATGCGCGACCGCTACGGCTTCATCGGAGTGGCCGATCCCCGGCGGGACGGGTCTGCGAGTGGGCCGCTCTCGTGAGCGACCGCGCCAGGGACCGCGCCGTCGCGGTGGGCTCGCTGTGACGTTGCCGCTGCTCTTGTCGGTGCCGCACGCAGGGCTCGAGGTGCCCGACCGCCTCGCCTCTCGCTGCCTGCTGACGCCGCAGCAGGTGCTCGTCGATGGGGACGAGGGCGCGGCGGCGATCTACGACCTCGCCGAGCACGTGGCGCACTACGTCACCACGCCCATCGCCCGGGCCGTGCTCGACATGAACCGCGCGGAGGACGACCGTCGACTCGACGGGGTGGTCAAGACACACACCTGCTGGGGAGAGCCCGTGTGGCGCGAAGCGTTGGGTTCGGACGATGTCGAGTGGTTGCTCGCGCGTCACCACCGTCCCTACCACGCGGCCCTGAGCGCCGGGCACGACGACGTGATCCTGGCCGTGGACTGCCACACCATGGCGGCGCACGGTCCGCCGGTTGGCCCGGATCCCGATGCGGAGCGACCGGCGGCGTGCTTGAGCGACGGGGCGGGCACGTCTTGCCCGCGCCCGTGGATCGAGGCGCTGCGGGACCTGCTGGCCGGGACGCTCGACCGGGAGGTGCGCATCAACGATCCGTTCCAGGGCGGCTACATCACTCGAACCCACGGGCGGGAGCGACCGTGGGTGCAGCTGGAGTTGTCCCGGGCCCCGTTCATGTCTGTCGCCGAGAAGCGGGCGGCGGTGCTCGAGGCGCTCGACGCGTGGAGCCGGCGACACAGTGGCGGGTGACGCACAGGCGCCGGGGTGACGCAAGGGGCCGGGTGACGCAAGGGGCCGGACGACACAGGGCCCTGCGTTGCGATGTCATCGAAGTGTGATCGCGATGTGGACGCGCCGAGCGCTTGTCAATCGGCGGGTGTCGGCATAGGGTCGGAGCCGGTTGTCGCACGAGCGCGCTCGTCGAGTTGGCTCGGTCGGGAACCCTCGACCCCGAACGTCCCCCCCCCAAGACCTGCCGGCACGCCAGCGCGGCCGCGGCGTCATTCCCCACGCAACCGGTTCGATGCCGGCGGGAAGCGTCGTGTGGTCGCGTTGCGCCGCGGCGCGCATTGCGAGCGCGTCGTCGCGTGCACGCCGTCCGGTTCGGTGAGGACCGCCGAGGCCGATGCTCCCTGTCACCGAGCCGGCCTGCGCGCCGGTCATGCCCCTGGAGACGATCGTGGCGTACCCCCCGACCGAGCAGCTTCCCGTCCGTGGCGCCTCGCGCGCTTCCCGCAAGGCCCTCCGGATCGGGGTGGCGGCGCTGGCCCTGGCGTCTCTGGGCACGGTCGCCCGGGCACTGCCGGGCGGCGGGTCCCCGGACCTGTCGGTGGCGAACATCGAGGTGACGCAGGCGGTGCAGGACGGCAACACGCCGCTCACCGCGGGTCGCTCCACGTGTGTGCGCGTGACGGTGCAGGTGGACGGTGCGGCCGCGGACGTGGGCGGTGTCGACGGGCTGCTGCGCGTCTTCGTCGACGGCGCCGAGGCCTCGTTCTCGCCGGTGTTCTCCGAGAACGGTCCGATCCTGGCCAAGCTCGCGCCGTCCCCGACGCTCGAGAAGGACACGCTCAACTTCGCCTTCCTGCCGCCGGCCTCGGGCGACGTGGAGATCACGGTGGAGGTGAACCCCGCCGGCCCGAACTTCGTGACCGAGACGAACACGGCCAACAACTCCGGCACCACGGGCTCGCTGGCGTTCGGCGAGCTGAACGTGCCGGAGCTGGCCTACGCGCCGATCGATCTGAACCCCGGGGTCGGCCCGCCCGACCCGGCGCTGATCGCCCCGGGCAACGGCGACAACTTCCTGCACGGCATCTACCCCGGCAAGGACTGGGACTACCACCGCATCGACGCGCCGGCGAAGACCTGGGGCCAGTCGGTGGCCAGTTCGTCCGGCGGCCAGGTGCTGCTCAACTCGCTCGTGGTGGATCGCCAGCTCATGGTGCCGATCCCCGACCTCGTGTACGGCTGGGTGAAGGGCGCGCTGCCCGGCTACAACGGCACGTCGCAGATCGGCGGGCCCGTGTCGATGGGCAACACCGAGCCGATCCGCCACCAGCGCACGTTCGCCCACGAGATCGGGCACAACTTCGGGCTGTTCCACAACGGCTCGTCGATCAGCGTGGTGGGCGTGGACGTCGAGCACCACCTCGCCATCACCGAGAGCCTGCCCAAGGTCAAGCCCGCCAACCTGAACGACATCATGGTGGCGGGGCTGCTGACCCACCAGGCCTGGGTCGCGCCGTTCAACTACGAGTTCTTCATGACCCACCCGATCTTCAACCCCAACAACGCGTCCACCGCGGTGGAAGAGCCGGGGCTGCTGGTCACCGGGTTGTGGAACCGGGAGAACGGCGCGCTGCAGCTCAACGACGTGCTGCACGTCGAAGCGGTCGAATCCACCGCGCCGGCCGCCCCCGCTGAGCGCGACCTGCTGGTGCGCGCCTTCGTGGGGGAGCAGCTCGTGCGCGAGCTGCCCTTCGCCATCCGCCGCAGCCTCGACGAGTGCCCCGCGTGCCAGGGCGAGAGCGGCAGTGACAGTGAGCAGTCGGTGCCGACGGTGGGCTTCAACTTCGCGCTCACCGGCCTGGGCACGATCGACCGCGTGGAGATCAGCGACCCCGCGTCGCCCGACCGCGCGCCGTTCGAGCTGACCCGCAGCGCCTCGGCGCCGGAGGTCGTGTTCACCTCACCGACCTCGAGCGAGCTGTTCGACACGCGCTTGACCGTGTCGTGGGCGGGCAGCGACGCCGACGGTGACGCGCTCACCTACTACCTGCGCTACAGCCCCGACGGCACCCGCTTCGCGCCGATCCTGACCAGCACCAGCGACACCCGGGTGGACGTGGACCTGGCCGAGCTGCCGGGTCTCGTGGACGGTCAGGGCTTCTTCGAGCTGATGGCCAGTGACGGCCTGAACACGACGCGCATCCAGTCGCTGCCGCTCACGCCCGGCACGCAGCTCCAGGGCCTGGGCGGCAACGCGCCGTGGGTCGAGGTGCTCTCGCCCGACAACGGTCGACGCATCCCCCAGGGCGCCACGGTGATCCTGCACAGTTCCGGTTGGGACCTGGAGGACCGCGCCATCGACGGTGCGAGCCTCGAGTGGTACTCGAACGTGGACGGTTTCCTCGGCACCGGTCGCCTGGCGGCCGTCGCGGACCTGACGGTCGGCATGCACGAGCTGCGCGTGGAGGCGACCGACTCCGACCTCATGACCACCACGGCCACGGCCAACGTGATCATCCTGCCCCGCGCCCTCCCGCTGCTGACCGAGGCGGTCTGTCAGGTCGATCTCGGCTTCGCCGGGCCCGGTGCGTCGGTGCTCGAGGTCTGCGGCGGTGACCTGTCGTCGGGCACGGCCGCCGACCTGACCCTCACGGGCGCGCTGCCCAACCAGTCGGCGTGGTTCGTGGCGGGCTTCAGCAACACGCCGCTGGCGGTCTTCGGCGGCACGCTGGTTCCCAACCCGGTGGCGTTCCTGGTACCGGTGACCACGGATGGCAACGGCGAGATCCTGGTGGAGGACATCGCGGGCGGTGGCGGCCCGGGCACGGTGTTCGTCCAGGTCGTCTCGGTCGATCCGGGCCAGGTGGCCGGGTTCGCCCTCTCCAACGCGCTCCAGCTCGACTTCCTGCCGTAGGGCCGGTCGAGCGTCCCGCCTGCATGCAGGCCCGCTCGGGACGGGGTTCATCGGAGCCCCCGGGGCGGGCCTGCGTCGCAGAACGGTCGGGCGAGAACCGCGCGGAAACCGGGTCCAGGGCTCCCATGACGCGGTTTGTCGCTTATAGTCTGCGAGCTTCTCCGGGCACATTCTTACCCCCCTTACGCACCACGAGGAACCACTTCGCATGGGGAGATTCCCTGTCGTTGCCGCTGCCGCTTGGGCAGCCACCTGCTGGGCCCTGGTGCCCACCGCGACCGCTCAGGACACGGCCATGCCGGGCAGCGTCTGGTCGTTCCAGAAGATCAGCGAGACGCAGGGTGGGTTCACCGGCGTGCTCGACGATCAGGATCGACTGGGGCGGGGCGTGGCCGCGTTGGGGGATCTCAACGGCGACGGCGTGCCGGACCTGCTGACCGGCTCGTACCTGGATGACGACGGTGGTCCGGACAAGGGCGCGGCATGGGTGATCCTGCTGAACGCCGACGGAAGCGTGAAGTCGCACACGAAGATCAGCGCGGAGTCGGGCGGCTTCCATGGGGAGTTGGCCGAGGACGGCGACTTCGGCCTGGCCGTCGCGGTGCTCGGTGACGTGGACGGCGACGGTGTGACAGACGTGGCCATCGGCGCACCGCGCGACAACGACGGGGCGCCCAAGGTCGGTGCGGTGTGGGTGCTCTTCCTGCGTCCGGGCGGCAACGTGAAGGGCTACCAGAAGATCAGCTCGACCCAGGGCGGGATGCCCTTCGGAGCGTTCGGCCCGCAGGATCAGTTCGGCCGCGCGGTCGCCGGCCTGGGCGATCTCGACGGCGACGGCGTGCCCGACCTCGGCGTGGGCAACGCCAAGGATCGCGTGCGCATCCTGTTCCTGAACAGTGACGGCACGGTCAAGGCGTTCCAGGAGATCAGCGGCGGCGTGGGCGGCTTCACCGGGGCATTGGGCGTCACCCCGTCCTTCGGCAGCGCCATCGCCGCGATCGGCGACGTCGACGGCGATGGGGTGACCGAACTCGTCGTGGGCGAGAACCGCGCCGACAACGGCGGCTTCCGGCGCGGAACCGCCTGGCTGCTGTACATGAACCAGGACGGCACGGTGCACACCCAGAGCAACCTCAGCGGACACGCGCCGTTCACGCCGCTGCTCGACGACAACGACAACTTCGGGACGTCCGCCATGGCCATGGGCGACCTGGACGGCGACGGCGTGCCGGACATCGGCGTCGGCGCCCCGGCCGACAGTGACGGCGGCAACCGCCGCGGCGCGATCTGGATCCTGTTCCTCAGGTCGAATGGTTCGGTCAAGGGCCACCAGAAGATCAGCGCGACCGCGGGCGACTTCTACGGCAACCTCGAGAACGACGATCGCTTCGGCGTGTCCTGCGCCTGCCTGGGCGATCTCGACGGGGACGACGTGGTCGACATCGCATCGGGTGCCTACCTGGACGACGACGGCTTCGCGGAGACGGCCAACCAGAAGGGCGCCGTCTGGATCCTGCAGCTCGAGGGCACGGTGTGGGGCAAGCTCGACGGGGGCCTGGGCGGCACCAACGGTGTCCCCCAGCTCAAGGGGCTGGGGACGCTCGAGGCCGACACGCCGTACTCGATCGACCTCACCGGAGCGCTCGAGAACGCACCGGCGCAACTCGCCGTGGGTGTGACCCAACTCAACGCGCCGTTCAAGGGCGGGGTGATGGTCCCCATGCCGCTCGAGTTGATCGACCTGGTCACCGACCCGCGCGGGGCGATCCGGCTGCAGGGCGACTGGCCCGAGGAATCGACCCCGGGTGCCAACCTCTACCTGCAGTTCTGGATCAGTGACCCCGGTGCGCTGCTGGGCTTCTCGGCCACTCCCGCGATCGTCGGCACGACGAACTAGCCGGACGTCGCCTCGCGCCGGGCGTCGCAACCCGGTGCTCCACGACTCCTCGCGCGGCAGGTGCCGCAGCGAGTAGGGTTGTCGCCATGGACCGCGACGAGATCTGCGAGAGGTTCATCGACGCGGTCCCCTTCGACCTCTATCCGTTCCAGGAAGAGGCGGTGCTGGGCTGGTTCGAGACCGAGGGCGGGCTGCTCGTGGCCGCGCCCACCGGCATGGGCAAGACGCTCATCGCCGAGACGGCGGTATTCGAGGCGCTGCACACGCGCAAGCGGCTGTACTACACCACGCCGCTGATCGCGCTGACCGACCAGAAGCTGCGCGAGCTGCAGGACCGGGCGGAGTCCTGGGGCTTCTCGCGTGATGACATCGGGCTGATCACCGGCAACCGCCGCGTGAACCCCGATGCACCGGTCAAGGTGGTCGTGGCGGAGATCCTGCTCAACCACCTGCTGTCACCGGAGGTCTCGTTCGACGAGGTGAGCGGCGTCGTGATGGACGAGTTCCACTACTTCAACGACTTCGAGCGCGGAGTGGTCTGGGAACTGTCGCTCGTGCTGCTCCCGGCGCACGTGCGTCTGCTGCTGCTCTCGGCCACGGTGGGCAACGCCTACGAGTTCTGTCGCTGGCTGCGGGAGCAGCACGAGCGCACGCTGCAGTTGATCACGAGCGACGAACGCAAGGTGCCGCTCGAGTTCACCTGGGTCGACGAACGCCTGCTCACCGACCAGCTCGTGGACATGATCGACGACGACGATGCCGCCAGCCGTGTGCCGGCGCTCGTGTTCTGCTTCGCGCGCGACGAGTGCTGGGAGATGGCCGAACGGCTCAAGGGGCTCAGCCTGATCCCCAAGACGAGCCGGGCGGAGATCGAGGAGACCCTCGAGCGCGCCGACTTCACGCGGGGCATCGGCCCCAAGCTGCGGCAGATGTTGATCCGCGGCGTGGGCGTGCACCACGCCGGCGTGCTGCCGGCCTACAAGGAGATCGTGGAGGAGCTGTTCACGCGCAAGCTGATCCCGCTCGTGATCTGCACCGAGACGCTGGCGGCGGGCATCAACCTGCCGGCGCGCTCGGTGGTGCTGAGCACGATCCTCAAGGGCAAGCCCGGCGAGCGCAAGCTGTTGCCCGCCTCGTCGGCGCACCAGATGTTCGGTCGCGCGGGGCGTCCGCAGTTCGACACGCAGGGCTACGTCTACTGCATGGCCCACGAGGACGACGTGCGCATCGCCAAGTGGAAGCAGAAGTACGACCAGATCGATCCCAAGTCGACCAACCCGACGATCATCCGCGCGCGCAAGCAGTTGGAGCGCAAGCGTCCGTCACGCCGCAAGACGGTGCAGTACTGGAATCCGGGGCAGTTCGACTCGCTGATCCGCGCCGGCCCGGCCAACCTGTCGAGCCGCTCGATGATCCCGTACCAGTTCCTGGTCTACCTGATCACGCACGGCGAGGACGTGGACCAGATCCGCGCGTTCCTGCGGCGTCGCTTCGCGGCGCCCGACAAGCTCGACGAGTTCGAGGCACAGCTCGGGCAGATGCTGGCCAACCTGGCTCAGCTCGAGTACCTCTCGCTCGACGAGGCGGGGCAGCTCACCGACGTGAACGAGGAGATCGAGGAGCTGCTCGGCTTCCGCAGCGTGCACCCGCTGTTCGGGACGTTTCTCAAGCGCATGCTGGTGACGTCCAACCTGACGGAGAAGCTGCTGGCCCTGGAGGGGGCGCTGTTCACGCCCTGGGTCGTGGCCAAGGCCGCGTTCCTGCCCTACGAACTCGAGAAGGGCCCGCTGCAGACGGAACTGCTCGAACCCATGCTGATCGCCATGGGCGTGGCCGTCACCCCGCCCGAGCCGCCCGCCGAAGACGAGGACCGCGGCCGCTTCGACGACGCCTGGGAGGACGACGAGGAACCGGAGCGCCCGCCCACCTTCCCCGAGATGCTCGAGATCGCCTTCGAGGCCGGATTGGTCACGCCCGAACAGGTGGGCGTGCAGACCAAGTGGGTGGCCGGCGGGATCCTCGACAGCGGCGGCGACTTCGATCGCTTCGTGGGCGCCCGGCGCCTGGCCAAGAGTGAGGGACTCGTGCTGCGCCACCTGCTGCGCCTGGTGATCCTGGCCGGCGAGTTCGGCGCGTTGACCGAGGACCCCGACTACCAACGCATCGCCGACCAGGTGACGGCGATCTGCGAGGGCGTGGACGCGTCCTACACCGAGCGCTTCCTGAGTTCGGTCAACGAATCCCGCGAACTGCTCTCGTGACCCTGGTCCTGTTCGACATCGACGGCACGTTGTTGTTCAGCCGCGGAGTGGGCAAGCGCGGCATGGAGCTGGCTTTCGCCGAGGTCTTCGGCATCGAGGCCGACTTCGACGGCGTGACCTTCGCCGGCCGGCTCGACAACCTGATCTGGCGCGACCTGTGCGCGTCGCACGGCGTGCCGGACAGCGAACAGTCCCATGCCCGTTTCCGCAGCACGTACGCGCGCCTGCTCGACGAGCAGCTCCGGGTGCACGCCGACCCCGAGCGCCCGTACGCGCTGCCCGGCGTGCAGCAGCTACTGGGCGCGCTCGAACGACAGGGCCGCGCCGCCCTGGGCGTGCTCAGTGGCAACTACGCCGAGACGGGCAAGCTCAAGATCGACGCGGCGGGCCTGGACGCGGCGCGCTTCCAGGTGGGCGCGTGGGGGGGCGACGGGCAGCACCGGCGCGACCTCGTGCCCGTGGCGCTGGAGCGTTACCGGACGGCCACCGGCGAGGGCGTGGCGCCTGGTGACGTGGTCGTGGTGGGTGACACGCCCCACGACGTGGATTGCGGCCGGGCCCATGGCTGCCGCGTGCTGGCCGTCACGACCGGCGCCTTCGATCGGGACGAGCTGGCAGCCTGCGAGCCCGACCTGCTGGTCGACGACCTGTCGGACACGGCCCGCATCGTGAGCTGGATCGTCGACGCCTGAACCGGTGCACGGGCGCATCGGGACCGCACCGGCATCGGGGACCCGCACCGAGCCTGCGACGACACTCGCCGTCGCGAATCCGCGACAACCTCCGGCGCGTCGGGCGCGCGTGTCGTGGTGATCGCCACGCGTGTCCAAAAACATGCTCGGGCGGGCGCGTGAGCCTAAGGTCGGCGGCGCCGCCTGCCCGAAAGAAAAGCGCGACCCAGGCTTCCGGCAATGCGGTCGGGGCCGCCCACCACTCGACCCTGGAGATACGACAAATGGTTGCCTCGCAGACACACGATCGCCGCGCGGGTTTCACGCTCGTCGAACTCGCTGTCGTCGTCGTGATCATCGGTGTGTTGGCCGCGTTCGCCGTGCCCCGCTTCCTCGATTCGGTGGAGCGCAGCAAGGCCGGCGAGGCGTTCAACTACCTCGCCACGATCCACTCGGCCATGGAGCGCTACCACGTGCGCCAGGGCACCTACGCCGACGACCTGGACGAGCTCGACGTCGAACTCGTCGCCCCCGAGTACTTCACCGTGGGGACGGTGGAAGTGCCGTCCACGGAGGCCGACCTCGAGACCGGCTGGGAACTGACGCTCACGCGCGTCGGGGCGTCGGCCGGCTTCGGCGAGTACACCGTCGTCTTCAACCACGACGGCTACGACGGCGCCAACAGCACGATCCCCGACGCGATCAGCGTGCTGCAGACCAGCAGCTCCTGAGCTTGACGGTCCGGTCCTCGCCGCGCTCCGCGCGGTGCCCCGCGTGTGCCCCGCGTGTGCCACGCGTGGGCCACGCGTGGGCCACGCGCGGGCGCGGCGCGGCATGCACCGCTCAGCGCGGCGTGATCGACCGAGCTGGCAGGGCGCGATCGACCGAGCCGGCGTGGGGGGCGACGAGACCTAGCGCGGCGTGATCGACTCGAGCTGCTCCGCGAGTTGGTCGGCGTCGTTGGCCGGGATCAGGCACACGCCCTCGCGGCAGACCCAGGCCCGGGCTCCACCGGGCGGCGCCATCCGATCGCGCAGCAGCATCGGTTCGCCGTCGGCGTCGCCCCCGGCGAGCGCTGCGCGCGTGCCCGACGCGTCGGGAATCACCAGTGCCGCGGGCAACAGCGTGCGGCGGGTGGTGGCGAGCATCGTGCGGTAGTCGGCGTTGTCGTCGGCGCTGCCGTCGAGCACGACCTCGGCCAGGGGACCCACGGCGGCGTCGATGGCGCCCAGCATGGCGGGCCACGCGGCGGCCCGTTCGGCGACCATCGGACCGTAGCGGCCGAGGGCCCGGTCGGCCGCCTGGCGCAGCGCCCGGCTGTCATCCAGGGGTGCGAGGCGCAGCAGCAGCTCCACCGCGACGCTGGCACCCGAGGGCATGGCGCCGTCGTTCAGTTCGCGACCGCGGGTGCCCAGGTTGGGGTCGTCGCCGGTGGTGGTGAAGAACGCGCCCTGCTCGGCGTCCTCGAACAGCGCGACCAGCTCGCGCGCCAGTTCCAGGGCGGCGGCCAGGAACGCGGGCTCGCCGGTGGCGGCGTGGGCGTCGAGCAGGCCGCGGCCCAGCAGCGCGTAGTCGGTCAGGTCGCCGTCGCCCGACGGCCGCCCTTCGAAGACCTGGTGGGGGATGCGCCCCGACGGCAGGCGTGCGCGCACGAAGTGATCGAGCATGGCCTGACCGGCCTGGCGCGTGGCCCGGCGCAGGTCGGCGGCCTCCGCTTCGGTGCCCGGCACCGGCGGGTCCAACTCGACGTCGGCGAGCAGGTTGGCGCAGTGGGCCAGGCCGCTGAGCATCAGTCCGTTCCAGCCGGCCAGGCACTTCTCGTCGCGGAAGGCCTGGGGACGTCGGGCCCGGGCCACGAGCAGGCGCGCGCGGGTGTGCTCCAGCCAGCTCAGGAACGCGGGGCCGGTGGGCAGGTCTTCGCCCGGCGTGAGCGCCATGGCCTCGTGGGTGCGGCCCGGATCGGGGATCGAGGATCCGTGCTCGAAGTTGCCCTTGTCGGTCACGTCGAACAGGCGCGCGAAGTGGGCGCCGTCTTCCGGGCCCAGGGCTTCGATCAACTGGCTCGGGGTCCAGACGTAGACCAGGCCCTCCTCGGGATGCTCGTCCGCGATCGGCTGGTCGTCCTCGTCGAAGGGCATGCTGTCGGCGTCGCGCGCCGAGTAGAACAGCCCTTCGGGTGAACGCATGTCGTCCAGCACCCAGCGCAGCGTGTCGCGCGCCACGCGCGCGTGACGTACGTGCCCGCTGAGCGCGTAGCCCTCGGCGTAGACCCACGCCAGTTGCGCGTTGTCGTAGAGCATCTTCTCGAAGTGGGGCACGTGCCACTGGGCGTCCACGCTGTAGCGGTGGAAGCCGCCGCCGACCTGGTCGCGCATGCCGCCGGCGGCCATGCGGTCGAGGGTCGTGTTGACCCGGTCGAGCACGTCGACGCCGGTGCGCAGGTGTTGGCGCATGAGGAACTGCATGGCCATGCTCGGCGGGAACTTGGGCGCGCCGCGCCGTCCGCCCCAGACCGGGTCCATGCTGTCGTGCAGTTCGTCGGTGGCTGCGGCCAGCACGCCCTCGGGGTCCCACTTGACGCCGCCGGCCGGCAGCGGGTCGTGCTTGAGCTGCTCGTCCATGCGCTTGGCCCACACCAGCAGGTTGGTGCGGTCGCCGCTCCAACCCTCGACCACGGTCTCGAGCAGTTGGCGGAAACCCGGCCGGCCGAAGCCCGGCTCGGGCGGGTAGTACGTGCCGCCGCCGAAGGGCTTGCCGTCGGCGGTGAGGAACACCGTCATGGGCCAGCCGCCGCCGCCGCGGGTGTAGGCCTGCACGGCCTGCATGTAGTGCTCGTCCACGTCGGGCCGCTGCTCGCGGTCGAGCTTGATCGAGACGAAGTGCTCGGCGAGGTAGGCGCCGATCTCCGGGTCCTCGAAGCTCTCGTGCTCCATCACGTGGCACCAGTGACAGGTGGAGTAGCCGACCGAGAGGAAGATCGGCACGTCGCGGGCCCGTGCCTCGTCGAACGCCGCGTCGCCCCAGGGCCACCACTCCACGGCGTTGTCGACGTGCTGCAGCAGGTAGGGGCTGTCGCTCTCCGCCAGCCGCCAGCCGCCGGTCTTGTTCTCGATGTTGGCCAGGGCGTGTTCGTTGAACGCGAAGCCCTCCGCCTCGGCGCGCGCGTCGCTCCCGGAGAGGATGTCCAGGGGATCGCCGGCCGCCGTGCCGCCGCAGGCGCCCACGAGCGCGATCAGCGCGGCGGCGCCGGCTCCCATCCCCCGCCCGGGGGCCGAACGCCGCCTGGTCGATCCGCGCTGGCTATACTCCGCGGCGGCGCGGGGACGGTCGTTCACTGCGTGCATGGAGTGCTCGGTCGAGGGCTGGGCGGTCCATGGTAGGCATGTGACTGCGGCGGGAAAGCCATGCGCGTCTTCGCACTCTCCGATCCCCATCTCGCGCTCGGCACGCCGGGCAAGACCATGGACCGCTTCGGTCCCCAGTGGGTGAACCACGCCGACACCATGGCTCGCAACTGGGACGAGCGGGTGGGGGACGACGACATCGTGCTGGTGCCCGGCGACATCTCCTGGGCCCGGGACCTGGAGGGCGCGGCCCCCGACATCGCCTGGCTCGCCGAGCGCCCCGGCACCAAGGTGCTGCTCAAGGGCAACCACGAGCACTGGTGGACCAGCCGCAACAAGGTGCGCGCGGCCCTGCCCGAGGGCCTGCACGCCATCGAGGGCGACGGTGTGCGCCTGGGGGCCGTGTCCATCGTCGGCACCCGCATGTGGGACGTCCCCGGCCTGCCCGCCGCCTGGCACGGCTACATCGCCTGGCAGGGCGAGCCCATCTCCCCCGAGATGAGCGACGAGGACGAAGCCGCCGCGCTCAAGGTCTACACCCGCGAGGTGGGCCGCCTGGACCGGGCCCTGGCCGCCCTGGACGGCCTCGCCGACTCAGGTGCCACCGCCGGCGACCCGGCGGGTGCCGACGGCGCCCCCGGAAGCGTCCGCATCTGCCTGACCCACTACCCGCCGGTGGCCCCCGACCTGGCGCCCAACGAGCTCACCGAACGCTTCGAGCGGGCCCGGGTGGACCACGTGGTCTTCGGCCACATCCACGCCCTCGACCTGTCCCGCCGGGCCGAGATCTGCGGCCAGGCCCGGGGCGTCCACTACCACCTCACCGCCTGCGACTTCATCGACTTCGCGCCGGTGCTGATCTGCGAGGCCTGAGGGGGCCGCGCGGCCCTCGCTCCGGTGGAGGCGCCGGGGCCCTTTGCTTATGATCCCCGGTCGACGTGCGCGCCCCGAACGGGCGACCGCGCACACGGCTGGCCCCATCGTCTAGTCAGGTCAGGACACCAGGTTTTCATCCTGGCAACACGGGTTCGAATCCCGTTGGGGTCACCACGCTCAGCGCCAGTCGCCGCTGAGCACGAAGGCTCCCCAGGTGGACGGCCGCGCGTTCCCGAGGTCGCGCCTGTTCGCCGCGAGCATGTCGAGCTGCGCGCCGCGCAGGGCGTCGAGCTTGCTCTCGCGATGCGTCCACAGCCGCTCGTAGAAGCGGCGCATGAGCTCGCTGGTGGCCTCGTCCTCCACGGACCAGAGCGAGCTGACCACTGCCCGAGCGCCGGCCTGGCGGAACGCGCGGCGCAGGCCCATCATCCCCTCGCCGGACTCGGGACGGCCCAGCCCCGTTTCGCAGGCCGAGAGCACGACCAGCTCGCAGTGCGAGAGGTCGAGGTGCCGCACCTCCTCTGCCGTGAGCAGGCCGTTGTCGCGGCCCGTCTCGTTCGGGGCGTTGGCGCCCGAGAACACCAGGCCCGAGAGCAGCCCGGGCCCCAGACCCGCGAGCGGTCCGCCGCCGGCCCCCATGCCGAACGCAGGTCGCGCGCCATCCTCTCCACGGGCTTCGCGCCACTGCGAAGCGAGACGCTCAGGTTGGAAGTACCCGTGCGTGGCGAGGTGCACGTAGCGGCAGCCCGGCAGCTCCCGCTTGATGCGCTCTTCGGTGGCCGCGCGTCCGGTGAGGACGACGCGGTCGCCCTCGGCGCCGACCGCGCGCCGGTGCAGCGCGGCGATGGCGTCGGTTTCGGCGAACGTCGCCGGCAGCGGCGGCCACTCGGCGTCGAAGCTGCCGCGGTGCGCAACCTCGGACCGCGCGGCCTCCGCCTCACGCGGTTCGGCGGAGGGCTCCCGCTCGCGGTAGTCGACGCCACCGGCGAGCAGGAGCCGCGGGTCGGTCTCGTCCGCCGGTTGCTCCGCGGACGGCAGGCTCGCCACGTCCCGCAGATACACAAAGGCACGGTGTTCGATGAGATAGCTGCCGTCCTGCTGCTGCAGCGTCTCGAAGGGGAGCGTCCCCAAGAAGGTGTCGGGTGAGAGCAGGACGAGGTCGCTGTCGCCCACCGCCGATGCGAGCGGATCCCACACGAGCCGTCGCACGGCGTCGGCGGGTGCGCTGGGGCCGGTGGGCGCGTCCTTCGACGTGTCGCCGAGGCGGACGCCGCGCGCATCGGCGGGCCGACCGGTGAGTTCGCCCAGGTAGCGCGCGGTGGCCTGCTCGACGGCGGCGACCTCGCCGAGGTCGAAGCGGGTCAGTCGGGGGGCGTCCGCGCCGTGCCGCAGCACCCAGGCCGTCAGCCGCGGCTCGGACCAACGGCCCTTTGCGACCACCTGGTCCTCCTGCCAGGAAGCGGGGTGGTAGACCCGGTTCACGAAGTAGTCGACCACCGCGGCGTTGCGCGGGATCCGCTGCGCGACCGCCTCCAGTGTCGCCTCTTCGTCCCGCCGATCCCGTTCTCCCGCCGCATCGCGGCGAGACGCCTGCAGACGCACGAGTTCGAGCTCGAGGCGTCCGGTCTCCTCGCGCAGTGCCGCCAGGACCGCTTCGTGGGTCGCAAGATCGGCGACGTCGGCGCGGGAGAACGCGTTCGAGAGTCGGCTCTGCGCGCGGCGGAGGTCGGTCACGAGGGCCTGCTCCTCCCCGGGCGACGGCGGCTCGGTGGAGAGCAGGCTGCGTGACACCCTTCCCTTCCATGCGAGCACGCGCCGGTAGGTGTCGTCCTCTGGCGCTGCAACGAGCGGGGCCAGGCTCAGGTAGAACTCCAGCGTCGAGCGCAGCTCGGCCGCGAAGCGCAGGCGCTCGCTCTCCGTGAGAGTCTTCAGCTCGCGCCCGACGCGGGTCTCGGTAGACGTGATGGCTCGCTGCGCCTCGGCGAAGGCCGGCTCGAACGCGCCGAGGTCGGCCAGCACCGTCGCCAGTTCGTTCCGTGCCGCCGTGGTCTGGTGGTGCCAGGGACCGTAGTCCTCGTCCAGGATCCGCGCGGCCCGTTGCAGGAGCGGCCGTGCGTCCGCGTGCAGTCCCATCTCGCGCAGCGGTCGCGCGAGCCCGCTCAGCGCGATCGCCGTGTAGACGTGGTCAGGCCCGAACGTCTCCTCGCAGAGGCGCAGGCAGCGATCCAGCGCGGACCGCGCCTCCTGCCAGAGACCCTGCTCACCCAGCGTCCAGCCCAGCCCGAACAGGGCCATGACCGTCTCACGCCGGGAGCCCGGCGTCGCGCCCAGTGCCGCGACGGCGTGCTCGAGGTACTGCCGCGCCTCGTCGCTGCGCCCCTGGACCAGCCGGGCGTACCCGAGATTCATCGCGCAGAATGCCGTGAAGGGGGCGTCCGGTCCCAGGCGCTCCACCGCGATGCGGTGGGCCCGCTCCGCCAGCGGAATGGCCTCGGTGTATAGACCCTGCTCGCCGAGGACGCCCACCAAGGTGCTCAGGGTCCGGGCGACCGCCGGGTCGTCGGGCCCGAGTTCGCGTTCCAGGATGCGGAGCACGCGTTCCAGCAGGGGCCGTGCCCGCGCGAGGTGTCCCGTCTCCATCAGCGCGCCCCCCAGCACACCGAGGCTCTCGGCCGTGAGGAGATGGTCGGGACCGAAGGCGCGCTCGCGGATGGCGAGCGCTCGCTCGAAGAGCGCCAGGGCCTCGTCGAGCCGACCCTCCAGCATGTAGAGCCAGGCGAGCTCGATCGCGGCTGTGGCCGCGTCGGGATGCTCGCTGCCCAGGAACTCCTCGATCATCCTCAGGTTGTTCGCGGCGTCCTTGAGCGGTCTCGGTGGCGCAGCCTCGGGCGCCACCGGCGGAGCCGTCTCCGCACGGAGTGAGACGACGAACGTGCCGGTCCCGCCGCCGAGCGCGCACACGTCGACGACGTGGAGTTCGTCCGTCCGAAGCGAGGGCATGGCGAGGCGCGCGTCGACGCCACCGAGCCCGTCGTCGTTCTCGGCCAGCACGTTGCCCTCGACGTCGCGGAGCACGAGGTAGGTGTCGAAGTCGTGCGAACGCAGCTCGATGAGATAGGGCCCTGACTCCGGGACCTCGAGGCGGTAGGTCCGCGCGCGCGCGCGCGCTCCGAGCGAGTAGGAGACGAGCCCGTCGCTCATGACGAGCGGGACCGACTCGTCGATCCTGTCCTCGATCGGCTCGCCGGGCCGGAGCGCCGGCAGATCCGTGAGCGCCGATCGCCGTCGCCCGGTCCACGGGAGCCACGCCGTCCCATCTTCCCTTCGCCAGCGTCCGTCGAGTCGGCTGCCGTCGTCACGCAGCTCGAACCACCCCTCGCCGTCGGTGCCCGGCCCGAAGTACAGGAAGTGCAACCGGCCCGACTCGACCTCGCCGTTCAGGTGACCGGGGTCTCCGGCGATGGTGTAGCGGCCCACGAAGCGGCCGCCCTCGCGCTCCAGTTCGAGCGGACCGAAGCTGGTCGACCACGATCCCACGTAGCCGCTCTCGTCCGCGGGCGCCGGTGCGCGATCGGGCGCGACCGATGGCTCGTCGCCCCGGATCGGTTCCTGTGCCTGCAGGGTGAGGGCAAGAGCGATGGTGAACAGACAAGGGAGCATGGCGCACGTTCGAGGTTTGAATCCTCACGATACCGTCACGCGCAGGCGGTCGTCGTGGGACAGGGGGATCCAATCAAGAAGGGGACCTGGGTCGTCGCGGAGGACGGCCGCTCACGCGGCCATTGTCGGCTTCCTTCCGCTGGTTTGCAGCCGTCTGCGCAGGGCGTCCATCTCCCGCAACCAGTCCCCCGCCCGGTTCCAACCGGTATGACCTTGGGTCACCATGCTGTTCCGCGCGCCCACCTGCCCCGCGGAAGCCCGGCGATGACTTCGCCCCGGTAGGTGTGGACCGTCGCGCCGAGGTCATCGTGTCGTCGAGCAGTTCGTGGCATGACTCGGTCGGCTTGCCACGCACACAGCCACGGCGCCTAGAATGGCGCCCGACCTGTTCTCGAAGGGAGAGCCCATGACCACCATGACCCCGACCATCGGCACGTTCGGCTGGAGTGAACTGGCCACGCGTGACCTCGCCGCCGCCAAGACCTTCTACGCCGGCCTGTTCGGCTGGGAGCTCTACGACGACTCGATGGGGGAGGGCATGGGCACGTACACGCTCATCGGCGGCAAGACCGACCACTTCGGCGGCATGTACGAGATGAACGGGCCGCAGTTCGAGGGCGTGCCCCCGAACTGGACCAACTACGTGGGCGTTGCGAATTGCGATGCCGCCGCCAAGCACGTCACCGAACTCGGGGGCAAGGTGCTCATGCCGCCCATGGAGATCCCCGGGACGGGGCGCTTCTCGGTCGTCACCGACCCTGGTGGCGCCGCCTTCGCCGTGTTCCAGAGCGCTGATGACAAGGACAAGCGGGTGCCCTGCGGCGACACGGCCGGCGCGTTCTGCTGGCGTGAACTGAACACCCGGGACTCGGCGCAGGCCCGGGCCTTCTACTCCCGGCTGCTGGGCTGGACAGCCGTGGAGAAGGAGATGGCGTCCGGCACCTACACGAGCTTCATGCAGGGCGACCAACCCGTGGCCGGGATGATGCAGATGACCAGCGAGTGGGGCGAGGCTCCCCCGCACTGGATGACCTACGTGTCTGTCGCGGACTGCGACGCATCGGCGGCGAAGGTGGAGACACTGGGCGGCACGATCTGCGTCCCGCCCACCGACGTCCCCGAGGTCGGGCGTTTCGCCGTGATCAACGATCCAACGGGCGCCACCATCTCGATCATCAAGCTGGCGCCGCGCGGCTGACGCCTTCGCTCAGTCACGCTCTGTGACCGCACCTCGACGCGCTGACCATGTCGATGGACGCTCTCTCGCCACTAGCCCTGGTCTTCCTGGGTTACGTGTTGCTGTTCCTGCCGGCGCTGGTGCTGCTCGGTGGCCGCGGCGAGACGGAAGCCGGCGAGGCAGAGGCCGACGGGCCGGAGGCTGACGAGGCCGGCCACGAAGATGCCGACCAGGACGGCAGCGAGCAGGCGAGCGGCGAGCAGGCGAGCGGCGAGCAGGACGGGGAAGCCGGGTCCTCGCGAGTGTCGATGTACCTGGGCTCGTTCTTCGTGCTCGGGCTGCTGCTCACGCTCAGCGTCCTCGCGGCGGGAGAAGCGGACGTCGAGCTGTTCGCGCTGCCTGCGGTGGGTGTCTGGGACGTGCTCTTCACGCTCGCTGCACTGGGTCTGGCCTACGGGATCAACGCGGTGGTCGTCTCGTGGATGTCGGAATCCGAGCGGCGCGCGGGCGCGGAGATCATCCCGAGGACGGGGACCGAGTGGACCGTGTTCTCGGTCGTCGCGGTGCTTGCCGGCGTCGCCGAGGAGGCGGCCTACCGCGGCGTGGCCGTCGCGTTGCTCACGCAGATCACGGGCAGTTGGTGGGCGGCCGTGGCGTTGTGCGTCATGGCCTTCGCCGTGGCGCACGCGGGCCAGGGGCGCAAGGCCATCGTCGCCGTCGCGGTGGGGGCGTTGAGCCTGCATCTGCTCGTCCAGCTCACGAACACGCTCGTGTTCGCCATGCTCGTGCATGCGGTCTACGACCTCACCGCGGTGGCGTGGGGCGCCCGGCGCATCGCCCGCGAGGGACTCGAGGCGCTCGTGCGGCGGCCCTGAGTCTGTGGCAACGTCGGCGTGGGGCGCGAGTTGGAGAAGTCCGGGGGCCTTGGTCGGGGCCGAGCAGCAGGACGCGTTGCCGATGCGGCTGAAGCGTCCTCGCTCGACGCGTTACTTCATGTAACCCAGCTCGCGCAGGGTCTCGATCTCGGCCGGGGTGAGCTCGGCGTCGCCGCCCTCGGCGTCGAGCCGGGTGGTCTCGGCCCAGGCGCGCCAGGCGTCGAGGGCCGCGGACAGCTTCTCGACCTTGTCCGGTTCGGCGTCGGCCAGGTCGTGGAGGTTGTTGGGGTCGGCGACGTGGTCGTAGAGCTCGAACTCGGGCACGTCGTCGGGGCGGGTGACGTTGTGGATCAGGCGGTAGCCGAGGTGCACGATCGAGAACGACTCCCGGTCGTCGGGCTCGGGCTTGCGGCGGAAGTCGCTGAAGTGACGCTCGCTGATGGCGGGGCGCGGGGTCCATTCGTTCGTGCCGCGCATGAGCGGCACGAGGCTCTGGCCCTGGACGAGTTCGGGGGCTTCGATGCCGGAGAGGTCGAGCAGCGTGGGCATCAGGTCGAGTGACTGCACCGTCTGCTCCACGACCGTGCCCGGGGGCACCCACTGCGGTCCCCAGAACATGAGCGGCACGTTGGTCATCTCGCCGTAGGTCGTGTTGCCGTGGAAGTGCCGGCCGTGCTCGAGGAACTCCTCGCCGTGGTCGGAGACGAAGGCCACGAGCACGTCGTCGGCCAGCCCCAGCTCCTCGAGGCGCTCGAACAGGCGCGCGATCTCCACGTCCATGCCGCGGATGGAGGCGTCGTACCAGTCGATCTCGCGCTTCACGAAGCTGTCGGGATCTACGCCGGCGGCGACCAGCTCGCTCTTGCGCGGCATCTCCTGCTCCTCCTTGTCGTTCTGCTCCTGCCACTCGGTGACGGTCTCCACGTCTTCGTCGTGGGCCTCCTCGGCGCCGGACTCCGACCACAGGTCGTCGTAGGGGGCGTAGGGAGTGAACGGGTCGTGGGGATCGAACACGTGCAGGAAGGCGAAGAAGGGGCCGTCGCGACGCTCCTCGATCCAGTGCGTCAGGCGGTCGACGAACGTGCGCGCGGTCTTGCTGCGACTGTGCGGCAGGTCTTCCACCGACGAGCGCTCGTGCAACACGTCGATGCCCTGGTGCAGGTTGGACAGCTTGCCGCTGAAGAACACCGACGACGTGGCGAAGGTGGCGTAGCCGGCGGCCTGGTACGCCTCGGCGAGAGTCGTCACGGAGGACGGCAACTGGTCCCTGGCGTTCACGATGCCGTTGGTCGTCGGGTACAGCGAACTCAGGATCGAGGGCACCGAGATCTTGGTCCACGTGCCCTGGGAGATGTTGTCCCGGAACAGGGCGCCGTCGGTGGCGAGGCGCGCGAGGGTGGGGGCGGTCTCCCGTTCGTAGTCGTACATCTCGAGGTGATCGCGCCGCAGCGTGTCGGCCAGCACGAGGATCACGCCGCGGGGGGATGCCCCCGGTGTCTGCGTCTGCGGATCGGCGCCGCGCTGGCGCACGACCGGCGTGCCGAACAGACCCAGGGTGCCGGGCGTCTCGGACTCGACGGAGAGCACGAGTTCGACGTGGCGCCCCGCCAGCGAGGTCAGGTCGAGCGGCACCTCTTCCCAACGGTCCGGTGTGGTGATCGTGCGGCGCAGCAGGGGCACGTCGCCCGCGGCCGTGCGCGCGACGACACGGAACGTGGCCGGCTGGGGCTCGATCGTGCCGATGGCCAGGTCGAGCCACGGGCGCGACGGCAGGTCGATGCTGATGCGCGCCTGCTCCGGAGCCCGCAGCACGAGCGCCCGGCGGTAGATCTCCGCCAGGCCTTGCCAGCTCGTGCCGGACGGAATCGCCGCCAGCTTCTCCTTGCGCGAGACGAAGCGCACCTCTTCCAGCTCGAAGGTGGCGTCGGCTGCGTCCGTGGGTTGGATGAACAGGTTGCGGATCTCGCTCAGCTTCGTGCTCGGCGCGTGGGAGAGGTCCAGCGTCACGCCGGCCAGGTCGTCGCCGGGTTCGATGTCCGCCGACAGCAGCCAGAAGTTGCTGCGCTGCACGCGCTTGGCGAGCTTGTCCCGGTCGACCTTCTCCTGGGTGCTGACGTTGACTCCCAACCGGGTGCCTGCCGAGACGCGCATGCGGAAGCGGATCTCGCTCAGGATGTCGTCCGAGTCCAGTTCGTCGACCTTCAGTCGGAGGATCGGGATCTCTCCGCCGGTGCCCAGGAGGCGACCGTCCTCGACGCGCAGGTCGGTCACGTCGTGCAGTCCCTCGAAGCCGTTGGTGGCACTGAGGTCGGGCTCGTCGTCTTCCTCGCTGTCGTCGCTGTCGTCGCTGTCGTCGCTGTCGTCGCTGTCGTTGCTGTCGTCTGGCTCGCCGTCGCCGACTGCGGCGTCTTGTGTGGCGTCGGGGTCTTCCGTGCCGGCTACATCGCCACCGCTCGCCGGCGGATCCGGGTCGCCGTTGCCTTCGGTTTCGCCCGGCTGGTCGCCGGCTTCGTCGTCGGCGCCGCTCTCGTCGGGATCGCTCTCGTCGGGATCGGGCAGGTCGTCGAAGCGCCAGGTGATGGGCTCGGGCAGCGACTCTTCGGTGGTCGTGCCTTCGATGCTGCCGTCGGTGAGCAGCTCGGCCAGGTGGATCGCCGGGGGCTCGTTCGCCACGTCGGCAACGGGCGAGCAGGCGCCCAGCAGCAACGTCAGCATGCAGGCGGCGACGGCGGGCAGGCTGTGATCGATGGGCATGGCGCGGAGCTCCCGGCGAGGACGCGGGAACCGTAGCAATCTCGGCGACGCGTGCCGACCCCGCTCGACACGAAGCAGGGCGGCGTCGCGACGGGTCGTTTCATCGGCCGGGCTCCGCCGGCGTGGCACGTGGCACGGCGCAAATCGCGCCCCACGAACTGCGCATTGCTCGGTATGCTCCGTCCCGTGGGATGGAGATCGCGGCCGCGAGGCGTGGTCTTGCTGCGTTTCGACGCGGCGATCCCGCTAAGGGGGTGTCGGTCGACGTTCGGGGAGGGGCAGGGGCATGGCAGGCATCCAGTTCGCGGCCGATGCGCTCGACGATCGGGTACGCGACATCGGGCTGCTGGTCGGCCTGCTGCAGAAGGTCGGTGCGGAACTCGAACTGCAACTCGACTGGTTCGACGACCCCTCGACCCATCTGAAGAACATCCCCGACGACCGCGCCGACCTGCTGGCGCTGTTGCGCGACTTCCTGGGCAAGCCGGCGGACGGGACGCCGCCCGGCGCCGACTGGTTCGCCCTGGAACACGACGGCAAGCCGAGCGGTGTCTACTTCGTGCTGCCCCAGGCCGGTGACACGACCTCGCCCATCGGTGTGGGGCTGTTCCACTCGTTCAGCGCGCCGAGTGATGCGGTGCAGATCTCGGTCTGGCTCCGGGCGCCGCTGTTCGAGCTGCCGTTGGGCAAGCCGCTCGTGATCACGGGCGACAAGGACAACCCGGTCGTCGTCGCGCTCGACGTGAAGGACACCAAGCAGACCTTCAAGGCCGGCACCACGACGTTCACCGGCCTCGAGTTCGAGGGCAACATCTGCTTCGACGGCACGGCGCCGAGCTTCTCGCTCAGCTTCCTGGACCTCAAGCCCAGCTCGCCCCAGTCCACGGTGAAGACGCTCAAGGATCTGGTCGCCGCGTTGAGCGACATCCAGAACTGGGCCAACGCACTGCTGGCCACGACCACCGTGAAGGGCTGGCTGGACAAGACGATCCCGTCGACGAAGAAGACGATCGGCGCGGTGCTCGCCGACCTGAAGATCGTCGTCGCGCCGGGCAGTGGCGGCCAGTACACCCTGGGCGACTTCTCCAGCTTCAAGGGCAAGAGCGCCACGACGATCGCGGAAGAACTGATCGCCGAAGCCCTGAGCGTGATCGCCAGCCGCACCACGCCCCTGGTCAAGCTCGGCAAGGGCGGCATCTACGTGGTCGACGAGACCATCTCCACCGGCGTGGTGGACTACGGCCTGCGGCTCCAGGTCCCCGACATCGCGACCTCGGGGTCGAAGGGCAAGCCGAAGCCGGGTGGTGGCGGCAAGGCACCGCCTGCGCCCAAGCAGGCGTCCAAGACCGGCAAGCCCACGCTCACATTGCAGCTCGGCAAGTGGCTCACCGGCGAGAGCGACAAGGCCAACTGGACCAAACGTGCCGACCCGAAGCGCACGAGTCCCGCGCCGGGCGTGTCGCTGTTCTTCGTGCGCGAGACCAACGGCACGCCGTCGTTCAAGCCGCGGCTCGAGCTGGTGAGCCTGGGGCTGGACTTCACCGGCGGCAAGGACAAGTCGCTGGTCGACGTGAAGGGCTTCACGCTGGGCGGTTTCGAGCCGCGCTTCTCGGTGGCGCTCGACTTTGCCGACCTGTCGAAGATCCCCTGGGGTGTTGCGCTGCGCGTGGACCACGTCGGCCTGCCGTTGGGCGCCGGGTTGGCGGGCGGCGCGGGCAAGAACCCCGTGGCCCAGAACCTGCTCTCGTCCGGTTCGAGCAAGAACGGCTCGGGTGGCGGTGGGGGCGGCGGCGCCGGCGGTGGTGGGGGCGCCGGTGGGAAGCAAGGGGCGGGCGCGGACAAGGCCGCGATCAACCCGGCCTTCTCGGCGGCCGTGGCCAAGATCTTCGACCCGGCCAACGCGACCGACGTGGACTTCCAGCTCTACGGCAGCGACGAGAAGCCCACCGACAAGGTCTCGATCCCGATCAACCGCGCCTTCGGCCCGCTCAACTGCAAGAGCCTCGGCGTCAAGTGGCCCCATCCCAACCCGCACGACGTGCTGTCGTTCCTGTTCGACGGCGGCGTGAAGGTCGGCCCGCTCGCGGTCGATCTGCAGGGGCTCTCGGTCGGCATCCCGCTCGCGTCGCCCGGCACGCTGGACGACTACGAGTTCGGGCTCGACGGCCTCGACTTCGGTTTCGAGGCGGGGGCGGTGGAGATCAGCGGTGGGCTGTTCAAGGCGCACGTCACCGTCGATGGCGAGGACATCGTCGAGTACAACGGCGCCGCGCTGATCAAGGCGGGCGTGTGGTCGCTACAGGCGCTCGGCTCGTGGGCCTCGCTCGACGGCCATCCGTCGTTGTTCATCTTCGCATTCCTCGACGCGCCGATCGGCGGGCCGGCGTTCTTCTTCATCACCGGCATCTCCGCGGGCTTCGGCTACAACCGCGCGCTCAAGCTGCCCAAACAGGACGAGGTGCAGGACTTCCCGCTCGTGGCGGGGCTGACAAACCCCGCCGCGGTGGGCGGCAGCGACCCGTCGCCGGCCCAGGCGCTCGCCGCGATCCAGGCCGACGTGCCGCCGGCGCAGGGCGTCAACTGGATCGCCGCCGGCGTGCAGTTCACGTCATTCGAACTGATCAACTGCAACGCCCTGCTGGTCGTGGAGTTCGGACGCGAGTTCGAGATCGCCGTGCTGGGCCTGGCGCGCATCAAGCTGCCGCAGGTCGGGCCGCTGACCTTCGCCTACGTCGAGCTCGGACTCGAGGTGATCCTGGCGCCGGACAAGGGCGTCTTCTCGGCCTCGGCCGTGATCACGCCCAACTCCTTCGTCTACGACCCCCATTGTCACCTCACCGGTGGCTTCGCGTTCTTCACCTGGTTCGGCGACAACGAGCACGCGGGCGACTTCGTGCTCACCGTCGGCGGCTACAACCCGATCTTCAAGAAGCCGGCCTGGTACCCCGACGAGCCGCGCCTGGGCTTCAACTGGCAGGTCAGCGACCTGGTGTCGATCAAGGGCGGCGCCTACTTCGCGCTGACGCCGTCGTGCGTGATGGGCGGCGGTGCGTTGGAGGTGCAGTTCCACAGCGGCCCGCTGCGCGCCTGGTTCACCGCCCACGGTGACTTCCTGATCCAGTGGAAGCCGTTCCACTTCAGCGCCTCGATCGGCGTGAGCATCGGCGTCTCGCTGCGCGTGCACCTGCTGTTCATCAAGGGCACGATCAAGGTCGAGCTGGGTGCCGACCTCACGATGTGGGGGCCGCCCACCGGGGGCAGCGCGCGCGTGCACCTGTGGATCACGTCGTTCACCGTGCACTTCGGGCCGGGCCCCGGCGCGGGCCACGACTACCTCGCCTTCGACGACTTCCGCAGCATGCTGCCCGCGGACACGAAGCCGAACGTCAAGGCGACGCGCAAGACGGCACTGCTCGCCCCGTCACCGGCCGGGGCGCCGCTCGGCGCAGCAGCGCCGGTCGTGCCGCTCGAGAACGTGTGCAGCATCATCCTCAACGGGGGGCAGTCGGCGCAGCAGGCGCCGCCCGACCGCTGGTTGGTGCGCGCCGACGAGTTCGCGTTCAGCGTGCAGACGGCGTTCCCACTCACCGAACTGCAGCTGGCCGGGCCCAGTGCTCCGACCGCGCTGCAGCCGCCTGCGCTGGTGCCGCCCGACAAGAGCGCACCCAAGTGCGCCCGGGCCAGCGACGGCTACTACGTGGGCGTGCGTCCCATGGGCGTCGTGTGCGCCACGTCGGTGCTGACGATCACGGTCACCTACGAACCGGGCACGCCCCACGCCGTGGTGCAGGACCTGCACGGCGAGTGGTCGTCCGACGTGAAGACAGGGCAGGTGCCCGAGGCGATCTGGGGGCAGCCGGTCGCGCAGGGTGCCAAGCCGGACGCGGCGGCCAAGACCCTGCCCGGTCGACTGCTGGGTCTGGAGCGGATCACCCCGAACTTCGTCGCCCCGAGCGGGCCGGCGCCGGTACCGCTGGACAACCTGGCGCACGACCCGCTCAACCCGGACGACGACGACTACCTGCCGTTCCCCGGGGCTCCCGACACCCGGCAACCCACGCCGGACAAGACCTCGCTCGCCACCATCGCTGCCACGCTGGAGGCCAGCGGTCCGGTCGCCAACCGCGCCGCCATCTTCGAGGCCCTGGCCGCCCTCGGTTACGACGCCGGCACCGACGGCAGCATGCAGGGCATCGTCGACGACGTGGCGTTGAGCTTCCCGTCCCCGCCCATGCTGGGCTCGCCCGTCAGCTAGGCGCCACCGAGGATCCGAGATGCAGAGGAACCCGAACACGTGACCCACTGCAAGCCGAACGAACGCGTGTTGGGCGTCGCGGTCGCGGGTGGAGCGATCCCCGCGGGCCAGATGCGCTTCTACGACAACTACCTGCCGGTGCTCGACGCCGGTGGCTACAGCGTCTCCGTGCAGCAGGCCGTGGCGAGCACCACGGTCGCCACCGGAGGCAAGGCGCTCAAGCAGAGCTTCCCCGACGGCCCCGCGCTGGAGCAGGCCTTCAGCATCGCCGCGCCGCGCTTCGCGATGGATGCGGCCGACGTGCACGCCGCGTTCCCGCCCAAGGGCTCGGCGGGCAGCTACGACCAGAACCTGCCGCACATCGTGCTCACCAAGCGCGCCCTGCCCTGGGAGCGCTTCCTCCAGGACGGTAACAAGCAGACGCCGTGGCTGGCGCTGATGCTGTTCGCCCCCGACGAGATCGTGGTGCCCCCCGGCACGCCGCCCGGCAGCGCGCTGGCCAACCCCAGTCTCGCCGGCACCTACAGCATCTCCCAACTCGTGTCGCCGCCGAAGGGCACGCTGGGGCCGGCGGTCACGGCCGAGTTCCAGGACCGGTTGAACGAGGTCACGGCGCTGGAGGCGACCGCGAGCGGCTCCGGCTACACGAGCGCGACCGTCTCCTTCTCGGGTGGCGGCGGCACGGGGGCGGCGGCAACGGCCGTGGTCAAGGCCGGCAAGGTCGTGGGCTTCGAGGTGACGGCGGGCGGTAGCGGCTACACCAGCGACCCCGCCGTGACCATCGGTGGCGACGGGGCGGGCGCCACGGCGAGCGCGCATCGGGGCACGCCTTGTCGCGCGATCGACATCACCACGGCCACCTTCACCGAACTCACGCCCCGCTTCGTCCCCGGCAAGCCGCCTGCGGTCGACGAGCTCTCACCGCTGGCGCACGTGCGCCAGGTCGACCCGGGCGACAAGCAGTTGCTGAAGAAGAAGGACGCCGGTTGGTTCTCGGTGGTGGTGGGCAACCGCTTCCCCGGTCCGGGCCCCGGGCCCGTGGCCGCCCTGACGATCGAGGAGCCCGGGCTCGGTTACACCGAGACGCCCAGCGTGCAGTTCAGCGGGGGCGGCGGCAGCGGCACCGGCGCGGTCGCGGTGGCCGAGGTGTCCGGCGGCCAGCTCACGAGCGTGACGCTCACGGCCCACGGCACCGGCTACGCCTCGCCCCCGACGGTGACGATCACCGGCGGCGGCTCGGGCGTCACCCGGCCCGCCACGGTGAACGCGCGCATCGCCGCACCGTGGGTCGCCCATCTCGTCTCGCTCGAGGGTTTCGAGGACTTCCTCTCCGGGAGCCCGACCTGGCCCGCGGGTGTGACCCACGTGCGCCTCGCCTCGCTCTACAGCTGGAACTTCGCCTGCTTGTCCGAGCAGGGGGACTTCGGGGACCTGATGCAGGGTCTGATCGCCGACCAGGCCACGGGCGGCGACGGGCTGTTGCTGCGGCTCCCCGTGCCAACGGGGACTCCTCCGGCGGGGAGCGGGGAGGCCAAGGTCGCCCAGGCGCTCGCCGAGGGCTATGCGGCGCTCCCCTACGAGACTCGCGTCGGCGACCGGAGCTTCGCCTGGTATCGCGGACCGTTGGTGCCCGCGCCCCGTCCCCGCTTCACCAACCGCGAGCCGTACAGGCGCGCGTCCGAGGCGGTGATCTACGACAAGGACAACGGACTGTTCGACAACTCGTACGCCGTCGCCTGGCAGGCCGGTCGCCTCGCGGCGCTCTCCGATCAGCGCTTCGGCCAGGCGCTGCTCGAGTGGCGGCGCCAGGGCAGGCGCCTGGTCAACCTGCTCATGCAGCGGGTCGGTTCGTCGACCCTGAACAAACTGGTGGGCAGTGTCGATCTGTCCAAGGACGACACCGCCACGGTGGACGAGCTGGCGCAGCTGCTCGAGGCGGACCTGTTCTCCCAGTCCTTCGTGGATCACCTCGTCGGGGACTTCAGCAACGTCGTTGCTGCGCAGATCCCGCTCAAGGGCATCGCCGCGCCGGCCGCTTGCGCCCAGGTCGCGGCGGCGGCGCCGCCACCAGCCAACACGATCGCGGCGCTCAAGGCCCTGCTGGCCCAGCCCGCGGTGCAAGCCCTGATCGTGCGCTTCAACACGGTGACGGGCGACGGCACGCCGGCGACCCAGATGGCGATCATCACCGAGTGGCTGGCCCAGCTCGCCCTGCTGGAGGGCGTGCCGTTCGTGAACCTGGTCCCGGACGCGCGCATGCTGCCGCTCGAGTCGATCCGGTTCTTCTTCGTCGACCCCAACTCGATCGACGCCCTGATCGACGGGGCGCTGAGCGCCGGGGTGCAGTCGAGTCGTGACACGCTCTACGCCGCGCTGCTCGGGCCGGCGATCCGCGAAGGGGTCGACAGCGTGCTGCTCACGCTGCGCTCGGCGCGCACGGGGCGCACCGGCCCGACGTCTGCGCCGACGGGGGCGACGTCCGGCTTCCTGCTGCGTTCGCAGGTGGTCGCCGGGTGGCCCGGTCTGGAGGTGCGCGGCTACGCCAAGTCGACCAAGGGAACGCCCAGCGACCCGCTCGAGATGCTGCGCATGGTGCGCCTCGCCTCCGACGTGCTGCTGTGTCTCTTCCCCGAGCCGCCGGCCTGGATCGAGATCGGCGAGCCCCGCGAAGGGCTGGCCTTCGGACACGAAGACGCCTTCGCCGTGGACCTGCGCCAGGTGAGCGGGGCGTCCATCGGCAAACTCTTCGACCCGAAGGTCTCGCTGCCGATCAACACGTCCTTCCGCACACCGGGCGCGGCCCCCGTGCTCGACGTGACCAAGTGGCAACCCGCACTGCAGGCCAAGCTGCGCACGGCGAGCGGCGACAACAAGCTCGTGCTCGGACCGGCCGACTTTGCGATCCAGATGGTTCGCGCGCCCGAGCAGATGATCTTCCAGAACCAGCCCAACACCTGACCGGATCGACGTCATGGCCACCAACCCAGCTCCGCCGCTCCTGGTTCCGATCTCGGTCGAAGCCCTGGTGGTCAACACGGCGGTCCAGAACGAGACGGCGTGGAACCGCTGGCTGCACGACTACCAGAACCTGGCCCAGTTCAGCAGCCCGGTGCCGCCGCCGTTCTCCCAGAACGACGCGCCGGACGAGGGCATCCACGTGCGTTGGTCGTTGCCGCGGGCGCTGACCCACGGGAGCCAGGTCTCTGCCCGGGCGACGGCGACCGTGTCGGGCGGCAAGGTCACGGGCATCGTGGTGGACGACGGGGCCTTCGGCTACGACGTGCCTCCGTTGGTCACCATCTCGGGGGGTGACGGACAGGGCGCCGCGGCGATCGCGAGCGTCCAGGCGGGGATCGTGTCCGCGATCAACCTGAGCGAACAGGGCAGCGGCTACACCACGCCGCCGACCGTGCACGTGGCGCCGAGTCCCGAGATCTGCTTCCCGCTGGTGCCCAATCGCTGGCTCGTCGTGCGCTACGGGCCGCCGGCCAAGCCCAACGATCCGCGGCCCACCAAGACCTGGTTGCTGACCAGCGACACCATCGACAACAGCGGGACCGGGAGCCCCTTCGTGAACCCCGTGCCGACCCGGCCGGGAGCGATCGAACCGACCAGCGTCGGCGCCGCGATCACGCCCCTCGCAGCCTGGACCGGGGAGGCGGGTTCGACCGCCGATCTCTTCCTGCGCGCGGTGGGACCGGGCGACGCGACCTTCCACGCCTACCAGCCGGGTGTGCAGAACGTGTTCTCGCTGTACGACGATCTCGACGCTGACCTCGCGCGCACGGTGAGCTTCACCTACCTCGTCGTGGGCTGGTACTCCGACGCGGCGCAGGATCCCTTGCACGGTCGGATCAGCGAGTGGGGCGGTGGATGTCGTCCCACGCGCACGCCGTGGGCCGATGCAGACGAGTGGCAGGCGTTGATGGACGAACTCGCGTGGGCCGTGGAGGGGACCCAGGCGCCGCTGCCCGACACCAGCGTCTATCACGGGCTGGTGTACGACGTGGACTGGAACAACGTCAGCGCCCCCAAGTGGAAGGGCAACGAAGTCAGCGACATGACCGTTGCCGTGGGCAACACCGCGGTCGACGCCATGGCGGCGCTCCTGGAGCACCAGACCGGGGGCACGGCGGGGGAACTCGAAGCCCAGGCGCTCGAAGCGTTCCAGCACGGCTACCTGCACAAGCTCGACGAGCCCGACGGCGCGGCGCAACTCGAACTCGAGATCCATCGCGCCACGTTCGGCACGGCGCCCGGCGGCACGCTCTGGCGCGTGACGGCGGCGGATGACGGCAGTGGCACCGACGGGCAGTTGAGCCCCGGCGCCCATCCCGCCACGCCACCGCTGACCGCGGCCCAGGAGGCCGCTCTGGCCCAACTCAACCGCACCCAGTGCACGCTCGACGCGGCGCGGCGGCACCTGGCCTCGTTGCAGGGCCAGCTCTACGACGCGTGGTGGAAGCAGCACCGCGCACCACACGTCAGCCAGGCGGCCAAGCAGCTCGTGAGCGATTGGAAGGCGATCGTCCGCGCCCTGGACAAGGCCCTCGATTCGAAACAGTCCGGGAGTCTGTACGACAAGGTGGTGACGGCGCAGGCCAGTGTCGCCCAACTCGCCGGGTCGGTGCCCTTGCCCACGGACAGCGAGGCTGTCGCTCGCTACGCGAAGAAGGTGCTCTCCCTCGATCCGGCGCTGCACCAACTGCGCGCATCGGCCATGCCGCGCTTCCATCAACCGGTGGACCCGGTCGTGCTGGTGGCGGGATTGACGCCGTCCGACGGGCAGGGTTCGCTCGCCGGTGGAGGGCCGCTCGCCTGTCGCTTCGCAGACCAGGCCCTGACCGGCGTCAACGTGGAGATCGGGGGCGCGACCAAGCCGGTCAGCGTCGCCACCGGAACACTCGCCAGCGGGGTGCCCGCCACGCCGACCAGCTCCTTCCTGCGCGCGGCGGTCGCCGACGGCATCGCCAGCCTGGCGACCGAGTGCTTCTTCGTGGACGCGACGAACGCCCCGGTGATCGTGCAACTCGGGCTCGGCTCGACCGATCAGGCGGTGATCACGAAGCTGACCGCGGCGATGATCGCGGGCAGCGCCGGCATCTCGACCCGCACGAATCCGCTCCAGGCGGCCGTCGCCTTCCAGCGCTGGGGCCAGCAACCGTTCGCCCCCTTGTTCCTCGAGTGGGAGGTGACCTTCTTCTTCACGGCCGGAGCGAGCCAGATCGCCCCGGACAACTGGCCCTTCGCCGACACGGCCTTCGTCGCGCCCAAGGCCACGACGCCCGTCTGGGTCTTCAACGGCCGCGACTACGACTGGTACGGCGGCAACCCCGAGCAGTCGTCGACGGACGCGCAGGGCTACGCCGGCCGCACGTTCCTCACGCCCCAGGCGACGGCGGTGTTCATCCGACGCCTGGAGAAGTACCTCGAGGGCAACCCCAACGCCGACCTGAAGGCGGTGGACGCGTTCATCGACAAGGTCGGCAAGTGGAACTTCCTGTCCCAGCGGCTGAGCGGTCTGAGCGACCAGATGATCATGCGCGACGTGGGCGCCGGCCACCCGCCGGACGCGTCGGTGGCCGCGCGGGTCGGCGCCCAGTACGACACCACGCCCGATCCGGAGAAGGGCGACCAGGACACCGCGTTCGGATCGGGGACACCGTTCTTCTTCCCGGTGCGCGGCGGCTTCCTGACGGTCAACCGGCTCCAGGTGGTCGACGCGTTCGGTCAGACGGTGGACCTGATGCAGGCCGGCGGCAACGTGGGCAGCGGTGTGTCGTGGGTGCCGGTGCGCGGCCGTGAGCTGGTCCCGTCGGCCCACGCCAAGCTCACCGGGGGCACGCTGTTCCCGACCCAGGCGATCAAGCTGTCGCCGCGCGTGGTGCAGGAGGCGCGGCTCGACTTCCGCTTCGTGTCGGCCACCGACGACAAGCACGACACGGGCCAGTTCGCCGACTCCAACCCGGTCTGCGGTTGGGTCGTGCCCAATCACCTGGACGGCGGGCTGGCGCTCTACGACGCGTCGGGCGCGGCCCTGGGCGAGTTGCTGCTGGCGTCGACCGCCGGCGGCACCCAGCAGGTGACCTGGTTCCCGGCGCCCGGCAGTGCGGCCGCGGTCAGCGCTGCGACGCAGATCCCCAACGTCCACCTACGCGGCTTCGCCACGGGGCTCATCGCGCTGACCGACCCCGAGACGCGCTTCAACGAGTTGCTCGGCGTGATCGACGAGACCCTGTGGGCGGTGGACCCGCTGGGCGGGCGCGACGACCAGAACCTCTCGGTGCTCATCGGCCGGCCCCTGGCGCTGGTGCGGGCCCGGCTGCAACTCGAACTCGAGCGCGATCCGGTCGTCAACCAGAGCTGGCGCGACACGCTGGGTGCCAGCGACACCGGGCTGGAGAAGATCGTCTTCGGGGCCCGGCTGGGCAGCCTCGAACTCTACAACGACGGCCTGCTCGGCTACTTCGACGGGGACAAGTACAGCACCTTCAACTCGGTGCACACGCCGGAGGGCTTCACGCCGAGCGCGGGCGACTACCTCACGCCGATCGGCGTGGGCGGCAACTACATCCCGCTCTCGTTCGGCCCCGCTCCCACGGCGTCGCGCTTCGTGAGCATGTTGCTCGATCCCCGCGGCGACGTGCACGCCACCACCGGCATCATGCCCACCAAGGCGATCAACCTGCCGGCCACGTTCTTCGAACCGGCCTTGAGGCGCATGGCGGTCACCTTCCGCGTCGGCCCGGTGCTGACCGACCCGCAGGCCGTGCGCCTGCCCTTCCCGGCCGAACGCCACGGCACCTGGTCGTGGGTGCAGCGCCCGTCACCCGGCGGTGACCCCGAGGTCGACGGCATCGTGCGGGCCGACGACGGCGCCCGCCTGCCGGACACACCGCCGCGACTGATCGAAGGCTGGCTCAAACTGACACCGCCCGACTCCTAGCCCCAGCTTCCGGAAGCCCGCACCGGTCTCACCAGCACCACGGAACGTCACGTTGCCCGACCCCCTGCTGACTTACGCCGTCCACACCGACCCCGATCCGCTCCAGGCCAGCCCGGCGGAGGGCGAGCCCGCGAAGGCCAGCCTGACCATCGTGGCGTCGAACGACGGCCGGCACGGTCTGATCAAGTGCGAGAAGATCGTGGTGAGCTTCAAGGTCGGCACGTTGCCCAAGGACCTCAGTCCGCCCGGCGCCGGCACGGTCGGTCAGTGGGTGACGGATGGCTGGGCGATCTCGGCGGACGGCTCGACCTTCACGGCGACGCCGAAGAGCAAGGCGGCGAGTTGCATCGGCGCATCGGCCGTCGTGCTGGTGTTCGCCGACGTGATGATCAACGCGGAGCCCGGGACGACGCCGCTGACGATCGTGGAGACCGCTTCGGCCGCCGACGGGGACTGCGACCACGCGCCGGCACCGGAGCAACGATCGCTCTGTTGCTGGCTCCACAAGTTCCCGGCAGGATTCACCGTTGGCTCGCTCGACGCGTCGCCACGTACAGTGTCGCCCGGCGACTCGACGACGCTCTCGTGGAGCGGCTCGCCCGGCGCCACGTACAGCCTGGAATACGATCACGTAGAGATCGAGCACCCGCGAGACGAACCCGATGCACCGCTGCCTCCGAGCGGCAGCTACCGCGTCGACGACCTGCAATCGGACACGGACTTCAGCCTGATGGTCCACGTCAAGGTTCCGGGCGAGGTCAAACCAGTCCGGGTCGAGCGGACGCGGTTCGTCAAGGTCGAACAGCTCACGGTGAAGTTCGCGGTGTTGCCGGTGAGGGTTGGTCCGAACGGCGTGTGCCGGTTGGAGTGGAAGACGACCCATGCCTCCGCCTGCCGCATCGATCCCGAGGTGGGCAGCGTCCCGACCAGTGGTTCGGTCTATGTGATCGTTCCGTCGACCCGCAAGTACACGCTCACCGCAACGGAAACGGGTTCGGGCAGTCACCAGCAGGCTGAACGCACGGTGACCGTCGATCCGGGGATCGTGCCCACGGGAGAGACGATCGGCTTCGAGATGCCCGTGGGCGCCACCGGACTCTCGGGCGAGTATCGGAACCCCACAGAGCTGGAAGAGAGAGATGGAGGACCCGGTGGTGCCGGCGAGGACGGTGGGAGCGTCCCCGATCAGGACATCCACTCCGGACCACTCGACCTGAGTACGTCGCCAACCCGGGTCACGCTGGTCCAGAACGTCGGTGGAGCCGGGGGGGACGGCGCGACGGGCGGCAGGGGCAATCAGGCCTGGCCGAGCTACCCGACATCCGGCAACGGTGGTCGGGGCGGGAACGGTGGGCGTGGTGGTGACGGAGGCGTCTTGACGCTCAGACTCTCGAGCGACGACCCGCCCAGCGCGTACGTGATCGACAACCGCGGCGGCAAGGGAGGAAGGCACGGGCAGGGCGGTCCGGCAGGCCCCGCCTTGACTGATGACTTCGAGCGAGGTGAGGACGGAGATCCGGGTGAGGACGGCGATGATGGTTCGCCGGGAAAGGTGATCATCGAAGATGCATGACGACCAGTACGGGACCGCCTCAGACGCGGGTGTCGCTTCCGGGCCACTGCTGACGTACATCGTCAGCACCGACCCCGATCCGCTGCAGGCCAGCCCGGCCACCGGCGCTCCGTCGACGGCGACGCTCACGATCGTGGCGTCCAACGACCAGGCGAATCAAAGCGCAGTCGACTGCGAGCAGATCGTGGTGAGCTTCAAGCCGGGCAGCCTGCCCACCGACCTCAGCCCGAGTTCGGCCGCCGCTCCGGGCATGAAGGCCACCGATTGCTGGAAGGTCGAAGCGGACGAGACGACCTTCACGCTCACGCCGCTGACCAAGGCGGCGGGCGAGGTGGGGAAGTCGAGCGTCACCCTCGTGCTGACCGACGTCACGATCAACACCGAGCCGGGCACGGCGAACCTGACGATCACGGAGACGGCATCCCAGCCGACCGCGAGCCCGCCGGTACCGAAGGCAGAGCGTTCTCTCGACTTGCCGATCGGGAAGTTTCCGCCGCGCTTCAGGGTCGGCGAGCTCGACGCACGGCCCCTCACCGTCCCGGCCGGAGGCTCGACGACGCTCTCGTGGAACGGCAGCTCGGGAGCCACCTACGTCGTGGAGTTCGACGGCAAGACGATCGACCACGTCCCGGACAAACCGAACGAGCCGCTGCCGTCGAGCGGCAGCCTGCGGATCGACGGCCTGAAGCAGAACCCCACCGTCTTCAACCTCGTGGTGAGCGTGAAGGTGCCCGGGCAGGCCACGCCGTTGGAAGTCGTGAGGTCGCGCTCGGTGAGCGTGGAGCAGCTCACCGTCGACTTCGCCGCGCAGCCGTTGAGGGTCGCTCCCAACGGTGTGTGCAAGCTCACCTGGATCACGACCAACGCCTCCGCCTGCCGCATCGACCCCGACGTCGGCGACGTGCCGACGAGCGGTTCGGTCTACGTGATCGTCCCGGCGACAGGTGGACCGACGCACGTGTACACACTCACCGCGACGGAGGCCGGTTCGGGTCATCCGGACCAGGTCCAACGCACCGTGACCGTCGACCCGACCATCGTGCCGCCGCAAGTCCCTCACGTGATCAACACGGGGCTCCCCGGACCGCCTGGAGCGACGGGGGGGCGCGGCCCGGGCGGGGCGCCCGGTCGTCCGGGAGGATCCGGCGAGCGTGCTGAGAACGGCGGTCCCGGTCTCAACGCGCCCGACACGGTCTTCTCGCCGGGGCCGCTCGACCTGAGCGGATCGCCGGAACAGATCATGTTGATCCAGAACCTCGGTGGGGCTGGCGGCAAGGGGGGGACGGGCGGTGCCGGCGGGGCGGGGAGCCCCCCGGGGGCCGGTGGGCCGGGCGGCGATGGTGGGCCTGGCGGTGACGGCGGGAACCTGACCCTGCGCCTGGGGAGCGAGGGTCCGCGCAGTGCCTACGTGATCGAGAACCGGGGCGGGAAGGGGGGCACGCGCGGCGAAGGAGGTGCCGGGTCGACGCGCGGTTCACCCGGCAAGCGCGGCAAGGACGGCAAGGCGGGCACGGTGATCATCGAGGACGCCTAGCCGTCGGCGGCGACGGCGCGCAGGCGCCGGCCGGGTTCAGCGATCGAAGCCGAAGCCCGGGGGTGTGTCCAGCCAGGGGTAGCCACCGAGTGCCAGCTCGTAGCCGAGGTCGAAGAGCTTGGCCATGTACACCGGGTCGAAGCCCTCGGTGGGTACCTCGACGAACGAGGCCGGGATGTGGGCCAGGTGGAAGTCGTTGCCGTCGCGGTTGCACAGCGCGTGGATCTGGTACAGGTCGCCGATGCCCTGGGTGCGGATCAGTGAGTCGATCGAGCGCGTCGCGATCGGCATCAGGTTGCGGTCGACGCGTTGGTGGCTGGCGCCGATGAACGAGTTGCGGATCACGTAGATCTGGGGGCGGCCCTGCACGGACAATTGGTCGGTCACGCGTTGCCAGTTCACGGCCGCCGGGTACACGAAGACCTGCGAGCCGGTGCCGCCGTCCACGTGCATCTCGTCGTAGGGCCGGCCGTCGACTTCGACGTCGATCATGACCGGTGGGAAAGCCACGGGGATCGCAGCCGACGCCTGCAGGATGTCGTGGATCAATTCGATCTTGTGCGGGTGATCGCTCGCCGCGATTTCGCCCACGTTCCAGATCACCGGTCGTCCGGCGTCCAGGTTGACCGTGCCGATGTAGAGCCGTCGGCCCTTGGCGAACTCGACCGCGATGGCCTCGATCACGGCGGCGTCGAAGATCTCTCCCAACAGCTTGCGCAGCGGCGTGGTGTCGGCCATGGAATCGCCGAAGGCGCCCGCCAGGATGCCACGCGGTTCGAGCACGTCCTTGGTCCTCACGGTGGTGTAGACGTGCTGGAGTTCGTCGTCGTAGTCGCTCCCCAGGAAGGCGAACGGCGCGGTGAGCGCTCCGGTGCTGATGCCCGTCACCATGGCGAACTGCGGGCGGGTGCCCGTGGCGCTCCAGCCCACGAGCAGGCCGGCGCCGAATGCGCCGTTGGCGCCGCCGCCGGAGATGGCGAGATAGTGGTGGGGCACGCCGTAGAGGTCGGGGAAGGTCTCGCGCACCTCGTCGCTCTGCATGTCGAAGAAGCGCCCCATGTTGAAGGTCGGCCACTCGTCAGCCCAGAAGCGGCCGCCCGGCAGGCCGGGGATCCCGGCCTCGTTCGTCAGCTCCATCGGCACGGGGTTGCGCTCGGGTGCTCCGAGGCAGCCGGGGAGCACGAGGGCGAGTGTCAGCAGGGCGAGCGGGCAGGTATGGCGCACGGACCGTGTTCCTCTGGAGGAGTAGGCGATGGGGCCCGGGAGTATGGCGAACCGGGCTGCGGTTCGCACACGCTGTGCCCATGCTCCGTCGCTAGAATCCCCGAACCTGCCGGGGGCGGGCCTTGCATGCGTGCTTCGTCGACCCCGGCTCGCCCCGAAGTGCACCCATCGAGGAGACCGCCTGATGACGCGCCAGGCCATGTCGCTGCTGTTGTCCTGTTCGTTCCTGCTCGCCGCCACGGCCCGTGCCGACGAGACGTTTCCGGTGGGCACGTTCCCGGTGGACATCGCTCTCGACCCGGTGCTCAACCGGATCTACGTGGTCAACCTGTCCTCGGACGACGTGACCATGCTCGACGCGACCACCGGCGTCGTGCAGACCATCGCGGCGGGCAGCCAGCCCAACGGCATGGCGGTCAACCCGATCACGGGGCTGGCCTACGTGGCCAACCGGGATGCGGACACGGTGACCGTGATCGACGGCAGTGACGGTTCCACCCAGACCATCTCCGTGGACATGTACCCGCTCGAGGTCGCCGTGAACCCGGTCACCAATACGATCTATGTCGTGTGCCGGGACTCCGACAGCGTGACGGTCATCGACGGCAGCGACAATTCCACCCAGAGCGTGAGCGTGGGTGACTCTCCGGCCGACATCGCGCTGAACCCGGTCACGAACTCGATCTACGTGCCCAACAGCAACGCGGGTAACGTGACCGTGATCGACGGCAGCGACAACTCGACCCAGACGGTGACGGCGGGCCTGGGACCGATCCGGGTCGACGTGAACGCGGTCACCAACAAGGCCTACGTGCTGAACATCGCAGCCAGCACCATGACGGTGATCGACGGCAGTGACAACTCGACGCAGACGGTGACGACGGGCACGCTGCCCCGGGCCCTGGCGATCAACCCCGCAACGAACCGCATCTACGCCGTGGTCGTGGAGGGCGTCACCGTGGTCGACGGGAGCGACAACTCCACCCAACTCGTGGCCACGGGTGTGCTGCCCTGGGAGGTGGCGGTGAATGCGTCCACCAACCGCATCTACATCGTGAACCAGAACTCGTCCAACATGACGGTGATCGACGGCAGCGACAACTCCAGCGTGAATGTCTCGGTGACCGGCAGTCCCATCGCCGTGGCGGTGAACCCGGCCACCGGCGTGGTCTACACCGCCAGCGACGGAACCGAACTGCTCACGTCCATCGACACCGCGGAACTCGCCGTGGACCTGCCCTTCGACGTGGCGATCACGCCGCTCCCGGGAGACATCGCCTTCGTCGACGGGCCCAGCACGATCTCCCTCGCGGCCACCAGCACGTTCGCGCCGACCGCGCCGGCGGTGCAGCAGATCTACGTGCAGGTCGACACGCTCCACGGGGAGTGGACCGCGGCCACGCCGCCGGGTGCCAGCGCCACGGTGGACATCGGGCCGCTCCCGGTCGGACCGCACGTGCTGTACGCGTTCGCCGCCGATGGGCAGGTGGCGGCAGACCGCAGTCTGGTGCTGAGCGACGTGGCCGCGTATGCGTTCGAGTCGTTCAGCCCCTGGGAAGACCTGGGCAACGGCCTGGCCGGGACCCACGGTGAGCCGTTGCTCGCCGGCACCGGCACGCTCTTCGGCGGCGACCCGCTGACGATCACGCTCAGCAACGCGCTCGAGAGCAGCACCGCGTTCCTGGTGGCCGGCCTGACCCGCGTCGACGCGCCGTTCAAGGGCGGCGTGCTCGTGCCGGCGCTCGACATCGCGAGCTTCCCGCTGGCGTTGCCCACCGGTCCGTCGGGGACGATCCCGATTCCCGCCATCTGGCCCCTGGGTATCCCGTCGGGTTTCAGCGTGTACTACCAGTACTGGATCCTCGATCCGGCGGGCCCGGTCGGCTTCGCAGGCAGCAACGGGCTCTCGGGGACGACGCCCTGATTGCGCGTGTTCAGCGGGTCCGGGTGCGCACGGGGTCGCCCTGCAGCCGCGTTCCGGAGGGCTGCCGGTGTCCGGCCCGTGACGACGGCTTGCGGCCGCTGTCGCCGGTGCGGATGGCTGGCATACTGATCTCCATGACGCGCTCAGCTTGCTCTTCGTGTGTGCTCGTCGCGCTCGTGCCGTGGACCGTGCTGGCTCTGTGCCTGGCTGGTTCCGCCCGGGCTCAGAGCATCGACTCGTTCACGCCCACCGAGGGCACGTCGGGTTCGTTCTTCATCATCGACGGTTCGGGCTTCGGCGATCCCGGCCCCGGCGTGAAGAAGCCCAAGGTGTTCCTCGTGCCTGAGCAGGGCAAGCCGATCGGCCTGCAGGTCGGGAGCTTCCAGGACGCCGAAGTGCGCGCGACCTTGAAGAAGAAGAAGGTGCCCGCCGGGAGCTACGCGTTGCACGTGCGGCTCGCGGGCGTCGCCGAACCGATCGTCGCCCCCGAACCGTTCGTGGCGCCACTGCCGGTGTTGCTGCTGGCCGATCCGGCCGTGGCGTTCACGGGCACGTTCGCGGATCTGTGGGGCGAGAAGCTCGGCACGGTTCCGGGCAAGGCCTGGGTCGGGGAACGCAAGGCCAAGGTGGGGACCTGGGCCAACACCGCGCCGCCGTTCCCCGGCGGTCCGACCAAGTTGGTGCGGGCAGGCGTGCACCCGAAGCTCGAGGACGGCGTCTACGACGTGCGCGTGCGCAACGGATCGGGCGAAGCCTCGCTGGAGGGCGCCCTGCGCGTGATCAACACCGGCGTGAAGTGCAAGCCGGGCCAGCCGATGGTCCAGGCGACGCTCGATGGGGAGGGTGTCTCCAAGAAGCTCAAGGCCAAGGGCAGCGACTTCGTGTTCTGGGCGGACGAGGAGCTGGACCCCACCGATCCCATCGATGACGGCGCGCTCGGCAACGATGCCGCCGCCGGACTGCGCCGGCAGTTGGGTGCCTGGCTCGCTCCCGCGTTGGGACTCGAGTCCGCCACCGACGACGTGCCCCCGCCGCCCGGCGTGACGAACGTCGCCACCCTGGCGGGCTTCAAGCTCAACATCTCCAAGCGCAGCGCCAAGATCGTCGCGCTCGTGCTGCCCGACTGGGCCCCCGACGACGGCCCCCTGCTGGACGGCGCCGCCCTGGCGCTCGATCCTCTCGTGCTCTACATCGAGCTGAAGTTCACGATCGTCGGCGGGCAGACGGTCGAAGTGACCGAACTGCGCTTCTGGTCGGGGTCCGCCACCGAGGCCACCGTCGTGCGCACCGGCAGCGTCTTCACCGTGCAGCTCAGCGCGATCTTCTCCGCCGACGAGCTGCAGCTCGGCGTGGGCGAGGGCCTGGGCGAGGGTCCGGAGACGATCGCCCTGCCCCGCGCGGTGATCTGCAGCGCCAACCCGGACTGAGCGGCACTCCCCGCAGATGGCGTTGTCAGAGGCTGCCAGAGCGGGGCGGGTGCAGGCTCCTGCGTGGCGCCGCCGCCGCCGACTGGCCGTGTTCGCGACTGAGGTGTGTTCCCGACTGGGCGTGTCCCGGCTGGGGCGCCGTGCCCGTCGCGCCGCACGTCAGCCCAGCGGGTGCTCCCGCTTCCACATCTCCGCGAAGTGGCGGATGGGATCGTCGGGCGGGTAGATGCGGGCGGTCGTCACCGCGGGCGGGGCCTCGCGCGGTGTGGTCTGGAGGAAGGCGTACTTGGTGCAGGCCAGTTCGAGCGCGTACCAGGTCCAGTAGCCGTCCATCAGGGTGGGCAGGTCGATCGTCGTCTGGTTCTCGGGCGTGCCCATGGAGACGAAGAACGCGTCCTGGTGGCGGATGCGGCGCAGGGGCGGTCGGCGCAGCCGCACCATGAGCGGGCGGGCTTCCGAGAGCTGGACGTGCACGTCGGGCGCGAGGGGCACCACGCCGTTGCCGGGCGGGAAGAAGATGCCCAGCGTGCTCTCGGTGTACTCCGTCGTCGCGCTCACGCCGAGCAGGTGGTGCAGCCACTCCAGGTCGAAGGCGTGGAGCAGGCCCCACTTGTGATCGGTCGCCGCCTCGGTGGCGAAGTACGCGGCCACGTCTTCCGAGTGGGTGAAGTCGACGAACCACGACGGCAGGCCGTAGTGCCGGGCCGTGAGCTGCAGCTCTTCCCGTGAGAAGTCGCTGAGGTCCCGGCCCAGTCGCCCCGCGGCGCTCTCCGCCAGCAGGTCGTCGATGAAACGCTCGGTCCAGGCCAGGCGGCGGTTGACCAGAGCGAGGTTGTGTTCCAGTCCGTCGCGCAACCAGGGCAGGCTCCAGTCCAGCCCGCGCAGCACGGTGGGGAAGATCGACCAGCCCGCTTCGCTCTGGCCGCGGAACAGCAGCCGCACCGGCATGAGCGGTCGCTCGACGTGGGGCAGGCTCTCGAGTGCTCCGCTCGGGGCCGCCGCCGACTTGCGCAGGATCTCGGCGTACTCGTCCGGCGCGACCTCGGCGGCGCGGGTTTCGGCGGTGTCTTCCCGGACGGCGGCGACGGCTTCGTCGGCGGTGTGGAAGGCGGCCACGTCCCAGGCGCGTGTCTGGGCGGCGCGCCCCGTGCTGTCGGGGATCTGGTAGGCCAGTTGGATCGACCTGCGCGGGCCGCTCACGGCAGCTCGAGTTCGACGGGCGCTCGCGTTCCGGCGCGCACCGCGAGGGAGCTGCGCGTCTCGCCCGCGCTGGTCGACCACGCGCTGAGTTCGATCTCACCCGCGGGGATGCCGTCCCACTGGAACCGGCCTGCGGCGTCCGTGAAGGCCACGAACGGGTTGCCGATCACCGCGAGTCGCCCGGTCGGTTCGGCATCGCCGTGGGCCTTGCACCCCAGGCTGATCAGACCGAGGTGGCGCTTGAACATCACCTGACGTTCACCGCCGGCGACCACGGGGTAGTGGAACACGGGCCGATCGTCGCGGCCGGCCGTGATGGCGGTGTGCAGCACGTCATCGGTGTTGCGCAGCGTGAGCGGCTGGTAGCAGCGCACGACCGCGAAGGCGGGCGCGAAGCCTGCGCCTGCGTTGACGAGTTCCACGGGTTCGGTCGGCGCCGCGAACACGTACTCGTCGAGGCCGGACGACACGAACACCAGCACACCGGCCAGGGGAGCGCCGGCCGCATCAGTGACGCTGCCCGACAAGCCTCCGGTCGTGGCCGGGTCGATGCTGGTGGGCGTGAGCGGCTCGCGCACGAAGAAGTCGCCCTTGGCCGGCTTGGTGGCCGTGGGCGGCGCCGTGGACTCGGGCACGCCCGGCGGGGGGATCACGCTCCACAGCACGTGGGACACGGTGAAGGTGATCGCGAACTTGGCGAAGGTGAGCCGCAGCGTCTCCAGGAACAGCGCGCTGCCGCTGAGCTTGCGTTCGAAGGCCAGGAACACCAGCGCGAGCAGCGGGATCGGCGCGTAGCTCCACCAGATGTTGGCGTTCATCTGGTCCATGTCCAACGGCTCCCACACCGGATGGATCACGGTGAAGATCACCAGTGTGATGGCGAGACAGATCCCGAAGGAGGTCCACGAGAGCAGCGCGGGCGTGTCGTCATGGTGGGGCGTCGTCAGCGCTGGGGTGGAGGCGGAGGGGTCGGCGGGTGGGGGATTCATGAGCCCGGGTTGTAGCAGGTGCCGCGGACGGCGCGCACGTCTCAGCTGGGGTTGTACGGGGAGGCGTCCATGAACTCCCAGGTGACGTCGGCGGGCAGCGTCGACTCGCGCCAGGCCGTCACGCGCAGGCGCCAGAGGCGGTGTGTGCCGCCGGTGCGATCGGGGCCGTGGTCCTGGTCCCAGAGCAGCTCGGTGTCGCCGGTGAGTTGGAGCGTGCGCCCGTTGGCGAAGTCGACGAACAGCAGGCCCGCGCGGGGATCGGCGGCCAGGTTGCCCAGCGTGTTGAACATGCTGTTGCCGGCGTAGTCCGGGATCTCCAGGGTGCCGTCGTCGAGCAGACGCACGAAGCCGGGGTCGCCGCCGCGGTGGGACGCATCGAGCTGGCGTTCGGGATGGCCGCTGGCCACGAAGAACGTGTCGGCGGCACGCACGAGCGCCTGCAACTCCGCGGGCAGCGGGCCGTTGCCCGTGCGTGCGACGGGGGCGCGATCGGTGGGCCGGGGCGTGCCGATCACGGCGCGTCGCTGGATGTACTTGGGGCAGTTGGGGTAGGACTCGAGTACGTCGAGCACGAGTTGCTGGCCGTCCCCTCCGGGTTCGAGATGCTCCCCATCGACTGGAGGGCCGTCTCCATCGGGTGGGGGGCTGTCCCCGTCGAGCAGGGTCGTCGTGCCGTTGACGCGCAGGCGACGGCGCGTGCCCAGCTCGATGAACAGCAGGCCCACGCGGGGATCGGCGGCGCGCTGCTGCCAGAAGGGATCGTCCGGGCGGGTGAACGTGCGCGCGAGATCGATGTCCACGCGGCGACCGTCGTTCCCGGTGCGCGCGAAGCCGGGTTCACCGAGCAACAGGTGCGCCCAGGGACGACCGTCGGCGTCCCGGGTGGCGGCCACGGCGTAAGGCAGCGCGGCGATGAAGGGACGCGCGCCGGGGATGATCGCGTCGGCGATCAGCGAGCCGTTGCGACGAGCGATTTCGGCCTCGCCGGCCAGACGCTGCACCTGCAGCTCGCCTTCGTGGAACGGACTGGTGCTGGGCATGGCGTGTGCTCCTCGCTCAGGTTGCACGGGTTCGCATGAGGGCCCGGCGTCGTGTTCGGATGCCCGCGCCTGTCGGCCTGCTGGTCGACAGGCCTGGTCGACATGCCGGTCGAGTTGCGGCGCACGGCACCGGGTTCGCCCGCGCGGTGATCTGAGCGGGCGAACCCGGGGCGCCGTGGCCTCAGAAGGTCAGGACGTCGAAGCCGTCGGCCTTGAGGCGCGCCAGGCTGGGCAGGCCGCTGGTGCCGGGCAGGGGGTTGTCCTTGATCAGTTCGAGGCCGGCGGCCTGGGCTTCCGCGCCGCCACCGAATGCGTCGGCACAGGCGCACGACACGCCGGCCACGAGTTCCTTGACCTCTTGGTACAGACCGTGGGCCGGGTGCTCGGCGTCGGCCAGCACGCCGGGCCAACGGGTGGCGGGACCGTGGAACAGGATCGAGGCCTGCCCGCCCTGGGAGCGCACGTCGAAGGCAGTGGCCAGTCCGTTGAACACGCGGCCCAGGGCCTCGTCGCTGCCGGACTTGGGGTCGGAGAGGATCACGATGGCGGTCTTCATGGTCGGTTCCTTGCGGTCGGGGCGCCCGCGGGCGCCGGGGAGGCGCTGACCGGCGGGCTGCTGTCGCCCGTCCCGGTGTCAACGCTCCTTCGATGCCGAGACCGAACGTTCGGTACACACAAGTCGGAAGGTCTTCCCCGAGCCGAGCCGACGTGGGCCCTCAGCGTTCGGTGAGCAGCGCCGGCAGCTCGGCCATGACCCGTGCGAAGGGCCCGGTCTCGCCCGTGGCCCGGGCCACGACGAGGGCGCCCTGGACCCGCACCAGTGCCTGCTCCGCAGCTCGTCGAGCCCGCGCGGGCGGCAGGCCCGCGTCCCGGGCCACCTTGGCCATGGCGTCGTGCCAGGTCATGAGCGACTGGGCCAGATGATCGTGCCAGGGTTCGGCGGCGCCCACCGACAACGTGTCGAGCAGGCACGACTCCTCACCACGCTCGTAGAACTCCGCCAGACGCCGGGTCATGGCGCGCACGCGTGCTACGGGTTCCCCGTCCGCGCTCAAGGGCTCGAGCACGTGAGTCGCGAACCAACCGTCGGCATGAACCAGCACCGCTTGCACCATGTCGGGTTTGCCACCGGGGAAACGGTGGTACAGGCTCGATCGCTGCAGCCCGGTGGCCTCGGAGATGCGCGTGAGGCTCGCGCCCTCGTAACCGAAGCGGCGGAACACGTCGGTCAGCCGTGTGAGCAGGGCGTCGTCGTCGAGCTTGGGGCGCGGCACCCGGGCATGGTAACGGATCGAACTCAGTCAGGCGCGGCGGGGTTCGAGCGAACCCCGCCGCGCCTTGGAAGAGCCGGTGCTGAGTGTTTCGTGTTGGCGACGAGCCCGAGCCCGAGCCCGAGCTGTGGGCTCGACGCCGCGCCGCTCACTCCGTCCCGCTCGACATCACTTGGTCTCGTTGGCCAAGAGCACCACGCCGTTGGCGGAGGCGATGTTCTTGCCGCCGCACTTCTTGACCTTGTTGCGCATAGCGGTGGCGGGGGTGGCGGGCAACTCGATGCCGTCGCCGGCGGCAGAGGAGACGTCGTTGCCGATCACCAGCACGGAGGTGGCGGGGGCGAAGATGCCGTCCCCGCCGACCTTCTTGATCGAGTTGTCCTGGATCGTCGCACCGTGCGAGCTGACGTAGATTCCGTTCTGTTCGATCTTGCTGATCTTGTTGCCGCGCACGATGATCGAGTTGCCGCCGGCCTGGATCCCGGACGAGCACGACTTGATCGAGTTGGCGAGCACGGTGGTCGCGCTGCCGTCGTTGTCGATGGCTGTGAAGGCGCCCTGGATCTGGTTGTTGCTGATCGTGGTGTTGGAGGAACTGCTCAGGACGTAGACGGCGCGCAGGGCGCCCTTGATCTTGTTGCCCTGCACCACCGACGTCGTCGTGCTGGAGACCCACAGCGCGTTGCTGTGGTTCGTGACCTCGTTGGCCAGCATGGTGACGTTGGTGGACTCGTGGGCGTACACCGCGCTGGTGCCGTCCTCGAACTCGTTCTTGCGCAGCATGACGCCGAAGGACTCGAGCACGCGGGCGCCGGTGGCCAGGCCGCGGAACTCGCAGTCGTAGATGATCACGCCGCGGGAGTCGTCGACGTCGATGCCCGAGTTCGTGCCAGTTGTCGTGAAGCGCAGGCCGACGATGCGGATCGTGGAGGACTTGCGCACCGTCATCGAGTAGTGCCCGGGGGCGGTGCCCGTGCCTTCGATCACGACCTTGCCCTTGGCGCGCAGGGTGAGGTCGGCCTTGCCGACGATCGAGACGACCTCGTTGTACTTGCCCGAGGAGATCTGGATCACGTCGCCCGCCTCGGCCTGGTTCACGGCGGACTGGATCGTGGAGAAGGACTGGGGCACGGCGAGCACGTCGGCCCGGGCGGGGGCGCTGAAGGCCAGCAGCAGCGCGGCGAGGGCGAGGGCGGCGGGGGCCCGGCGCTGGGCGGGGCGGCTGTCGGTGGGGGTCGACGGGGTGTTCATGGTCTGGTCCGTTCTGCAGGGGATCGGGTTGTGTGCGGCGATCCACGCTGGAGGATCGGCTCTCACCTGCGAGGAACGACATCGCTGCCCGGGAGCCGACAGGCCGTCGCGGCCCCGCTCCCCGGCTTCCCGGGTATGGTCGTTCCGCCCCCCTGAGACCACGTCCCGGCCGGCCCCCGGCCCAAGAGAGATGGCATGCAGAAACGTCCGTCGCTCCGTCGTTCGCGGTGGCTCGCCTGGATCCTGGCCGCCATGCTCACGACGAACGGGGCCTTGGCCCAAGACGTCCTGCAGGACCTCGAGACCTATTCCCTCCCGGGCCCGCCCCCTGGCACCGGCCTCGTCGGCCTGAACGACCTGGTCGTCTCGGACCTCGACGGCGACGGCGTGCAGGACTTGATCCTGAACGTTCGCGGTGTCCAGCTTCCGGTGAGCAGTCACCGCGTCTACGTGGCGCGCGGCCTCGGCGTGGCGAGCTTCGACGCGCCGGTGCCGCTGCATCCCTCGATCCCGGAGCAGCTCGAGTTGGGGGCCCTGTTCCCGTTCGCCGTGGGGGACGTGGACGAGGACGGCGCGCTCGACGTGATGCACACGTTCGTCGCCACGGACGATGTGGTGCTGGTGCTCGGCCAGGGCGACGGCACGTTCACGTCCGTCACCCCGGTCGCCGTGGGCGGCGTCGCCGACGTGCTGCACCTCATGGACGTCGACACCGACGGGCACCTCGACATGGTCTTCGCGCTCGTGGGGCAGAACCGGGTGCGCGTGCGCCTCGGAGCGGGGGACGGCAGCTTCGGCCCGGTGATCCAATCCGTCGCCATGCCCGGCATCCAGCGCATCGTCATGGGCGACCTCGACGACGACGGTCTCGTCGACCTGGTCGTGGGCGCGGGCGAGCCGCTGGTGTTCACCTTTCCCGGGCCGGGCGGCAACGTCATGTTTCTGGGCGGCCGCGGCGACGGCAGCTTCGATCCCCCGGTCGTGATCGGGCCCGTCGGCCCCAGCGACATCGCCGTGGGGGACGTGACGGGCGATGCCGTGGACGACCTCGTCATCACGCAGTCCACCGGCTGGTCCCTGCTCGCCGGCGTGCCGGGCGCGGCCCCCGCGGCGGCGCAGTTCTTCCCCACCGACTTCTCGCTGAACCGCGTGCGCCTGGTGGACATCGACACCGATGGCGACCTCGATGGGGTCATCGGCGCCCAGGCGACGCGCCAGGTGTTCGTGCTTCGGAACGAGACAGGCACCGGACTGGGCGCGCCGCGTGCGTTCGGGGCCTTGGCGGCCCCCGCCTTTCCGCCGGTGGTCGCTGACGTGGACAACGACGGGCGCAACGACCTGCTGTTCAACGGAGTCGACCTGAGCATCCTGCTGGGTCAGGCCGACGGGGGCTTCCGCCCCGCCTGGGGCGTGCCGGACGACCCGCGCGGCGTCGCCATCGGCGACCTCGACGGCGACGGCTTCACCGACCTCGTGGTCCTGGGAGACGAGGGCGGCCCGGGGTACGTCATGCTCGGGCGTCCGGGGGGCGAGATGGGCTCGCCGCTGCCGGTGGACCTGGGGCCCGAACCCGTGAACGTGTTCGTGCGCGACGTGACCGACGACGGCCGGGCGGACCTCGTCACGATCCAGGGCGGCAACTTCGGTGGCGGTGTGCTCGACGGCATCGTCGTGGCGCCCGGCCAGGGCGACGGGACCTTCGGCGCGATCGTGACCACGCCCGTGGAGTTCGACGTGCGCCTGGGCGTAGTGGAGGACGTCAACGGCGACGGTCTGCCGGACGTGCTGCTCGGCATCCGCGATCTCCCGAGCACGTGGGAGGTGCACGTCATGCTCGGGCAGGGCGACGGCTCCTTTCTGTTCCGCCAGGCCCGCCCGCTCCCGGACAGTCCCCAGTCGATCGTGGTGGGTGACCTCGACGGCGACCCCCTGCCCGACCTGGCCGTGACGACGGCGTCCAACAGCATCAACCCGAACGGCGACCTGTCGCTCTTCGTCGGCGTTCCCGGCGCGCCCTTCTCCGCGCCCGTGGTGGTGGATGCCCAGGTCGACTTCCCGTTGGGCATGGACCTGGGTGACGTCACCGGCGACGGCCTGCTGGATGCCGTGATCGTCGATGCAAGGGCCGAGCCCTCCCAGGTCGTCGTGTTCCCGGGTGTGGGCGACGGCACGGTCGCCGCGCCGCTCGTGCAACAGGTCGCCTTCGAACCCACCATGGTCCGACTCGCCGACCTCGACCGCGACGGTGTGCTCGACCTGGTGACGACATCCGTCATCGGGGCCACGACGGTCCTCCGCGGCATGCTGTTCCTGCCGGGGCTCGGCGGCGGACAGTTCGGTTCCCCCGAGGTCCATCCCAACTGGACGCTCGATGTCCTGGAGCTGGGCGACCTGGATGGCGACGGCGCCCTCGACGTGGTCGTCGCCCCGGACGAGCAATTCCACGTGAAGTCCTACCTGAACACCCGCGGGCCGTGGCGCGACCTGGGCTTCTCGCTGGCCGGCGACGCGGGCTTCTCCAAGCTGTTGCCCGTGGGCACGCTGGAGCCGGACAGCGCGCTGCAACTGCGCATCAGCGGCGCGCCCGCGCTGGCCCCGACCTCGCTCGTGGTGGGCGTGGTGTCGCTGCTCGCCCCGTTCAAGGGTGGTGTGCTCGTGCCGGACCCGCTGCTGATCGTGGCGGGGCTCTCCACCGACGGCGACGGCGCGCTGGTGCTGCCCTCGACCTGGCCGACGGGGCTGGGGCCCGGCGTGACGTTGCTGATCCAGGCCTGGTTCGTCGATGCGGGGGCGCCGGCGGGTCTCTCGTCGACCAACGGAATCTCGGGCACCTCTCCCTGAAGGGGGCTTCCTGGCGGGGTCGGTCCTGGCTCGGGAGCGGGACGCCCGCAGCGGCGGCGGGTGCCGCCGCGCATGCCGGAGAGTTCGTGGCCCGTCCGTCGACCGCTCCCTTTCACGGCCGATGGGCATCGGGCAACATGAGTCGCCGTGCCCTGCAGTCACCGGTCACCGGACCGGTGCCGGGGCGGAGACCCTGAGCATGACGCGCATCCTTGCGTTCGCCGGCAGTGCCCGGCGGCAGTCGTTCAACAAGCAACTCGTGGGGCTCGCTGCCGCCCAGGCGCGCGCGCTCGGCGCCGACGTGACGCTGGTCGACCTGCGCGAACTGCCCATGCCGCTCTACGACGGCGACCTGGAGGACGAGCAGGGCGTGCCGCCCAACGTGGTCGAGTTGGGAGCGCTCATGCTGTCCCACGATGCGTTGCTGCTCGCTTGCCCGGAGTACAACGGGTCGATCACTCCGTTGCTCAAGAACACCATCGACTGGCTGTCGCGGCCCTACGGCGACCTGGCGCCACTCGCTGCGTTCGAGGGCAAGCTGGCCGCGTTGCTCAGTGCGTCGCCCGGCGGCTTCGGCGGCATGCGCGGCCTGGTGCACGTGCGCGCGATCCTGTCGGGCATCGGCGTGCACGTCATCCCGCAGGATGTGTCGGTGCCGGCGGCGCACAAGGCGTTCGGAGACGGCGGTGCGCTGGTCGACGGCAAGCTCGCGGGGCGCCTGTCCGCCGTCGTGAGCGCGCTGGTCGAGACGGCCGGGAAGTTGCGCGGCTGAGTGGTGGACGGCGCATGAGCGACGGCGGGGCCAAGCAGACGGCGACGGGGGACGATCCCGGCATGGCGCCCTGGCGCCGTCGTCTGCACACCGTCATCTTCGAGGCAGATACGCCCGGCGGCAAGCTGTTCGATGTGGTCTTGCTGGTGCTCATCGTGCTCAGCGTGCTGGCGGCCATGCTCGACAGCGTGGTCTCCATCGCGGAGCGCTACCACGAGCTGCTGCTGACGGCCGAGTGGGTCTTCACCGTCTTGTTCACGGTGGAGTACGTGTTGCGTCTGCTCTGCGTGCGACGCAAGCTCGGCTACGCGCTCAGCTTCTTCGGCGTGGTCGATTTCCTGGCCATCCTGCCGACCTACCTGACCCTGTTCGACCTGGGCTTCCACTACGGGGCCGTGGTGCGGGCGCTGCGCCTGCTGCGCATCTTCCGTATCCTCAAGCTGGCGCAGTTCCTGTCCGAAGCGCACGCCCTGCGCATGGCGCTCAAGGCGAGCCGGGCCAAGATCACGGTGTTCCTGGCCACGGTGCTGATCATCATCTGCATCATGGGCTCGGCCATGCACCTGATCGAGGGCCCCGAGCACGGCTTCACGTCGATCCCCCAGAGCATCTATTGGGCCGTCGTGACCGTGACCACGGTGGGCTACGGCGACATCGCGCCGGTCACTCCGTTGGGCAAGATGCTGGCCGCGATCGTGATGATCATGGGCTACAGCCTGCTGATCATCCCGGGCGGCATCATCTCCGCCGAGTGGGTCCAGAGCCGGGGTACGATCACCACCCAGTCGTGCCCCGACTGCTCTCGCGAGGGACACGCGGCCGACGCGGTCTACTGCAAGTACTGCGGCGGGCGGCTGTGAATCGGCGCGCCCTCTCGTGCGGGCCCTCGCCGGGCCCGTGGCGACCCTTCTCCGAACAGCGCTCGAGCAGCCGATGAACGTCCAGCCCGGATCACAGCACGCGTCGGACGCCTTGCAGCCGGGCGCCCACTGCCGCATCGGCGAGGCCGAGTGGTTCCACTTCCTCCAGGTCCGCGAACCGCTGCACCAGTGGGGCGGAGCGTTCCTGCACGCCGAGGGGCCCGAGCCGAGCGACCTCGTGCGGGTCTACCTGCGCGACGATTCCCGGCGCGGTGTGTTCATGTGTGTGCGTCTCGATGCCGCCCGTTCGCGGCAGGCTCGGACGGGCGTGGCGGGTATCGAGTCCCTGTCGCGCGCGGCGGCGGACGTGATCACCGCCAACCAGGCCAAGGCGGCGCTCTCGCCCGCCGACATGGGAGCGGAGCAGCACGCGTCGGCTCGGTTCCAGGAGGCCGGGGACGCGCTCTACGCCGCGCTGCTCGGCGGCCCCCCGGACGCGGCGGCGTCCGCCGAGGGCTCCCGGCCGGACGGTTCGTCGGGCGCGGACTGAGGCGCGGGGCGCGACGCGTGCACCTGCCCCTTGCGTCGACGCGCTGAACCTGGATTCTCGTGCGGCCCGGGCGTGCGCCCGGGAACGCGTGTTCCGTCATGCTCCGAGGATCCTGATGTTCCGATGTGCCCTGTCATGGACCCTGTGCCTGCTCGCCGCGGGTTGCTCGGCCGGCCTCACCGGGACGCAGGCCGCGCGCGACCGGACCGCCGCCGGTGCCGCCGCGGAGCCGAGCCCGTCTCGGCGATCGTTCGAGTTCCGCTACGCCGGCGCGATCGAGGAGCTGTCCCCCGGCGCGCTGGCGCGCATGTGGATCCCGGTGGCTCGGACCGACGCACACCAGGACGTGGAGTTCGTCTCGATCGACGTGCCGGGGAGCTATGAGCTCACGACCGAGGCGCGTTACGGCAACCGGCTGGCGTACGTCGTGGCCCACGCCGACGACGAGGGTCGCATCCCGTTCGAGTTGCTCTACCGCGTGACGCGCCGCGAAGCGCGCCCTGCGACGGGCAATGCGGTGACGGCCGAGGAGCGCGCCCGTTTCCTGCAGGCCAACGACCGCGTTCCGGTTGGCGGCGAGTCGGTGCAGCGCGTGCTCCACGGCGAGTTGCCCGACGGCAGCGACGAGGCCGTCGCCCGGCGGCTCTACGACGCGGTCAACGCCCACGTCAGCTACGACAAGCCCGCCGGCGGCGGCTGGGGGCAGGGCGACGTGGCCTTCGTGTGCGACGCCGGTTACGGCAACTGCAGCGACTTCCACAGCCTGTTCATCTCGCTCAGCCGCGCCGCCGAACGGGCCGCGCGCTTCGAGATCGGCTTCCCGCTGCCGCCCGAGGGCTCGCAGGGTTCGATCGGCGGCTACCACTGCTGGGCCTGGGTCGAGGTGGACGGCCGCTGGCTGCCGGTGGACATCTCGGAGGCCGACAAGCACCCCGAGCTCGAGGAGTACTACTTCGGTCATCTCACGCCGGACCGGGTGGCCTTCACCACCGGGCGCGACCTGTTGCTGCAACCGCCCCAGAACGGCGGCCCGGTGAACTTCCTCGTCTACCCCTACGTCGAGGTGGACGGCGCGCCCGCCGGGACCCTGGCCAAGGGCTTCTCGTTCCAAGATCTGTAGGCCGCGCGTGCCGCCGCGCTCAGCGATCCGCGGGATCGTGAAGACCAGGCCGCATCAGGCGGCGTGGTCCACCTGTTCGGCGGCTGCGGCTGCGGCCGGCGCGGGGTCGGTGGCCAGCGGTTCGCGGGCGTGGTCGAGGATCGGCGCGCCGCGCTCGTCCTTGCTGCGCTCGGCGTAGGGTTTGCCGAGCGGCGGCAGCTCACTCATGGGCACCTTGACCTTGATGCCCACCAGCTTGCCGGCCCAGCCCTTCAGCTTGAGCTTGCCGTAGAACCAGGCCAGGCGCGGGAAGCGCAGCCACGAGAAGTCGTAGCCCTCGCGGGCGGGCGGGTAGCGGTCCTTGCGGATCGTGTTCTTGGCCGCCCACCACAGGCGCTTCCACTTGAACAGGTTGAGCTTGTCGACCACGTGCCACAGGCCCGTCTTGATCAAGAACTCGGCCGTGTTCGGGAAGTAGTTGCGCACGTTGATGCGCGACGCGTAGGGCTTCATGAAGTCGGCGTGCCACTCGCGCTTGGTGGAGATGCAGCCGTCGCGGATCGTGCTGCCGATGGCGTCGGACTCCTCCTGCGTGATCATGCCGCCGGCGACCGCCTGCTTGAGCATGTCGCTACCGGCCCACACGTCGAGCCAGTAGACGCTCACGAAGTCGGCCGGGTGATCGATGTAGAACTGCTCGACCTTCTTGGCGTCGTCCTCGCTCTCCCAGGGCATGCCGAAGATCTGGTCCACGTACAGACCGATTCCGGCCTCGCGGATCAGGTCGACGGCCTTGGCGATCTGGGCGTCGGTGTTGGGGCGCCCGATCATCTTGCGCGTCTGCATGGTGAGCGACTGCACGCCCATCTGGATCTGCTCGCAGCCCGTGCGCTTGAGGTATTCGACCGTGCGCTCGTTCACGTTGTTGGGGATCACGAAGCACTTGTAGGGGATGCGCTCGGCATCCGTCATGCGCTCGGCGAGTTCCTTGAGCCAGGCTTCGTCGGCGCACATGTCGTCGTCGTTGACGCGCAGCAGGCCCGGGTCGTACGTCTCCTTCAGCCAGCGCAGTTCGGCCAGGGCGTGGTCGATCGAGCGCATGCGCAGGAAGTCCCGCGTGAACATGTAGTCCTTCTTCTCGGGGAAGTACATCTTGCGGTACTTGTTGTTGCCGCAGAACGTGCAACCCCACGGGCAGCCACGGTTGAGCTGCACCAGCGTGCCCGCGTCGAAGGGGGGACCCAGCTTGTGGAACAGGTCCTTGTCGGGGAAGTCGAACACGTCGGTGTCCGACTCGTAGGGACGCAGCGGGTTCTCGACGTAGCGGTCGTGCTCGTCGAGGTAGGTGAGGTTGTCGATGCCGTGATCGATGGCGCCGTCCTCGAGACTGTTCACGAACTCCACGAAGGCCTCTTCGGCCTCGCCGCGGAACGCGTAGTCGAACAGCTCGGTGCGCAGCACGTCCTCGGCCGCGGCGGAGCAGTGGTAGCCGCCGCCCACGATCTTGGCGTTCGGCACGATCTCGCGGATCTTGGCCGCGTAGTGCTGGCACCACGAGAAGTTGGGGGTGAGCACGGTGAAGCCCACCACGTCCGGCTTGAACTCGGCGACCCGCTCGAGGATCTGGCGCTCGAAGGAGAAGACCCGGTCCAGGCCGGGGAGCAGGTTCACCTCGGCGCGGAAGGAGTCGAACAGCTTCGGGTCGAACAGGCAGCCGGTGGTGTGGCCGGCCTTTCGCAGGGCCTTGGAGAGGTATTGGAGGGCGAGACTCTCCACCTCGTTGTAGAGAAACAGCACGCGCATGGTCGGGGGGTCCAGACGTACATCAGGGAGGGTGGCTCAGAGTATCACACCGACCACTTTTGGCGGGTATTTCGTGCATATGCACGAAGGCGGATGGAGGGGCGGGCCGGGGGCCTGGGCGGCCGGAGGAGGCGGGCCATGAGGAGGGGGGCGAAGCCTGCCCGTGGGTCCGGCGCGAGCAATGGGACGACGACCGGGTCCTGCTCGGCGCCGTGCGGCGGGGATCAGCTCGCCGGGCGCCGCGCCACCATGATGAAGGAGTGTCCCGCCGGGGCGCTGAACCAGCGCAGCAGGCGCGCTTCGGAGCTGAAGATGCCGGTGAGCATCTCGTTGGCGAAGTGCGGGATCGAGATGCCCACGTTGCTGCCCGCGCCGTCGTCGCCCGGCTTGGCAAAGCGCTGCCAGAACTTCAGCAGCAGCACGGCCGGCAGGATGGCGGGGAACAGCAGGAAGTTGATGTAGCTGGCCTTGACCACCTCGAAGCCGGCTCGGCGAGCCTTGGTGGTGAATTCCTTGACCGTGTAGCGCCGCACGTGGTGGGTGACGCGATCCTGCTGGGCGTACAGGAACTGATAGGCCGGGCCCGAGGCGACCAGCAGGCCACCGGGCTTGAGCATGCGGTGGATCTCGCGCATGGCGCCCACGTCGTCCTCGATGTGCTCGAGCGCGTCGAAGGCGGTCACGCAGTCGAGGCTCTGGTCGGCGAAGCAGCCCTCCGATCCGGTGCAGGCCACCAGCTTGGTGAAGTCACGGGCGGCACAGTGCAACAGCCCCACGAGTGTCACGTCGGTGCCGATCACGTTGCCGTAGGCCTGGAGCGGTTCGATCATGCCGCCCACGCCGCAGCCCAGGTCCATGATCTGACGCTCGGCGGAGGGGTCGGTCCCCGTGGCGCTTGCCCCGGATCCGCCCGGCGCGGGGGCGCTGCCCGACGGGGGGGCGTCCGTCCCGCCGGCGGCGCCGGGCCCGGGACCCGCCCGGCGGCCGAGGTAGCGATCCAGCAGCGAGATGAAGATCGCCCGCCGCCCCCGGAACCACCAATGGGTCTTCTCGAGTTCGAGGAACTCGCGATAGACGGCGTCTTCCATGGGCTTCCCGGTGGAAAGGCTGGTGCAGGGTGTTCAGCCGGCGTGCGGCGCGTCGCTGGGCGGACGCCCACGCTTCGGCGGAATGCGGCCGGATTCTAGAGAGAAGCTGGATATGCCGAAAGATAAGTTTGGCTCGTCCCACAGGGCCCGCTGCCGGCGAAGACAGGCGTCCGGCAGGGTGGCAGAGGGGCTCGGAAGGTGTCCCGCCGGCACGGGCCGGCACGTCGTGGTGAGAGCAGAGTGCAGCGTCTCGGGCTTTTCTTCTCCGGGCTGGCCATCCTCATGGCCGGTCTGTTCCTGACGGGGGAGAGCTTCCTCCCGGGACAGCTCTTCGTCCCGCTGACGCCCGACGACTTCCCGGCGTGGCAGGCAGGGCGGGATCCGGACTCGCTCCAGGCCCATCCCCATCCCAACTGGACCATGTCCGACGTGTTCCACTTGTTGGTGCCGGGGCTGGCCGTGACCCGCGCCGCCGTGGAGCGCCAGGAACTCCCCCTGTGGGATCCGTCCCAGGCCCTGGGCGTGCCGCACCTGCACCAGGTGCACTACAGCGTGCTCTACCCGCCCGCGTGGATCCCGTTGTTCATGGGACTCAAGGGGCTCGGCGTGCTCGCGCTGGTCCATCTGCTCGTGGCCGGGTGGGGCATGCTCGCCTATCTGCGCGCCATCGACCGCACGATACTCGCGGCCTTGGCCGGCGCCTTCTGCTTCGCGTTCTCCGCGTGGATCACGGCGCGCCTGCACTCGTTCCCCGTCGTGGGCGCCGCCGTGTGGCTGCCGTGGGTCTTGTGGGGGCTCGAGCGCGCCAGTCAGCTCGGTGGTCTGAGGCACCGCGCCCTGGCGGCCGCCGCCCTGGCACTCTCCTTCCTGGCGGGTTTCCCGCAGATCTCGATCTGGGTGCTGGTGACGGCCACCGTGGTCGAACTCATGCGCTGGCTCGTCTCGCTGCGCACGCCCGGCGCCTTCGGGCGACTGGTGGCGAACGGCGCGACTCTGGGCCTGGGGTTGGTGCTGGCGCTGCCCCAGATCCTGCCCACCGTCGAGTACATGCGCACCGAGTCGCTGCGCGCCGAGCAGACCCACGAGGCGATCGTGGCCGATGCGCTCGAGTTGCCCCTGCTCTGGCACCTGTTCACACCGGATCGTTACGCCTCGGTCGATACGGTCGGCTTCCACCCGCTGGCCTTGCTGCACGGCATCGAACAGGCCAAGGCACCGGCGGCGCTCAACCGCGCCGAAGTGTCCATGAGCGTGGGCGTCATGGGGGGCTTGTTGGCGTTGTTGGCGCTGCTCTTCGGACGCACCTGGCGCACGATCACGTTCGCGTTGCTGGGCGTCGGTGCGCTCACCTTGCTGGCCTGGCCCGAGGCCCTGCGCCGGGTGTTGCCGTTCGTGCCCTGGCTCGAGTTCGGCAGCCCCAAGCGCATGCTGCTGGTGTCCACCTTCGCCATGTCGGTCCTGGCCGCGGGCGGCGTGGACCTTGCCAAGGGATACAAGTTGCGCGTGACCTGCACCGCATGGGGGCTCGCGGTGGCTTGCACGGTGCTGGCCATCTACGCGCGTCTGACCGTGCCCACGGTGAGCGAGGGTTGGGAGATCGAGGACTGGGCCCGCAGCCTGGCGCTGAGGCTGGGCGATGGGTCGATGTCCCTGGAGGACGTCTTCGCCTGGGTGCCGCGCAAGAACTTCGAGCTGGCCTCGGCGGCGGCCCAGCACTCGGCGCACATCGCCCTGGCCGTGGCGGTCTTCGCGATCCTCTACTTCGCGCCCCGCCGGCACACGTCAATCCAGGGCTGGCGTACGTGGGCACAGCAGGCGCCGGTGTTGTTGGCCGTCGTGCTCGCGGCCGAACTGCTGTCGACGGCGCTGCCGCTGCTGCGCCCGTCGTCTTCGCTGCCCGTCTCGTCCACGCCCGACAGCTTGCAGCTCGACGTGCCGGAGCTGGCCAAGGAGGCGCGCGCGCTCGACGTCGCCGGCGAGCCGCCGTCTCGCGTGGCACGCCTCGGCAACGAACCCCCGTACCTGCGTCCGAACTTCACCTCGTTGTTCGGTCTGCACGACGTCCAGGCCTACGCGCCGATGGTGCCGCGCCGCACCGCGGAGCTGTTCGACGCCGTGGCTCCGGGGGCCGCGATCTCAGGCTCGCACCTGGGTGGTTTCACCGACGCGACCCAGCTCGACCTGCCCGCCGTGGACATGCTGGGCATCGACGTGGTGCTCACCGACCACGCCGAGGGCGTGCCCGGTTGGGCGGACATGGGTTACGAAGAGCTGGCCGTGCTGGACCCCGTGCGGGTGTTGCGCAACACCGAGGCGCTGCCCCGGGCGTGGGCCGTGCCGATGCACGGTGTGGTGCCGGCACCGTTCGCCAAGGCCCGTCTCGAGATCCTGGCGGAGCGCGACTTCGATCCGCGCCGCGAGGTGTTGCTCGACCTCGAACAGGCTCCGCTGCCCACCGACGCGGAGTGGTCCCGGTTGCGCCGCGGCAAGACCGGCATGATCGAGTCGCGCAAGGTGCTCGTGCCCGTCGCGCCGCCGCCGGCGCCCGCCGCGCCGGCTGACGAGTCGGCCGCCGACGACGAGAGCGACACCGACGAGAATGAGACCGACGACGGGTCGGGCGCGGACGGGGGCGACGGCGCCGAGCAGGCGGCCGGCACGGACGCTGAGGCGGCGGACGCTGCCTCGGGCGAGGACCCCGAGGGCGACACGCAGACCCCCGAGCCCGTGGCGGGGGAGGACGACCCCGAGGCCGCCGCCGGCGGCACGAAGGGGGACGGCGCGCCGGACGCTCCCGAGGGAGCCGGTGCTGCCGTGGCGCCACCCCCCGAGCCCGAGATGGTCCTGCGCACGAACTGGCCGGCCGGACCCCGCAGCGTCACCATCGAGGCCTATCGCCCGGGCTGGATTCAGCTGCGGGTGGGGCCCGGGTCCCCCTCGGTGCTCGTCTTCAGCGAGACCTGGCACCCGGGGTGGCGCGCGGAGATGGCGTCGGAGCAGCTTCCGGTGTGGGTCGCCAATCACGCCCTGATCGGTGTGCCCGTCTGGCCTCGGGGCGAGGTCGTGGTGAAGCTGCGCTTCGATCCGCCGCTGGTGCGCTACGGGCTGATGGGCGGAGGAGTCGCGTGGCTCGTGTGCCTGGTCATGCTCGTGCTCCCCGCGCGCCGCGGGCGTGGGCGGAGCACGGCCCGCAAGAAGCAGGTCAAGGCCCGCTCGGACGGTTAGTCTCTGCAGCATGAGTGCCGACCTCCGAACATCCGCGCAGCGCATGGCTGGGGTGCTGCTGGCCCTGCTGCCGTGGGTCGGTGCCTGTGGCGATGCCGGCGGGGCGGGCGACACGCGCGTGCCGCAGCCTGACGATCGCGCGACGCTGCGCCTGTGGCGCGACCTGGCACCGGTGGAGCACGACGTGCCGAGCTCCTCGAAGGCCGTGGTGCCCCACGAGACGCGCTCGCTCCTGGTCGATCCGTCGGTGTCCTGGCAACGCATCGTGGCCGGCGACGACGGCATCACCTACGTCCCGGCCGACGTCGACGGATCGCTGCGGTTGCCGGCGGCGGAGGCTCAGCGCGGCGGCTTCGTGACCAGCGTCCCGGTGCGCGAGGGCGAGGCCCTGGTGGTCCGCCTGCGCGTGCGCGTGGTGGGCGCCGAGGTGGGGCGCAAGGCGATGGTGGCGGCGCTCGTGCAGCGGCGCGAGCCGTTCGACCCCGGTGAGCGGCTCGACCAGGAAGCCGTGGCGCGCATGTTCGACCCCAGCCGTTTTGCGGTGAGCGCGTTGTCGATCGAGTTGGATGCGTCCGGTGCTGCGGGCGAGGTGCAGGAGTTGCGGCACGCGTTCCTGGCCGACGTGGGCTCCACCGAGCTGGCGCTGTACCTGCTCGCATCCGAGGCGGGCGCGGGACTGGCCACCGTGGTGGACGAGGTCGTGCTCGAGCGCGTGGGCACGACGGCGCACCTGCTGAACGGCGGCGATGTCCCACGCCTCACCTGGCTCGACGAGGCGCAGGGCTCCACGCCCTCGGCCGTGCGCGTGCGTATGGACCGCGACGAGCGGGAGGGGCTGCTGGCCCTGGCGCCGAGCCGTTTCGCGTGGGATCTGCCGGCGTGCGATGTGCCCCGGCGGCTGGACCTGGCGATCGGTGTGCGCCCGCGTGACGCCACGCTCGAGGGGAGCATCCGTTACCGGGTCAGCGTGGGCGGAGACGAACTGGCCGTGGACATGTCGCATGCCCCGTCATCGCCGGCCGAGCCGGCCTGGACCGATCTGCGCTTCACGCTGCCGGCGTCTCCCGACGGGCCGCAGCGGCTCGAGTTGTCGACCATGGGGCAGGGCAGCGACCCGCCCCTGTGCGTGTTCGGGCATCCCACCGTGCGTCGCGCTCGCACGGGTGCGCCGCCCAACGTCGTCCTGATCAGCCTCGACACGCTGCGCCCCGACCGGTTGGGCAGCTACGGCGGTGTGGCGCGGCGCGTGGCGGCCGACGGCGAGGGGCAGGCGGTCGAGATCAGTCGCCACCTCGACGCGCTCGCCGCCGACGGCCTGCGCTTCACCAACGCCTACTCGACCACGAGCTACACGCTGCCCAGCCACGCGTCGATGCTCACCGGCCAGTACCCGGCCTTTCACGGAGCGGTCGACATCACCGATCGTCTGAGCACCGCCCGCTCGCCGTTCCTGGCGCGCATGCTCTCCGACGTGGGCTACGCCACGGCGGCCTTCACCGGCGGCGGCTACGTCTCCACCGACTACGGCTTCGGCGAGGGCTTCGATCGCTACAGCCTCAACGACCCGGTCTGGGCCCTGGGGACCGTGCGCGGGCGGCAACTGATCGGCACGATCGGCTGGCAGCGTTCGCCGGTGAACGAGGAGTTGCTCGCGCGCTACGACACTCGGGCCGTCGCCGGGTGGTTGCAGGAGCAGCAGCCGGGCATGCCCTTCTTCGCCTTCCTGCACACGTACATCGTGCACAACTACGCGCCCAGCACCGCGTGGATGGAACGCCTGGGCCTGTGGCAGCCGGGGCAGCTCGGCCGGCCTTTCGATCACCGTCTGCGCAGCGCCTACAACGCGCGCGACGGCGATGCCGACGCAGCCGGTACCGACGGGCCGGAACGGGAGGCCCTGCGCGCCCGGGTGTACGACGCGTACATGCCGTACTACGACGCGACGATCGGCATGGCGGACGACTTCGTGGGTTCGGTGCTGGCGGCGTTGCGCCGGGCGGGCGTGGCCGACAACACGATCGTGATCGTCACCTCGGACCACGGCGAGGAGTTCGGCGAGCACGGTTTCTTCGGCCACGGCGAGTCGCTCTACGATGCCAACACGCGGGTGCCGTTCATCGCCTTCGTGCCCGGCATGGAACCGGCGGTGATCGACGATCCGGTGAGCCTGGTGGACATCGCCCCCTGGGTCCTGCGCCTGGTGGGACTGGAGCCCGCGCCGAGCACCATCGCCGACCCGTTGGGACCCACGCGGGACTCGCCGCCGAAGCGCGACACCGTCGTGATGGAACTGGACACGCACCTGCGCCGGCTCAGCGCCGTGCGTGAAGGCGACCTCAAGCTGCACGTGCGCTTCGACCCGGACGACGGCGAGCAGCAACGGGCGTTCTACGACCTCGTGGCCGACGCCGGTGAACAACGGGATCTGCTGGCCCCCGGCGGGCCCCTCGCCAGCGGCGACGACGACGGCAAGGCGCTGCGGGCGGCGGCCGAGCGGATCCGCACACGCCTGCAGCAGTTCCACAAGATCGCCGCGGCGGCCGGACCCGGCGAGGGCAGCGAGCGCACCCTGCACGACCTCGACCCGGACATGCTGATCCAGCTCATGCAGCTGGGGTACATCTCCGCCGAGGATGTGTCCGAAGCCATGCGCGGTCGCGATGGCTAGCGGATCGGTCCGCCTCACGGGATCCGCTCACGCTTCCCTGCGCGTTCCGGCGCCCCCGCGGGCGTTCCCATGACGCTCGTGCTGCGTGACCTGCGCGTGCCGCTCGAACTCGAGGGCACGCCTCCGGCGGAACTCGCCGCTCGTCGGCTGGGCGTGGACGTGCCCCGCGCGCGCATCCTGCGCAAGTCGCTCGACGCGCGCGCGGGCCGGGAGCCGCTCTTCATCTACACGCTGGAACTGGACCTGCCCGCTGCGGTGGAGACGCGCCTGCTCACCGGGCGACGGCGGCGACAACTGCAGCGCCCCCCCGAGCGCGACGACACGCCCCTGCCGCCGGCACCCGACCGGCGCCCCCTGCCGCACCGTCCGGTGATCGTCGGTTCGGGGCCGGCGGGGTTGTTCGCGGCGTGGTGCCTCGCGCGGGCGGGTCACGCTCCGCTGCTGCTCGAACGCGGTCCGGATGCGACCACCCGGGCGCGCTCGTGGTACGCCTTCCTCAAGGGGGCGCCCTTCGATCCGGAGAGCAACCTGCTGTTCGGCGAGGGGGGAGCCGGCACGTTCAGTGACGGCAAGCTCACGACGCGCATCAAGGATCCGCGCGTCGCCACGGTGCTGGCCGCACTCGTGGCGCACGGGGCGCCCGAGAGCTGCCTGTGGCTGGCCAAGCCGCACGTGGGCAGCAACGCCCTGCCGGCCATCGTGCGTTCGTTGCGGCGCGGGCTCGTGGAGGCGGGAGCCGAGGTGCGTTTCGGTGCCCGGGTGGACGACCTGTTGGTGCGCGACGGGCAGGTCGTGGGCGTGCGCGTGGGTGACGAGCGGATCGAAGCGGGGGCGGTGCTGCTGGCCATCGGTCACTCGGCCCGGGACACGCTGGCCATGCTCATGCAGCACGACGTGGCCATGACGCCCAAGCCGTTCCAGATGGGTCTGCGCGTCGAGCACCCCCAGGCCTTGATCGATCGGGCCCAGTACGGCGAGGCCTGCGGACACGCACGCCTGCCCGTGGCGGAGTACTCGCTCGTGTCACGCGCGTCGGGGCGCTCCGACGTCCACTCGTTCTGCATGTGCCCGGGGGGCGAGATCCTGCCGGCCACCGAGCGTCACGGTCTGTTGTGCGTCAACGGCGCCTCGCCCCGCAATCGCGACGGTCACTTCGCGAACAGCGGCCTGGTCGTCACCGTGGCGCCTGACGCATTCGATCACTCTCCGCGTGCCGGTCTGCAGTTGCAGGAACGGCTCGAGGCGCGCGCGTTCGAACTGGGGGGCGGCGACTTCGGCGCGCCCGGACAGCGCGTCCAGGACTTCCTGGACGGTCGCACGAGCGCGAGCCTGGGACCCACGTCGTACCCCTTCGCCGTGCGCTCGGCGCCGTTGGCGGAGGTGCTGCCACCCGGGTCGGTTCCGGCATTGCGGGCGGCGCTGATGGACTTCGAACGGCGCCTGCCCGGGTACGCCGGTGCGGATGCGATGCTCGTGGGGCCGGAGAGTCGCAGCAGCGCGCCGCTGCGTATGGAGCGCGATCCGCGGACGTATGTCTCGGTCTCCCATCCCGGGCTGTACCCCATGGGTGAGGGCGCGGGCTGGGCCGGGGGCATCATGTCCGCGGCCGTCGACGGACTGCGCGCGGCCGAGGCCCTGGCGCGTCACGCGGCACCCGCGCTCCGCTGAGCCGGCTCAGCCCCGCACGCCGCGGAGGCCCGGCAACCCGCTGAGCCCGGCGAGCAGCGGGGGCCCGGCAACCCGCAGAGCCCGGCAAGCCGCAGGGTCTGGCAAGCCGCAGGGTCTGGCAAGCCGCCGAGTCCCGTCGGGCGCCGGGCGCGACGCGGGTGGCGGAAAAAACCGTTAGGGATCGTAGGGTTGGTCAGTATCCCTCGAGCGTCCCCCGGACCGCGTCCCGCGCGACGCCGGGTCGAACCGTCTCTTCGTCAGGAATCAACCGATGCCGCGCTGCTCGTTCTCGCGTCTTGTCGTCATGTTCACGTGGATCGTCGCGTTCGGCGGTGTGTCGTCGGTGCCCGCCCTGGGCCAGGGCACCGCGGGGCCGTACGGCTTCGAGGAACAGTTCGCGTTCGCCGTCGACCGGGAGGCCGTGCTCGACCAGCTCGTGCCCGGTTCGCGCGAGGACTACTACTACCGCTGCCTGTTGCACCAGCACGCGGGTGAGTTCGACCAGGTGGAGCGGCTGCTGAAGTCGTGGATCCAGAGCCACGGCCGCGACAGTCGGGTGCAGCGCATCCAGGCCCGCCAGGCGCTGCTGACCTTCGACGGGGATCCGGCGGCGACCTACGACTTCCTGCGGCGTGAGCTGGGGCTGTCGTTCAACCACCGGCGGGAAGTTCCCGGGCAGATGCCCGACCTGCCCACCCGACTCGACCCCACGCTGATCTCGCGCGAGACGCTGACCCGTCGCGCGCTCGCGAACAGCAAGACGCTGCGCGGCTTCAACGACTCGGCGCTGCCCTTCCTGCTGGCCAGCGATCTCGACGGTGATCGCCTGCGCGGGGTGCTCGAACGCCTGGAGCGGCCGGACCACCCGAACCTGCCGGCGCTGATCGTGCGCGACCTCGACCATCGTCAGAGCCGCGGCTTCGGCTCGATCCCGATCCACCGCAAGCTGCTGGCCGCGCAGCTCGAGGAGTGCCTGCGCCTGCGCCCGTCGCTGCTCGACGACCGGGTCTTCGTGGAGACGCTGCTGCAACGCCTGCAGCCGGATGCCGACGTGGACTGGCAACGCAACGGGGCGGCGCGACAGGCCTACCTGGACCGGCTCGAGAGCTTCACCCGCCGCCTGCCCCCCGTGCACGATTCGCTGACCGCGCACGTGCTGCACCACCGGTTGCTGTTCGACCGCTCCCGCGGAGTTCACGACAAGGAGCGCTTCATGACCTACCTGCGACTGCCCCGGCCGTCGCAACACGTGCTGCCCGGATACCGGCAGCAGCGCTCACGGACGACCGGCGTGGTCGACCTGTCCGTTCGTTTTCCCACCGGCCTGGACCCGGTGTTGAACGACGAGGATCTCGTGCGCGACTACCTGACGCACTTCTTCCGGCAGGAAGAGTCGTGGCAGCCGTACGCGGAGTTCGTGCGCGACGACTACCTGCGCCGCGTGTTCGCCGAGACCAAGATCCTCTACGGCCTGGGTGAGGACTCCGACGCGGCCGAGCGCTGGTACGCCATGCTCGATGATCCGGCCTACTACGAGCGCCTCAAGGACCGGGTCGAGATCGACTTCGCACCGACGCAGCAGCGCTTCTTCGGCGCGGACGAAGAGGTCGTGCTGGACCTCGACGTGAAGCACGTCGACACGCTGCTGGTGAAAGTGTTCGAGATCAACACCTTCAACTTCCACGCCGAGCGCGAGCAGGACGTCGATGCGTCGATCGAGCTCGACGGGCTGGTGGCCAGCGAAGAGACGGTGCACACCTACGACGAGAGCCCCCTGCGGCGCGTGCGGCGCAGCTTCTCGTTCCCGGCGCTGAGTCAACCGGGGACCTACGTGGTCGAGCTGATCGGCAACGGGATGTCGAGCCGGGCCGTGATCCGCAAGGGCGCGCTGCAGGTCGTCGAACGGGTGGGCGCAGCCGGGCACGTGTGCCGGGTGCTCGACGAGGCCGGGCAGCACCTGCGCGACGCGTCGATCTGGATGGCGGGCCGCCAGTACGAGCCCGACGAACAGGGTGAGATCGCGATCCCGTTCTCGACCGAGCCGGGCACGCGCAAGCTCGTGCTGCGCCACGGCGAGTTGTCGGCGCTGGCCGAGTTCCAGCACCAGGCGGAGACCTACGAACTCTTCGCCGGCATCTCCATCGACCGGGAGTCGCTGATCGCCGACGCCACGGCCACGATCCTGGTGCGGCCGACGCTGCAGGTGAACGGGCGCGCCGCCAGCCTGGCGTTGCTCGAGGACGTGGTGCTCACGATCACGTCGCGTGATCGCGACGGCGTCAGCTCGACGCTCGAGGTGCGCGATCCGGAGCTGGGCCCGGGTGGTGAGTTGCTGCACACGATCGACGTGCCGCCGGGGCTTGCGTCGCTCACGGTGGACCTCGCCGGCCGGGTGGCCAACCTGAGCACGGGGCAGGACGAACGGCTGCACGCGCCGCGACGCGTCTTCCCGGTCAACGTCATCGACACCACCGAGCGCACCTGGACCGCGCTGCTGGGCCGCACCGAGGACGGCTACGTGCTCGACGTGCTGGGCAAGAACGGAGAGCCCAAGCCCCATCGCGCGCTGGGACTCGAGCTGGATCATCGCGACTTCTCCGACCCCGTGCAGGTCCAGCTCATGACCGACGCACGCGGGCGTGTGGACCTCGGCCGCCTGCGGGACATCACCGCCGTGTACACCAAGGCGTTGCCGAGCGAGGTCGATCAGTGGGACCTGGTCACGTACGCGCGCACCTACCCGCACCGCCTGCACGGCGTGGCGGGCGAGGTGCTGCGCGTCCCGTACCAGGGCGCCGCGACGCGGGTCTCGCGCGACGTGGCCTCCCTGCTCGAGTTGCGCGGGGGCCAGTTCGCCCTGGACCGCTTCGGTCATCTCGCCCTGGCGGACGGCTTCCTCGAGCTGCGCGAGCTGCCGCCCGGGGACTACGACCTGTGGCTGCCGGAAGCCGAGCGTTCGATCGAGGTGCGGGTCGGCGTCGGGCAGCGCGACGGCCGATGGATCCTGGGCGACGCCCGGCGATTGCCCGTGGATCAGCCCCCGCCGTTGCACGTGACGGACGTCGGCGTGACCGGTGACGCGCTCGAGATCCGACTGGCCAACGCCGGTGCGAGGACCCGGGTGCACGTCGTGGCCACGCGCTTCGTGGCGGCCTTCGATCCGTTCGCCATGCTCGCGACGCCCGCCGATCGCGGCCGGCCCGTGGAGTCCATGCTGCATCCCGCGTCCAGCTACCACGCCGGCCGGGAGATCGGCGACGAGTACCGCTACATCCTCGATCGCCGCTATGCCGCGAAGTTCCCCGGCAACATGCTGCGCCGGCCGGGGCTGCTGCTGAACCCGTGGGCCGTGGACGAGAGCGATACGGCCATCGGTGTCGGCGGTGGCGCGGGGGGCAGCTTCGGCAAGGTGGGCAGGCGAGCGGGCTCGCCCCTGCGCCGTGCCGACGATCGCTCGTCGGGCATCGCTCCCGGGCCGGGACTGTTCGCCAACCTGGACTTCCTCGCCGAACCGTCGCGCCAGCTCGCCAACCTCGAGCCGGATGCCGACGGCCTGGTGCGCATCCCGTTGGCCGACCTGGGCGCCGGGCACGAGCTGCACATCGTCGCCGTGGACGGGGTCAGCACGGTCTACGCCACCCACGTCCTGCCCGAGCCCGAGCTGCAGCGGCGGGATCGGCGGCTGCTGCTGGGCCTCGATCCGTCCCGGCACTACGCCGAGCAGCGGCGCATCGAGTTCGTCGACACGGACGCATCCACGGTCGTGGAGGACGTGGCCACCTCGGAGGTGGAGCTGTACGACTCGTTGGCCGCGGTCCACCGCTTGTTCAGCACGCTGAGCGGTGACGCCGACCTGGCGCGCTTCGAGTTCGTGCTGCGCTGGCCCGAGCTGGAGCGGGACGAGCGGCTCGCGCTGTACGCGGAGTACGCCTGCCACGAGCTGCACCTGTTCCTGCACCAGAAGGACCGGGCGTTCTTCGACGAGGTGGTGCGGCCCTACCTCGCCAACAAGATGGACAAGACGTTCCTCGATCACTGGCTGCTCGAGGACGACCTGTCGGCCTACCTCGAACCCTGGGCCTTCGGGCGGCTGAACGTGGTCGAACGGATCCTGCTGGGACGTCGCCTCGACGGGCAGGCCGCCGGCGTGGCGCGCCAGCTCGGCGAGCTGGTGGACCTCGTGCCGCCCGACCCGGAGCGCGAGCGCTCCCTGTTCCGCACCGCGCTCATGGGGCAGGCGCTCGACACGGGGCCGAGCCTGGGCAAGAAGGTCAAGGCCGCCGGCGAGTCCCGGCGCGACGAGATGCTCGATCAGCTCGGCTATCTGGGTGAGTCGGTCGAGGAGGCCGCGCCACCCGCCGCGCGGGTGGCCGGTGCGTTGGCGGTGCAGGCGGACGAGCTCGTGTACGAGACGGAGAACGACAGCGACTTCGCCCGGCGTGCGAACCAACGGGCGTTGTACCGCGCACCTGAACGCACCCGCGAGTACGCCGAGCACAACTACTGGCACCTGCGCATCCGTCAACAGGGCCCGGAGCTCGTGCGCCCCAACGCCTTCTGGCTGGACTACGCGCGCGCCCCGAACGGGGTGCCCTTCGTGTCGTCCCACGTGGGCGCCGCCGCGGGCAGCTTCGCCGAGATGATGCTGGCCCTGGCCGTGCTGGACCTGCCCTTCGAGGCGGGAGTGCACGAGACGGCCATCGAGGACGGCCGGCTCGAGCTCCGTGCCGCGGGCCCGCTGTTGCTCGTGCGCCGGGAGCTCACCGAAGCCGCCCCCGCCGAAGACGAGGCCGCGGTGCTCCTGGGGCAGAACCTGTTCCGCCTCGACGATCGGTACCGCTTCGAGGGCAACCAGCGCTTCGACAAGTACGTGAGCGACGAGTTCCTGGTCGACGTGCCCTACGGCTGCCAGGTCGTGGTGACCAATCCCACGTCGTCGCCGCGGGACCTGGAGCTGCTGCTGCAGATCCCGCGGGGGGCCATGCCGGTGCTCGGCGGCTTCACGACGCGCGGGGTCGACGTGCGTCTCGACGCGTTCTCGACGACCACCTTCGAGTACCACTTCTACTTCCCCGGGCCCGGCGACTACGCGCACTACCCGGCCCACGTGTCGCGGGACGGCCGGTCGGTGGCCTTCACCGAGCCGGCGACGCTCAGCGTGGTGCGCGAGCCCACCAAGGTGGACACGACGTCCTGGGCACATGTCTCCCAGAACGGCACGCTCGACGAGGTCCTGGCCTATCTGGACGGAGAGAACATTCGCCGCGTGGACCTGGAGCGCATCGCCTGGCGCATGGGCGAGCGCGGCGCCTTCGAGCGCGTGCTGGACCACCTGCGCGAGCGGCACATGCCGTCCATGACGCTGTGGTCGTACGGCCTGCGCCACGGCGATGTCCGCGCGACGCAGGAGTACCTGCAGCACCGGGACGACCTCGTCGCGCGTTGCGGCCCGGTGCTGCAGTCGCCCCTGCTGTCCCTCGATCCGGTGCAGCGCCGCACCTACGAGCACCTCGAGTACGAGCCCCTGTTCAACGGGCGTGCGCACCGCTTCAGTGCGCAGCGGGGCCTGCTCAACGCCGGGCTGCTGCGACAGTACGTCAGCTTCCTCGACGTGCTGGTGCACCGCCCCAGCCTGCGCGCGGCGGACTGGATGGAGGTCACCTACTACCTGCTGCTCCAGGACCGCATCGCCGAGGCGCTGGCAGCCTTCGCCCGCGTGCAGCCCGAAGAGCTGTCGATGCAGTTGCAATACGACTACGCCCGGGCCTACCTCGACTTCTTCAGCGAGGAGCGGGCGCTGGCCCGGCCCATCGCCGAGGCTCACGCCGACCACCCGGTCCCGCGCTGGCAGGCACGCTTCCGGGATGTGATCGCCCATCTCGACGAGGCGCAGGGGGGCGCGGTGGCCGGGGCCGGCGACGACGACCTCGCGGCGCAGCAGACGGCCCTGGCCGCGTCCGAACCGTCGCTGGAGCTGGACGTCGAGGCGCGCCGCATCACGTTGCGACACGACAACCTGGACGAGGTCCGGCTGAGCTTCTACGCGATGGACGTGGAGTTCCTGTTCTCGACCAGTCCCTTCGTGCAGCAGGGCGCGGGCTCGTTCGCCTACGTCAAGCCCAACCGCAGCGACGTGATCGCGCTCGACGCCGACGCGGGGTCCACCACGATCGATCTGCCGGCCGAGTTCGGCAGCGCCAACGTGCTGGTCGAGGCCCGCGCGGCGGGCGTGGTGCGCAGGCAGGCTTCCTACGCCAACAGCCTGGTGGTCGCGGTGTTCGAGAACTACGGCCAGCTCAAGGTCACGGACACCGAGACCGGAGCGCCGCTGGCACGCAGCTACGTGAAGGTCTTCGCGCGCACGTCCGGCGGGTCGACCCGCTTCCACAAGGACGGCTACACCGACCTGCGCGGCCGCTTCGACTACGCCTCGCTCTCGGGCAGCGGCGCCACCGACGTGGAGCGCTTCGCCGTGCTGGTGCTCAGCGAGACCCACGGGGCCGTGATCCGCGAGCTGGCGCCGCCCACCCGCTGAGCTGCGATTCAGCGACGGCTCTCGAGGGCGGGCTCGTCCCCGGGCGGTGCGCACGTGCGCGGCGGCTCCCGTGGGCCGCTCGCCCCCCGGCGCTGCGCATGTGCACGGCGGCCCTCGCGGGCCGCTCGCCCCGGCCCCCGCGCTAGTCTTCCGACAGGAAGTCGAGCAGCGCGCGGATGTAGTGCTGGTTCTCCAGGCGCGTGTCGAGCTGGTGCAGGGTGTCGTGCGCGTAGAACGCCTCGAGCTGCTCGGCGCCCTTCTCGAGGAAGCAGTGGTCGCGGGTCTGTCGCCAGGCCTCCGCTTGTGCCAGCAGGATCGAGTGGAAGTCGCTGGAGGGGAAGGCCGTGATCTCCTGCAGCGTCACCGCGTAGCTCAACGCGATGCGCCGGTCGCCGGGGTCGGGGAACAGCGGGTGCAGCTCGTTGGCGGTCCAGAAGGCCAGGTCCTGCAGGCGCTTGGAGGCGATCACCGACAGCGGGTCGTCCGAGCCGAGGTAGTCGGCGCAGAGGTAGTAGGCCATGGGGCCCAGGGTGGCGCTGATCCAACCCCGGGTCTGGAAGTTCTCGCCCGGCGGCTTCTCGCTGTTGTTCTGGGTCGAGTTGACGAAGTAGCCCCGCGTGCCCATACCCGGCGGTCCGTCCCAGCCGAAGCCCGACGAGTCGGAGTTCACGTCGATGGTCGGGAACAGGATGTACTCGAGGCGCTGGCGCAGCGAGGCGTCGATGGGGGCGCGCAGTTCGGGGCGGTCGCGCACGAAGCGTCCCACGACGGTGTGCGCACGGAGCGTCTGGTACATCGATCGCTCCTGGGCCGTGATGCTGAGTCCGGGCAGGATCTCGGCCTCGTCGAGCAGCGCCTCGCGCAAGCGTTCATCACCCGTGAGGTGGTACGCGAGCGCGATCCCCTCGCGGTAGCGGTGCTCGAGGTCCGCCTTGAACGCCATCGAGTGCTCGGACTCGTCGTTGATCGCACCGGGGTCGTCGTCGTGGTGGAAATCGTCCGAGCGCAGGATCTGCCACTCGCTCTTGTAGAGCGCGAGGTCCAGGGCCTGCAGGTAGGGGCCGCCGCGGCCGAAACGCAGGTAGACGTCGGCCAGGTCCTTCTGGATGACCGCGTGGTTGTTGAAGCCGCCGGTCTGGCCGGCGGGCAGGAAGCGCATCACGCTCATGTCGTCGTTGGGCACGATGACCTGGTGGTCGAGGCCGAGCAGGGTGTAGACCGCCTCCTGTTCGTCCGGCGTGACCAGGTCGAAGGGGAACACGCCCGCGGCGTCGTAGTCGAGGTACTCGCCGTAGCGGCCGGCGACGGCGGTGTCGGTGCGGCGCGCCACCTCGATCGGCGGGTCGGGCTCTGCCCCGGACGGTCCGTGGAACGAGAACGTCGCCGTGCGGCTCTCGTGCTGGCGCCACACGAACGTGTAGCCGAACGGATTGCGATGGGTGAACAGGCCGGCGACCATGTCGCCCTTGCCGTTGGCCTCCAGCGCCGCGGGCCAGAAGTACGGCATGTGACGGATGACGATGGTGGCGCCGCCGATGCTGCCGCTCAGGTCGACGTACCCGTGTCGCGGCCAGGCGTCCCGGTCCCCTTCGAACAGGGTCTCGCCGTTGAGCTGCAGCCGGAAACCTTCGTCGGCCAGGGTCTGGCCGTCGAGCTTGGGGATGTGGGGCTTGTAGTTCGGGCCGTCGCCCAGCACACCGCGGGTGTCACTGGAGGCGAACGCCTGGTGGATGTGTGCGCACGAGCCGGGGGGCAGGGGCATGGACGCCTCTTCCACCGGATGGGCGAAGCGCGCCACGGGGTCGTCGCCGTGATCGATGTCGACGTGCAGCTCCAGGCCGCCGATGCGCGTGTGTTGCGGGCGTCCGATGCCGGCGTTGCGCACGGTGAGCGTGACGTCCAGGTCGCGGGACTCGGCCGTGCCCTCGATGCGGCAGGTGAAGTCCACCACCTCGTTGCCGCTCGCGTCGGTCATCACGCCGTCGGCGCGCAGCATGGCCCGGGCCGGGCCGTTGTGTTCCACGCTCACCTGCGTGGGCCCGCGCACGAGGGTCTGGCCGTTGGCCGTGCGCCCGATCAGTCCCCGGCTCTTGCCGTCGCGCACGAGCAGGATGCCGTCGACGACGACCCGGTCGAACAGGTTGAAGTCCTGCTTGCTGACCCGCGCGCGCAGCGGTCCCGTGTCGATCAGGAAGTGCGAGCCCTCGTCGCTGATGATCTCGCGCTGATCGGACAGGCCCGGCCCCGTGGCCAGGTTGACGACGACGGGTGGGGCGTTGCGTCCCACGTCCGCGAGCACGTCGACCAGGACCCAGCGCACCGAGCCGTCGGGCCAGGTGTCGAGCGCGCGGAACTGCCACACGTCCGCGTTCTGCAGTCCCAGCCGCGGGCGTCCGTCGAAGAAGGTGATCTCGCCCTGGGCGAACGGGAGCCCGAACGTCGCGACGCGCGGGCGCAGTTCGGGGAGCTGGATGTCCGACGGTGCGATGGCCTCGACCAGGGCCGTGGCGATGGTCTCGTTGCCGACCGTCGCGCCCGGTGCGATCGTCACCTTGCTGCTGCCGCCACCGCCGCCGCACGCCGGCAGGACGCACGCCAACAGGAGGCTGGGCACGAAGCGAAGGGTGAGCATGGTGCGGGGTCCGGGGCTGCGGGATTCACCACGCAGAGTCACGAATTCCCGGGGTTCAAACGAGGCCGGCGGCCCCCCTCGGCGGCCGCAACGGAGCGAGGTGGTCGCGGAGATCCACGCGGCTTCCCGAAGCTCGCCTCAGCGGTGGATTGTGGTTGAAATCCGTGCGCCGGGCGACTGCGAAACGGGGTTACTCGTGCAACAGGCCTTCGTCGAGCACGAAGTCCAGGACGCGTCGGGCCATGACCGCGTGGCCCGCGGCATTGGGGTGCAGGCCGTCCCGTTGCATGCGGCCGGGGACCTGCAGGACGTCCTCGAGCAGGTCGCGCAACAGCGGGATGTCGAACTCCTCGGCCACGTGTTCGTAGGCCGCTTCGAACTCCCGCCGATAGGTGGCCGGGATGGGGGCCGGCAGACGCAGCCCCACCAGTCCCACGCGCACGCCGGCGTGCTGCAGGCGCTGCACGATCGTGCTCAGGTTGCGGGCCATGATGTTCACCGACTGGCCGCGCAGTCCGTCGTTGCCACCGAGTGCGACCAGTGCCACGTCGGCGTGGCGCCGCATGGACTCACCGAGACGCGCCAACGCATCGTGGGTGGTCGCTCCCGAGACACCGGCGTTGATGCTCTGCGCCTCCCAACCGCGGGTGTCGAGGGCCGCGTTCACCTGCGCGGGGTAGGCCTCGGTACGGGACACGCCGTAGCCGGCCGTGAGGCTGTCACCGATGAACAGCAAGGTGACCGGTCCGGGGGCGGGGGACGCGGCCGCCCCGGGGCTGCACGCACCGGGCGCGCCGGTGACCAACGCGAGCACGAGGGCGCGCAGTGCGACCGGCAGGCTGGAGGCACCCCGACCGCGGCGCGGACGGTGCCGACTTCGATGGACCTGGGCTGACATGGTCACCGGATGTAGCATCGTGCGCGGCCGGCGGCCAGCCGGGAGCCGTCCCAGCCACCACCGTCTCCGACGCCATGGCGAGCGCCCATGACCAGCCCGCAACAGGTGACCGACGGAATCGGTCGCACGGTGAGCCTGGACGCACCGCCTGAGCGCATCGTCTCGCTCGTTCCGTCCACCACCGAGACGCTGGCGGCGTGGGGGCTCGGTGCGCGCGTGGTCGGTCGCACGCGCTACTGCGTTCATCCCCAACCGTGGGTGCTGTCCGTGGCGGACGTGGGCGGCACGAAGAACCCGAGGGTCGACGCGATCGCCGCGCTCACGCCGGACCTGATCGTGGGCAATCAGGAAGAGAACCGGCCCGCGCTGTGGCCCGAGCTGGAGCGGGTCTCGACCGTGTACGTGGCCTATCCGCGCACCGTGGACGAGGCGCTGGACGACCTGCGGCGCATGTCCGTGCTGGTCGGCGCCGCGGACCAGGGCACGGCCTGGGCGCACCGGATCGAGGCCGCGCGGCGTGAGGCGCGAGCTCGAGCGGTGCCGTTCCGCTACGTCTACCTGATCTGGCGCGAGCCGTGGATGACGATCTCCGACGACACTTTCGTGGCGTCCATGCTGGGCAGCGTGGGCGGGCGCAACGCGTTCGGCGATCGGAGCGAGCGCTACCCCGCGGTCACGTCGGCCGAGATCGAAGCGGCACAGCCCGAGTGGATCTTCCTCAGCACCGAGCCGTATGCGTTCGAGGCGCGGCACGCGGCCGAACTGGGCGCCCTCGCGCCCCGCTGCCGCCTGATCGACGGAGAGCTGACGAGCTGGCACGGGGTGCGGATGGCTGCGGCCTTCCCCTACCTGGCCGCACTCGTGCAGCGGCGCGACGACGACCGCTGAGGGCCGCTGCGCCGGGGAGCGCGCCGGACAGCGGCCGGACAGCGGCTGGGCAGCGGCTGGGCAGCGGGCCTGGCAGACTGGCCTGGCAGACTGGCTGGGCAGCGGGCCTGCACGAGCGCGCGCCGGCGCGCTCGAGGTCGGTGTGTCATGGCGTGATCAAGCCGAGCAGGGTGCGTCCGCCGATCACCGCGAACAGCAGCAGGGTGGCGACGAGCAGCAGGTTGGTGAACCACCCGTTGCGGAAGTCACGGCCCACCAGGCGCTCGCGGTTGTTGAGCACCAACAACGTCACTGCCAGGAGCGGCATGAACAGGGCGCCGCACACCGCGTAGCCGAGTTGCACCGTGCGGACGCTGCCACCGAGCAGCAGCAGGGGCAGCAGGGTGAGGCCCCACTGGAAGCGGCGGTAGGCGGGCGACGTGGTGAGCGCTGCGGCGGTCGGGCTCGTCGACCGGTCGCGACGCCGTCGGCCGAGGGCCGCGAAGTCGGCGAAGAGGTAGGGCACGCCCTGCCACACGCCCAGCAGGCTCGAGAAGACCGCGCACCAGAAGCCGACCAGGAACACGACGCGCCCCCACGGGCCCACGGCCTGGGCGAGTTGGTCGCCGAGTTCGAGCGCCACCCGGCTGCCCTGCTCGCCGAGCTGGACCCGGGAGCCCACCGCGATCATGGCCACGCCGAACAGACCCGTGAGCAGGTAGCAGACGGCGAGGTCGATGCGGCAGGCCCGCACCCCGGCCGCGCCCGAGCGACCGTGCTCGGCGATCCAGTAGCCGTAGGACAACACGGTCACGGTGCCGCCCACGCCGCCCAGGACGCCCAGCACGAGGCCGCTGTCGGCGTCGGGCAGGGCCGGACGCAGCACCGCCCGGGCCAGGCTCCCCAGGTCGGGCGTGACCGCGATGGCCGTGCCCAGCACCAGCGCGAACATGACCGCGACGGCGATCGACATGAGCGTCTCGAAGCGCGCGAAGTTGCCGAGCCGGACGAGGGCCAGGCCCGCCAGTGCGTGCACCACGCCCCAGGTCGCCCGGGAGCCGGTTGCATCGAACAGCGCGGGCCAATACGCGTCCAGCGGTGCCAGGCTGGAAGCGGCCAGGCCGCACGCGTTCACCAACGCGCCGCCGGTGACGAACGCCCACAACACGAGGTAGACGCCGAACGTCCAGCGCAGCGCGGGACCGAAGTGTGCGTTCCAGCCCTCGAGCAGCGTCGTGTTCGTCGCCAGTTGCCAGCGCGCGAGGCCCTCGTTGAGCGTCCACTTGAGCAGCGCGCCCGCGAGCGGGACCCAGGCGATCGACAGTCCCAGGGCCGCCCCGGCGAGCGTCGGTGTGATCAGGTCTCCGGCGCCGACGCCGGTGGCCGCCACGAGCAGCCCGGGGCCGACGAGCGCCAGCGGGCCTCTGCGCCGGGGTGTGTCGCCGTCCGTCACGCTGGGGCAGTTCGTGTCACGACGTCTCGGGACTCCTCGGCGAGGTGCCGGCCGGCCAGGAGCTGCGAGCGTAGGGGATGGGTGTGACCGGGACCAGCGACGTGCGTCGCCGTCGCGGCCGTGTCGCTCTCGCGGGCCCCGCTCAGGCGCTGGACGACAGGTGCAGTTTGTAGAGCTTGTGGTACAGGCCGCGCTGGGCCATGAGCTCGTCGTGGGTGCCTTGCTCGCGCAGCTCGCCCTTGTGCATCACGAGGATCCGGTCGGCGTTCACGATGGTGGAGAGGCGGTGCGCGATGACCAGCGACGTGCGGCCCTGCATCAGCACGGCCGTGGCGTCCTCGATCAGCGCCTCGGTCTCGCTGTCGACCGAGGAGGTGGCCTCGTCGAGCACGAGGATGTCCGGGTCGGCGGCGAGCGCGCGCGCGAAGGCCAGCAGCTGGCGCTGACCGGAGCTGAGGTTCGCACCCCGCTCGGTGAGCATCGTCTCGAAGCCGTCGGGCTGGGCTTCGACGAAGCGCTCGGCGTGCACCGCCGCGGCCATCTCACGCACGCGCTGCATGGGCATCTCTGCGTTGCCCATGCGGATGTTGTTGGCGATCGTGTCGCTGAACAGGAACACGTCCTGCTGCACGATGGCGATGCGTGAGCGCAGCTCGTGGTGGCTCAGGGCGTCGATGTCGTGGCCGTGGATACGCACGCGGCCCCGCGGCGTCTCGTGGAAGCGGCAGAGCAGGTTCACGAGCGTCGTCTTGCCCGCCCCGGTGTGGCCCACGACGGCGACACGCTCGCCCCGACGCACCCGGAACGAGACCTCGTGCAGCACCGGCGGCCCGGTGGGGTAGGAGAAGGAGACCCGCTCGAACTCGATCGCCGGCGCGTCGGGGTCGTCGACCCGCGGGGCCGGCGCATCGGCCCCGGCCGCTCCGGTGCGCACCGCGAGGACCTCCTCGACGGTGTCGGGCACGTCGGCCGGCACCGCCGCCGCCTGCATCTCGGTGGGCGTGTCGAGGATGCCGAAGATGCGCTCGGCGGCGGCCATGGCCGCCTGCAGGATGTTGTAGCGCTCGGCCAGCTCCCGGATCGGGTCGAAGATGAAGACCAGGTAGAACCAGAACTGCAGCAGCACGCCCGCCGTGAGACGTCCCTCGAACAGCAGGTACGCACCCAGGGCCAGCGTGCCGATCTTGATCGCGTTGGCGAGCACGTCGACGGTGGGGAAGAACAGCGAGAAGTGGCGCACCGTGACCAGGTTGTCGCGGTAGTAGACGCTGTTGAGTTCGTCGAAGCGGTTGGCGCTCGCGCGCTCGCGACGGAAGAGGCGCACGACGCCCAGGCCGACGAGGCGCTCCTGCAGGAAGGCGTTGAGGCGTGAGAGCGATTCCCGGGTGGCGCGGAAGGCCCTGCGTGCGTTCAGCCGGAATCGGAAGCTCACGTAGATCATGATCGGCAGCACGACCAGCGCCACGATCGACAGCGGCGGCGCGATCCAGACCAGCGCCACGATCAGGACCACGATCATGAGCAGGTCGGACACGATGGTGGAGATGCCCGTGGTGAACATCTCGCTCAGGGCGTCCACGTCGCTCGTGCTGCGGGTCACGGCCCAGCCCACGTGGTGGCGATCGAACCACGCGATGGGCAGGCGCAGCATGTGGCCGAACAGACGGTTGCGCACCTCGTAGATGATGCGCTGGCCCGTGCGGTGCGTGAGCCACTCGCGCGCCAGGAACAGCAAGGCCATGGCCGCCACGATCACGGCGTACTGCAGGGCGTAGTCGCGAACCTCGCCGAGCAGCTCCGAGCGCTCCGAGCCCGCGTCCATGGCCCGGGCGACCGGCCCGTCGATCGTGCGCTGGATGATCTCGGGGCCCAGGAGCTTGAGGCTCAGCTGGCTCACGAGCAGCACGATCGTGGCGCCGATGGCCCAGGCGTGGGGCAGGGCGTAGGTCAGCAGGCGTCCCAGCAGTCGCCGGTCGTGGACGCTGCCGGGGCGGTGCTGGTGGCTGCGGTCGGGGGTGGGTGCCGAGGCGTTCACAGCGCTTCGATCTCCTCCTCGATGCGCTGGCGCTCCTCGATGTCGGCGTACAGTCCGCCGTGTGCGACGAGTTCGTCGTGGGTGCCCTGCTCCACGACGCGACCCTCGTCGAGCACGACGATGCGGTCGGCGAGGGAGAGCGCCGCGACCCGGTGGCTGACGATGATCGCCGTGCGCCCCTGGAGCCGTTGGCGCAGGCCACCCAGGATCGCGCGCTCGGTCACCGAGTCCACGGCCGAGAGGCAGTCGTCCAGCACGAGCACCGGCGGGTCGGCGGCGAGCGTGCGCGCGATGGCGGTGCGTTGGCGCTGGCCGCCGGAGAGCGTCACCCCGCGTTCGCCGAGCAGTTGCTCGTAGCCGTCGGGGAAGTCGGTGATGTCCTTGTCGACCTGGGCGATGGCGGCCACCGTCTCCACGTCGTCGGCTCCGATGTGGTCGCCGGCGAAGGCGATGTTCTCGCGGATCGTCTCGCTGAACAGGAACGTGTCCTGGGGCACGACGCCCATGGTGCGGCGCAGGTGATCGAAGGACAGGGCGCGGATGTCGTGACCGTCGAGCAGCACCGTGCCCGCGGGGGGCTCCACCTGTCGCGAGAGCAGTTGCACGAGGGTGCTCTTGCCGCACCCGGTCCGCCCGGTGATGCCCAGCGTGCTGCCGGCGGGGACGTGGAAGGACACGTCCTCGAGCACAGGCGTGTCGTTCCAGGCGAAGGACAGCCCCCTGACCTCCAGATCGCCGGTGACGTGCTCGGGCGCGAGCGCGTCGCCCGCCTCCATCACGGACGGCCTCAGGTCGAACAGTTCGTCGAGGCGCTCCGCGCCGGTGCGGGCACGCGTGTAGAGACCCAGCATCCAACCGATGGCGATCAGCGGCCAGAGCGCGATGTCGAGGCACTCCTTGAACACCAGGAAGTCGCCGAGCTGGAGCTGACCCTGCACCAGGCGCCAGCCGCCGATGCCCAACACGATCAGCACGCCGACTTCCTTCATGGTCAGGATCGTGGCGGAGGTCATGCCGCGCAGGGTGGCCAGCTTCACGTTGGCGTGCAGGAAGGCCTGGCCCATGCGCTTGAAGTCGTTGCCGGCGATGCCTTCGGTGGCGAAGGCCTTGACCACGCGGATCCCCGAGAAGGACTCCTGGGCCACTGTCGACAGCTCGGCCAGGCGCTCGGCCGACTCGGTGCTCCAGTGCTGGGTGGGCTTCGCTGCGACCTTGACCACCAGGGCCAGGCCGATGAACGGCACGAGCATGGCCGAGGCCACGATCGGGTCCTTCATGAACATGATCACGAGCACGGCCGGGACCAGCAGGGCCGCCCGCGCCACGTACATGACCGACGGGCCCAGCAGCATGCGCACGGCTTCGATGTCGGCCACCGCGCGGGACATCACGTCGCCGGTGCGGATGTGCGCCACGTCCTGGGGCGAGAGGCTCATGAAGTGCGCGAAGAGGTCGCGCCGGTAGATCCGCTCGAATTCACGGGACGCGCCGGTGATGTACCAGCGCATGCCGAACTTGAGTGCGCTGGACGCGAGCATGGAGGCCACGAACACGCCGGTCCAGACCAGCACCTGCTCGAAGGTCATGCGGTCGGCTGCGTTCTCGGCCGTGACGCCGTTGACGATGTGACCCACGATGAGCAGGTTGCAGATCGCGAGGGCGTTCTCGGGGATCAGACAGGCGATGCCCTTGAGCCAGCGCGTGCGGACCGCCGGGAAGTAGCTCAGTCCGCGCGCGAACGACTTCGTGAAGCCCCTGAGCGCCACCCTCGCTCAGTCCTGTGGGCGACGTGCGCTGCGCACCTGGCCCGGCGAGGCGACGGTGAGCCGGCGTTCGGCCGTGTCGTCCACGCCCTCGAGGCCCTTGGTCTTGCCCTCGTCGTCCATGGCGAGGATCGGACGCTTGCTGCTGTCGAGCAGGCCCATGTCGCGCTTGATCGCGAAGCACAGCGAGGGCGGGACGCCGCACACGTGACAGACCTTGCCCACGCAGTAGTCGGTCTTGATCAGCTTGCGCGCGCGCTCGCGTTCCTCCCACAGCCAGTCCCGTTGCGGGCCGATGTCGAGGTGGTCCCAGGGCAGGGCCTCGTCGCGGGTGCGTTCGCGCAGGGCGTAGGCCTCGGGGTCGATGCCCGTGTCCTCGAAGGCGGCGAGCCAGCGGCTGAGATCGAAGTGCTCGCGCCACGCGTCGAAGCGCGCGCCGCGGCGGTGGGCTTCCACCAGTCCCGGTGCGAGCCGTCGGTCCCCGCGGGAGAGGATGCCCTCGAGGTAGCTCTGGTCGGGGTCGTGGAACTTCAGCTTCACGCGGCGGCTGCGATTGAGTCCGCGCATCCAGGACTGCTTCTCGCGCACCGTCTCGCGGTCCATCATCCCGTCCCATTGGAACGGGACGAAGGCCTTGGGCACGAAGGTGGACACGCTGACGTTCACCTGGGCGGCGCCCTTGCCGGTGACCTTCTGCCGCAGGCGGCTGAGTTCGGTGGCGAACTCGACGATCGCGCGCAGGTCCTCTTCGCGTTCGCCGGGGATGCCGATCAGGTAGTAGAGCTTGATCTGCTGCCAACCCTCCTTGTAGGCGGCGGCGGCGCTCTGCAGCACGTCGGCGTTCTTGATGTCCTTGTTGATGATCTTGCGCAGGCGATCGGTGGCGACTTCCGGCGCGAAGGTCAGGCCGGCCTTGCGCACGCTGTTGGTCATGCCCGGGAGGTTGGCCAGTTCGCCGGTCACGCGCAGTGAAGGCAGCGACACCGAGACGCGTCGCTCGGCGAAGCGCTCGCTCATGGCGCGCAACAACTCCTCGATCCAGGGGTAGTCGCCGGAGCTGAGCGACGTGAGGCTGATCTCGTCGTAGCCGGTGTTCGCGAAGGCGTCCTCGGCGGCCTGGACCAGGTCGTCGACGGTGCGGTAGCGCATGGGCCGCGTGATCATGCCGGCCTGGCAGAAGCGGCAGCCGCGCGTGCAACCGCGCATGATCTCGATCGAGATGCGGTCGTGGACCGCGCGGCTGTGCGGAACGACGGGCCGTGTCGCCATGGGCGTGGCCGAGAAGTCGAACACCGAGGCGCCCTTGATCACCGCCGGGATGTCATCGTAACGGGGCACGAGGCCTCGGAACGGCCCGTCGTCGGGATCGAAGCGCGCCTCGAACATCGACGGCACGTAGGCCCAGGGGAAGCGGCGCGCGATGTCGTGCAGCAGGTCTTCGCGCGGCGTGCCGGCGGCGCGATGTCCGGCCACGAGTTCGAGCAGCGGCACAAGCGTTTCTTCGCCGTCGCCCGGCGTGAACACGTCGATGAACTCGGCCAGCACCTCGGGGGAGTGAGCGCCGTGGCCGCCCGCCACCACGATCGGGTGCTGCTCGGTGCGCTCACGCCCGTAGAGCGGGATGCCTGCGAGGTCGAGCGTCTCGAGCACGTTGCTGTAGGTCAGCTCGCTCTGGAGCGTGATGCCCAGCACGTCGAAACCGGAGACGGGCAGATGGTTCTCGAGCGTGAACAGCGGCACGCCGTGGATGCGCATGGCGTCGGCCATGTCGGTCCAGGGCGTGAAGACCCGTTCGGCGGCCAGGTCCGGGTGGGCGTTGACGATCTGGTAGAGGATCTGCAGCCCGTTGTGGGACGAACCCACCTCGTACAGGTCGGGATAACAGAGCGCCACGCGGCCACGCATGGCGCGCGGGTCCTTGCGCACCAGGTTGAACTCACCGCCCAGGTACTGGATCGGGTAGTTGGCTTGGTCGGCGAGGCGCCGCACCTGCGGCAGGACGCTCTCGAACGACGGGTCGGGGAGATCGGTCATCGCCGTGGCCGTGGGGGTGGCCGACCGTGTGCGCTGGTCGGGTGTGGGACGCGGATCGGTGCGACGCGGTGCGTCGTGGTCAACCGGGTTCGTCTCGGTCGCCTTCGACAGGGTCGGGGGCGATCGGGTTGCTGTCGAGTCCGAGCGACTCCAGGAGGTCGGCGGGGATGTCGTTCCAGTCGGGCGCATCGGTGCCGGAGGGCCCGCTCGGCGCGGGTTCATCGCCGTCATCACCGCCGGCGAGCCAGCAGGGCGAGAGGCTCGTGAAGCGGCGACGATAGGGGTACTGCTCTTCGTTGCCCAGCACCAAATCAGCACGAAGCCGCGCGTAATAGCCCTCGAATTCGGCGCGCGCTCGTCCTCCGTCGTCGGGCAACTGATGCACGAGCGCGTACACCTCGGCGCCGATCTCGTCGGCCGGTCGCGGATCGCTCGGGACCTCGCGCATGTCGCCGCCGGCGGGGTCGATCGCGTAGCGCGTTTCCCACGGCAGCAGGGCCCGCCGGGCGAGCACGCCGACGACCTCCGGGCACACCGGCGCGTCGCGCTCCCAGTCCAGGTTGAGCGAGAAGAGGCGGATCTCGCTGGTGTTGCGTGCCAGGCCGGCGACCAAAGGGCCGAACTCGGCGGCGTTGCTGGCGACGAGCAGGCACGAGCGTTCGCCGCGCTCGACCAGTTCGGGCACCCAGGGCACGTCGAGCAGTCGCGCGAGGCAGGCGGCGAGCGGCGCCGAGGTCTCCGATGCGGCGGCGACCACGTCGTGCCGGAGTCCGGACGTCTGCAGCAGGTCGACCAGGCGCTGCAAGAGGAAGGCGACCATGTCGGGCTTGAGGTCGAGCATGTCGAAGCGCCCCGCCCGGCTGCCGTCCTCGAAGTAGCCACCGGCCGTCTTGAGGATCACCCCGGCGTGCTGGATGAAGTGCCACTCACGCAGTTCGAGGTCGTTGAGGGAGTCCCAGCGCCGGCTGCGGCCCAGCAGGGCGTGGAGTGCGTCGATGCGTTCGCGTTGTGCGTCGTCGGCGACCATGTCCTCGCAGCGGTCGAGGAATTCCTGGCACAGCGGGCGCCGTCGAGCGTAGAGCGCCGCTTCTGCCTGGAGCAGGTGGACTTCGAGGCGTTCGGTCTCCGAGAGATCCGGGTCGTCCTGCAGCGGTGCGAGGGCCGCCAGGCAGGGTTCGAAGTCGCGGTTCTGGAGCCGCGCGTAGGCGAGCTCGCGGCGGATATCGGTGTCGGCGGGCTCGTTGCGCAGGCATTGCTCGAGCATCGCGGCGCCCACGTCCGGCCGGGCCTGCTCCACCATGCGGTAGGCCAGCTGGAACAGGGGCGCGGCGGAGCCGGGTTCCGCGACGACGGCCTCGAACAGGTCGGCGTCGGACGTCGAGCCCAGCATGCGGCAGATGCGGCCGGCGGCCTCCAGGGCACCGGGGTGCACAGGATCGAGGGAGAGCGTGTCCAGCAAGGCGACCAGCGCCGCGCGCACGTGGCCCTGGCGGACGAGGTCGACCGAGTTCTGATAGAGGTCCTGTGCGGTGGGCAAGAGGAGCGTTCCTGGGAAGCGGGACGACGCGCCGGCCCGGGCTCGGCGCCCATGGGGGCGGCCACTGCTGGCCCACCTGGGCCGGTGGCCTGCGAGCTCGCGCGGCGAGATGGGAGATTCTAGCGAACCGGGGCGGTACGCTGGCGCGGACCCCTGAGAGCCGGTTCCGGCAGAGACAGCCATGCGACGCATCGCGGTCACCAACCAGAAGGGTGGTGTCGGCAAGACGACGACGACGGTGAACCTGGGTGCGGCTCTCGCGCACCTGGGCCAGCGTGTCCTCGTGTGCGATTTCGACCCCCAGTGCAACCTCACGGTCCACCTCGACGTGGATCCGGCGTCCGAGGCTCCCAATCTCTACGACCTGCTGCACGGTCGGGCGAGTCTGAGCGAGGTCGCCCTGGCCACCGAGCACGAGCGGCTCTGGGTGGCGCCGGCGGGGGTGGACCTGGCCGGCGTTGAGCTCGAACTGGCCAACGAAGTGGGGCGCGAGACGATCCTGGGCCGGGCCCTCGACGCCGACGCGGCGCAGGGCGGCGAGTCCTACGACATCCTGCTCGTCGACTGTCCCCCGAGCCTGGGGCTGCTCTCGCTCAACGCCTTGGTGGCGTGCGAGGAGGTGCTCGTGCCGATCCAGGCCGAGTTCTTCGCGCTCCAGGGGTTGGGCAAGCTGCTCGAGGTGGTGGGCCTGGTGCAGCAGCGCTTGAACCCCAAGCTGCGCATCTCGTGCCTCGTGTCCTGCCGCTACGATCCCAGCACGAACCTGAGCCGGGCGGTCATCGCGGACGTGCGCGAGCACTTCGGCGAGATCCTGGCCGAGACGGTCATCCGTCGCAACGTGAAGCTCGCCGAGGCACCCAGCCACGGCAAGACGATCTTCGCGTACGCGCCCGACTCCCGCGGTGCCCAGGACTACCTGTCGCTGGCCCGGGAGCTGTTGGGAGCGGTGGCCGGCGCAGCACCGCAACCGACCCCGGCCACGACGAAAGGCCCCGAGACCACCGAGGAGCGTCCCACCGAAGACGGCGCGGAGAAGGCCGAGGCGGTCCAGGAGGTTCCCGGCGCTGGTGCGAACGGCGCGGCCCGTCCCGAGTCGAAGGGCGCCCCGGCTGCGGCGCCGGCGGCAGAGCCCGAGGCGAAGGCAGAGCCCGAGGCTGCGTCCCACGGCCGGCGGACGCGATCGGCCGCGGCCACGCGGTCTTCGACCAGACGGCCTTCCTCGTCAGCGAGCGCGGACCGGGCCGCGGCGGACGCGCCGGTCGCCCAGGCCTCGGCTCCCAAGGGGGCTGAGGCGGAAGAATCGGGTGAGGCCTCCGGAGGCTGAGGCCCGACCGGCGATCCCGGCGGGTGCCGGGCTCGCCGTTGCACCCGCCGTCCCAATGACTGGGCCGCTGCGCTTCGATATAAGAGGTGGTTCGGATGGGGCGGCCAAGCGGCGTGCGCGCGGATGCGTACGGCGTCGGCCGGTCCGCTTCCCATCGCCTGGAGTCGAGCATGGCCTCGCAACTCGGAGAACGCCTGCTGCGCGCGGACATGAGCCCCTGGGGCTTCGTGCTCCGGCTGGTCCTGCTGCCCTTCTCCCTGCTCTACCAGCTCGGTGTGAACGTGCGCAACGCGCTCTACGACACCGGGCTGATCAAGACCGAGACGGTCGGCGTGCCCGTGGTCTCGGTGGGCAACCTCACCGTGGGCGGCACCGGCAAGACGCCGCTCGTCATCCATCTCGCGCGGGCGGCCGCCGCGCAGGGCCGCAAGGTCGCTGTCGTCACGCGCGGCTACGGCGCGGTGGCGGACGACGAGGGCCGCGGGGACGAGGCGGCGCTGATCGCCTCCCGTTGCCCGGAGGTCGACGTGGTCGTGTCGCCCAACAAGGTGCTCGGCACGCGTCAGGCCCTCGAGCGCGGCGCCGACCTGGTGATCCTCGACGACGGCATGCAGCACCGCCGGCTCCACCGGGACCTGGAGATCTGCGTGGTGGATGGACGGGCGCCCTACGGCAACGGTGACCTGCTGCCCACGGGAACCCTGCGCGAGTCACCCAGCGGGCTCGGACGGGCCGACGTCGTCGTCGTGACGCACCACGACACGCTGGAGCCGGACGATCTCCAGGTGCTCGAGCAGCACTTGCGCGCTGCACGCTTCGATCTGCCGATCATCTACGCAACCCATCGGCCCCGCGCCGTGCGACCGGTGGGTGGCGGCGAGGAGCAGTCGCCGCAGGTCCTGGCGGGGATGGACGTGTTCTTGTTCTGCGGGATCGCGTCGCCCGAGGGCTTCCGGCAGACGGTGGAGAGCCTGGGGGCCGAGGTGGCAGGTGTGATGGGATTCGGTGATCACCACGCGTTCACCGGCGCCGACCTGGCCGAGGTGCGCTCCGTTGCGCGCACGAGCCGGTTGCTCTGCACCGAGAAGGACGCGGCCAAGGTCGCACGCATCCCCGGCAACCAGGACGTGCTCTGCCTCACGGTTGACATGGAACTGCTGGGTGAGTTGCCGCCGTTCCCCGTGCGTGCCGATCCCGCCCCCGCGGACCACGACCACCACTGAGCGGCTGGCGCGTTCGCACGCTCTCCCGGCGACCGCCGTTGCTTCGTAGCGCGTCGGCGTCGAGGGCCGGCCTGACGGTTCAGGTCGGCGCGCCGTCAGGGAGACGAGGCGTTGATGCCGCCGAAGTGGTGGGCGAGCACGGCGGTGAGGCTGTCCGGTCCGTTCGCCGCGGTGAGCACGTCCAGCGTCTGCTGCACCGAGCGTTCGGCGGCGTGTTCGGCAGAACGCCCCGCGGCCTTCGTGACCTCGGTGGCGATCGGCACCGTGAGCGCCTCGCCGGTGTTCACGTCGACCAGCTTGACCCCGCCCGTGGTGTGGTACCAGTAGAGCCGGAACGGCTGGGGCTGGCTCGACGCGGGCACGTCGGTGCGCGAGCTGAAGAAGCACATCGTGTCGATCAACAGCACGAAGTCGGCACGGCCCTGGAGAGCCGCGAGCGCGTCGGGCGTGAGGCCGTCGGCCAGCGGGGTCGTGAGACCGCGACGCTCCATGAACGGCGTGACGTGCGTGCCGGGGATCACCGCGAAGCCCAGGCGGGCCATCAGGCCCTCGATCGGGACCCGGAGCGGTGAGGGCGAGACCTCGCGGCCGGCGTTGGTCGCGCTGCGGTCATGGGCCAGGCGGTGGCGCGCGACGACCGCCACGCGACTGTCGCTGGGCGAGGGGAAGGACAGTGGGGCCTCGGCTGCGTTCCAGGTGGAGCCGTCGGCGGCCACGACGACGAAGTGCGGCGGGGTGATGCGGCTGGCAGGGGCTCCGAGGCGCAGGGCGGCTCGGCCGTCGGCTGCGGTGCGCGTGATCTCGGGGGTGCCGGTGCCGACCTGCAGGCCGAGCGGGAGGCCCGCGAGGGGCTGCCCGTCCCACAGCACCTGCACGCGGACGGGTTCGATGTGACCGGCGAGGGAGACATCGAGCGGCCCGTTCTCCACGTCGAGCACGAGCCGGCGACGCATCTCCTCCAGGGCCGTGCCCAGCTGGTTGCGCAACGACCCGTAGTCGTTGAGCAGGAAGCGCCCGGCGCCCGAACTGGGGCGCAGGCCCACGATGAAGGGCAGCACGGCCTGCGGTTCGTCGAGGGCGCTCCAGCCCCGGGTGGCGGCGACCAGGCCGTCGACCACCGCATCGCCGGCCGCGCTTCCGTCGAGTCCGCCGGTGAGGGAGCCGCCGCTCAGCGCCAGGCGCCCCAGGCGCAGGCCGGCCCGGGCCACGTCGAGGGAGTTGCGGGCGTCGGTGGCGTAGACCTCGGCCAGGTCGTTGCGGTCGAGGGCCGCCCGGGCGTAGGTGAGCGTGCCGTCAGGCGTGTTCGCCGTCGCCACGTCGTAGCGCGCGCCGAGCACCTGGGCGTTGGCGGTGATGCGCACGAGCCGCTCGCGCTGGTCCTCGGTGGCCACGACTTCTTCGTAGTTGCCGTCGTCGAGGGTCAGCAGCGCGCGCTCGCTGGTGGTGAGCTCGGCTTCAGACGACACGTCGGCGATGATCTGTTCCACCAGGCGGCCGAGCGCCTTGCTCTTGGCGGCCGCGGATGCTTCGGGGCCGGAGCCGCGCTGACTGGCGATGCCGACCAGGACGCGGTTCGCGTCGAGACCGGCGGTCTCGTCCCGGGCCCAGATGGGTGGGGCGTCGTCCACGACGGTGGCCGTGGACCCGCAGCCCGTGCCCGAGATGCCGAGGGCGACGAGCAGGAGCAGAACGAGTCGGTGCATCACGGGTGTTCCCCGAGGAGTGCGAGGCCACGACGGATGTCGAGCTCGCGAACCAGGGCCTTATAGTAGCCGCCGTCCCGGTGGAGACGTGATGACGGCCTCGACAGGTCACAGGGCCCGAGACGGCTCGGCGGGTTCGGAAACGGGTCGGCGCGTGGGTGCCGTGCTCGTGGGGCTCGCGCTGCTTCTCGCGGCGGCGAGCCTGTCGAGGACGCTCGATGGGCCGTGGCAACGGTCATGGTTGGGTCACAATGGGGCCCGCTACGCGCACATCGCGCGCAACCATGCGCGGCACGGATTGCTGCACCTGCGGGGCGCCCCGTTGCTCGATGCCGGGCGGCACGACCCCGCCCGTCCCGATGTCTACGCGCACCACCCGCCGGGGCTGGGCATGGCGCTGGCGCTCGTCTCGTCGGGTGACGCGGGGCCGGACGAACGCACATGCCGGTTGTTCGCCATCGCGTCGACGCTCCTCGGGCTGCTGCTGTTCGCATCCCTGGTCGGCGCGGTGGCCGGTCCGCTCACGGCTGGGGTGGCGACGCTGGTGACGGCGAGCATGCCGATGGTCTCGGTCTACGGGGCGCACGTGGACGTGCAGGGTCCCCCTGTGCTCTGCCTCTCGCTGGCCGTCGTGTGGAGCTACCGCCGCTGGTTGGCGGGGGGCGCGCTGTGGCCCTTCGTGCTCGCTGCGGTGGGCGCTTCGAGCTTCGACTGGTACGGACTGTATGCACCGGCCGCCTGTGCGCTGCACCTCTTCGCGACCAGGCCCGCCCGGCGACGGACGGCATGGCTCTGGGCGCTGGGGACCGGCGTGCTCTTCGCGGCGTGGCTCGGCTGGCTGGTGAGCTTGCCGACGATGAGCTTCGGCCGGCTGCTGGGGGCCGCCGGGGTACGGGGCGTCGGTGCGTTGCTGGCCAGCGAGGCCTCGGTCACCGCCGGCGTGGCGACGTGGCTGGGGGAGACGACCGACCTGATGCCGGCCTGGCCCGTGCTGCTGCTGCTGGCGCTGTCCCTGATGCTGTCCCGGAGGACCGCGGAGATGCACCGCGTGGGACCGGCGAGCCCCGAACTCGGAAGCCGAGAGCGGGGGGACCCGGGATTGGGAGTGCGCGGGCTGCTGGCGCTCCTGATGCTGCCCCCCGTGGTCCACGGGTTGATCTTCCCTGCGGGCATGCTGGTCCACGACTACTGGCTCTTCGGGCTGCCCTGCGGACTGGGGCTGGCGGTTGCCGTCGGGTTGCGCCCTCTGCGCCCCTTCCTGACGGCCCTGGCGCTGGTGGTCTTCCTGGTTGCCGGTGAGTCGGCCGCCGGCCAGGTACTCGACCCGGCCCGCAGCGACGCCATTCCCGCCGCCGTCGGGGCCGCCCTGGCGCGGGAGACAGGGCCGGAGGACGTCGTGCTGACCAACTACGACGTCAACCCGATCCACCCGGAGGTCCCGGCGGGCTACGTGCTCAAGTACCCGGAAGTCACCTACTACTCCGATCGCCTGGTGCGCGGGAGCATCGACAGCGTGTCGGCCCTGGATGAGGTGGCCCTGGTGCGCTACCCCGCGGCACGCTGGTTCCTGCTCATGCCGCCTGGGGGGCCCCGGGCGGGGGACCATCCGCAGCTCCGGGCCGCGCTCGAGCGCTCAGGCGCCCCCAGGCAGCTCAGCGGTGAGCCCGAGGTCTGGCTCTACCGTCTCGGCCAGTGACGGCGTCGGAACCGGGCCGGGTGCCGCGCGCGCTCGTGAGCGGGTGGACGCGCCCCGGAGATTGTTGGCACAAACTCGCTCAGCGGCCCATTCTCCACGAGTGACTTTCTGCATATGTTTAGGCTCTTGGTCGCCTCCCGACGATCGACCATTCGGAGACTGCAGTGAACGGCGCGCCCGCCTTGTGCTCGCAGCTTCCGCCTCGTCCCCGCCTCTCCTTCCACGCCGGCCCGCAGGACGCATCCGATGACTGTCACTGACGCGACCAATCCCGTCGCCACCGACGTCCCCGAGCACAACCCCTTCGAGTCGATGCTGAAGCGGTTCGACGTCGCTGCGGAGATCCTCGGTCTCGACGACGGGCTGTACGAGATCCTCAAGACGCCCGAGAAGGAACTCAAGGTCGCCATCCCGATCCGGATGGACGACGGCTCGTCCAAGGTGTTCGCCGGTTGGCGCGTGCAGCACAACTCGTGCATGGGGCCGTGCAAGGGAGGCATCCGTTACAGCCCGCACGTCGACGTGGACGAAGTGCGCGCGCTCGCAGCATGGATGACCTGGAAGTGCGCCATCGTGCAGGTGCCCTTCGGCGGAGCGAAGGGCGGAGTGCGCTGTTCGCCGCGCGACCTCTCGCTGGGCGAGATCGAACGCATCACGCGACGCTACACGGCCGAGATCAGCGACATCATCGGCCCTGATCGCGACGTCCCCGCGCCGGACATGTACACCAACGAACAGGTCATGGCGTGGATCATGGACACGTACTCCATGCACCAGCGGCACACCGTGACGAGCGTCGTCACCGGCAAGCCCTGGGGACTCGGCGGCAGCCAGGGGCGCAAGGAGGCCACCGGCCGCGGTCTGCTCACCTGCGTGCGCGAGGCCGCCAAGGTGAAGAAGCTCGACCTCGCTGGTGCCACGGTGGTGGTGCAGGGTGCGGGGAACGTGGGCGGCACGATCGCACGCCTGCTCCACGAGGTGGGCGTGAAGGTGAAAGCCATCTCGGACATCGACGGGACGCTGATCCACGAGGGTGGGCTCGACATCCCCAAGGTGCTGAAGCACGTCGAGCGCAACAAGACGCTCGCCGGCTACAAGGAGGGTGACTACAACTCCGGCGAGGACCTGCTCTCGATGGAGTGCGACATCCTCATTCCGTCGGCGACCGAGAACCAGATCACGCGGGCCAACGCCGAGCGGCTGCGCTGCCAGATCATCGTCGAGGGCGCCAACGGCCCCACGACGGCAGGCGCCGACCCGATCCTCGACAGCAAGGACATCTTCGTCGTGCCCGACATCCTGGCCAACGCCGGTGGGGTGGTCGTGAGCTACTTCGAGTGGTGCCAGGACCGCATGGGCTACTTCTGGGACAAGCGGGACGTGAACGTCCGGCTGGCCAAGGTCATGCAGAAGGCCTTCAAGAACGTCCTGCGACGCACGAAGACCTACAAGGTCAACATGCGCGTGGCGGCCTACATGGAAGGCATCGACCGCGTCGGGTACCACACCAAGATGCGCGGCCTGTACCCGTAGAGCGCGCTCGCGCGCGATCGCCGACGGTGGCGCGGCCCGCTCGTGGCGACCAGTACTCGCCCAGCGGGGTGAATGACCCGCCTGCCGAGCGGGCGCTTGCTCGGCGTCGTAGGGCCCCCGGAGGGACTGGCTGGGTCGGCGGGGGTGCTCAGGCGAAGCTGCTCCCTGGCCCCAGGGCCGATGAGACGACTTCGGTCCGGGCTTCAGCGCCACCGCCCCATGGGTTAATCTGCGGGGTCGGTTCAGGGGCGTCAAATGCGCTGCCTCCGTACCGCGGCCCCCCCGGGATCCCTGGGGAGGCCCCACCCCTTGGTCGGGACGTCTCCCTTGAACATCCGCAACGTTGCCATCATCGCCCACGTCGACCACGGCAAGACGACTCTCGTGGACGCTCTGCTCGCCGACGCCGGCGCCCTGCAGCGCACGGACGAGAGCGTCGAGTGCGTGCTCGACAGCAACGAGTTGGAGCGCGAGCGGGGCATCACCGTGCTCGCCAAGAACTGCGCGGTGCAGTGGGACGAGATGAAGATCAACATCATCGACACCCCCGGGCACGCCGACTTCGGGGGCGAGGTGGAGCGCGTGCTGCGCATGGCCGACGGCGCGCTGCTGCTCGTGGACTCGTTCGAGGGCCCCATGCCGCAGACGCGCTACGTGCTGCGCAAGGCGCTTGCGGTGGGGCTGCGCATGATCGTGGTGATCAACAAGTGCGACCGACGCGACGCGCGGCCCGAGCAGGTCCTCAACGAGGTGTTCGACCTGTTCGTGGACATGGGCGCGGATGACGAGCAGCTCGAGTTCCCCGTGATCTACGCCTCCGGCCGCGACGGCTGGGCCAGGCACGAATTGGCCGACGACGCGGAGGACACGCGCGCCCTGTTCGAGGCCATCGTGGAGCACGTGCCCGAACCGGCCGATGACCCCGACGGCCCGTTCCGCATGCAGGTGACGCAGCTGGACCACAACGACTTCGTGGGCCGCATCGCCATCGGGCGCATCGACCGCGGGGCCGTGCGCGACGGAGCCAACCTGGCTGTCGCCACCCCCGGCGGCGGAACCGCCAACGGCCGGCTGGCGGGCCTGTTCACCTTCAGCGGTCTGGACCGGAGTGCCGTCCAGCACGCTTCGGCGGGTGACATCGTGGCCGTCCAGGGCTTTCCGGACGTCGGCATCGGTCACACGCTGTGCGATCCGGCCGTCGTGGATCCCCTGCCGGACATCCCCTTCGACGAGCCGACGATCGCCGTCGACATGCTCGTCAACGACTCGCCGTTCGGCGGGACCGAGGGGCGCTTCGTGACAGGCCGGCAGATCGGCGACCGCCTGCAGCGGGAGTTGCGCTCGAACGTCGCGCTGGTGGTCGAGGACACGAGTGCGGAGGGGCGCTACCACGTCGCCGGTCGCGGCATCCTGCACCTCGGCATCCTGATCGAGACGATGCGGCGCGAGGGCTACGAGCTCGCGGTGTCACGGCCCAAGGTGCTCGATCATTACGAGGACGGCGAGCGACTCGAGCCGATCGAAGAGCTCATGGTCGACGTCCCGGCGGAGGACGGCGGGAAGGTCATGGAGCTCGTGGGCGCGAGGCGTGGTGAACTGCTCGACATGACCGGCGAGGGCGGTATGAACCGGCTGCGCTTCAGCATCCCTGCCCGCGGCCTGATCGGCCTGCGCACGCGGGTGCTCACGGCGACCCGGGGTGAAGCGGTGATGCACCACCTGCTGTCGGGTTACGAACCCTACCGCGGTGACGTGCCCCGTCGCCCCAACGGGGTCATGGTGAGCATGGAGGCCGGCCAGGTCTCCGGCTACGCGCTCGACTCGCTCCAGGATCGCGGCACGTTCTTCGTGAAGCCCACCGATCGCGTGTACGTGGGCCAGATCGTCGGCGAGCACTGCAAGACGAACGACATCGTCGTCAACGTCTGCCGGGCCAAGAAGCTCACCAACATGCGCGCGTCGGGTGCGGACCGGGCGCTCAAGGTGGCGCCGCCGCGCTCGCTCTCGCTCGAAGACGCCCTCGAGTACATCGAGGAAGACGAACTCGTCGAGGTCACGCCCGGCTCGGTGCGCCTGCGCAAGAAGATGCTCGATGCCCTCGAGCGCAAGCGGGCGGCGCGGGTGGTGACCTAGCCCCGAGCTAGCGGTCGCCGGCGTCCCCGCTCGAGACGCTCACGCCCTCGTCGCGCCAGCGTTGGCGGCGCGCTTCGAGGTCGGGCTCGGTCGCCTTGAGTCGCTTCTCGAGCTTGGGTTCGAGCTGGAAGCCGCGCTCGTAGAGCAGGTAGGGCATGTGCGTCTTGATGCACACCGAGCAGGTGAACTTCTTGTTCATCTCCTCGCGCGGCACCTGGAAGTTCGCCATGCGGCGCAGGTAGCGGTACGTGTCGCCGTTCCAGAAGGCCTCGAACTCTTCCTTGGTCTGGCCGGTGAAGTGGCCCAGGTCATGGCCCGGCTCGGTCGTACCGTCGCAGCAGGGCAGGATGCCGCCGTCCCAGTTGATGAACATGCTGCGGTAGAGCCAGGTGCACGACTGGACGTCGGCCTTGGGGGCCTGCCCACGATCGGCGGAGCGTTCGCCAGCAGGGTCGCGGTCGCCGCGCGCCGCAGCCTGATCGGATTCCTTGATGCGCACGCCCGGGCTGGCGAGCACCTTGCCCTCGCCCTTGTTGGCGTTGTGGTCGCCGACTTCGTCGTCGCGCAGCGGGCGCCACTCTTCCTTGTGCTCGGGCGGGATGTTGGGGTTGATGAAGCGGATCGCGTTGACGCCGATGTCCTTGGCCATCCGGCGCGCCTTGGGGATCTCGTGCTGGTTGTGGCGGAAGCGCAGGAACTGCCAGTCCACGAAGGGGCGACGGCTGCCGAGCTTCTTCTTGGCGTCGACGATCGCCTTCATGTTCTCGATCGTGCGCCAGAAGTCGCCGCCGATGTTGTACTTGTCGTATGTCTCGGGGCTGGCGCCGTGGCAGCTCACGATCAGGTGCTCGAGTCCGGACTGGACGAGCTTCTCGGCGTTCTCCTTCTTGAAGGCCGAGAGGTTGCAGCTGATCGTCACGCCGATGTTGCGATCCGCGGCGTAGCGGATCATCTCGTACACCTCGGGGTAGAGCACCGGCTCGCCCGATCCGTACATGTTGAGGCGCAGCGTGGTGGGTGCCAGCAGGTCGATGGCCTGCTCGAAGCACTCGGTGTGCATGCGGCCGAAGCCCCGGCCGTCCTCGTCGATCTTGCTGCGGTCGCGATCGAGGCAGAACGGACACCGCTGGTTGCAGATGTTCGTGGACTCGATCTTGAGGACGTAGGGGAAGCCGCCCACGACATCCTTGGCGCGCCAACGCGCCCATTCGACCCGGGTCAGGTTCACGAACTTGCGCGGCGTCATGTGACGCACCGCGGAGTAGGCGTACCTGCTCAGGATCTTGAGGTTGGTGAGCGTGGGGCCGGTTGTGGCGAGGACAAAGTTGAGGACCTTCATATTCAGCCAATCCTATCCCAGGGGCGGGAAAGCAGCAAAGGCTGCCAAGGGCCCGTCTCGCTCGACGCCGGTGTCTCTCAGTCGTCTTCGGCTTTGGGTGCGCCGTTCGTGAGGTGCGCCCCGATCGCGGCTAGGGGGTTGCAGCCGCGGAAAGGGCGAGGACTGCGTAGGCGGTGCAAAGGGACGGCGAGCGTTCCCACCAGCGTGAGGCCCGGTCGTTGATCCACGACCCTGTCGTCCGCTGATCGAGCCGCAGGTACTGCTCGAGGTCGGCGCGCCACGGGATGGGCTGGCCGTCGGCGTCGACGAAGTGCTCGGTGGGCACGGCCGCCAGGGTGCGGGCCATGGCCATGTAGTAGTAGTACAGGCCCTGGGCCGAGTCGGCGGCATCGGCGAAGCCTGGGTTGTGTTGCAACGTGTAGTTGGCGCCGAGCCAGCGCAACGCGGCCTGCATGCGGCCATCATCGAAGCCGAGGCCGCAGAGCAGGTAGGAACGTGTGAGCGCGTAGGTCATCGAGCCGTACGAGCGGGCGACGTAGACGCCGTCGGAGACGTTCTGCTCACCCGCCGGGCTCGAGCCGGGCATGTAGGTGGCGCCGCCGTCGACCCCGGTGACGGTCACGCCACCCTTGGCCCGGGGCCACTCGGCACGGGTGGACTCGGCGTCGTTCTGGTTGCGGACCAGGAACTCCATGGCCTTGGAGTAGAAGGCGTCGCTCGACGGCGTGCCCGCTCGGTGGGCGGCTTCGATGGCGAAGTAGGTGTTGGACAGGTCCGGGCGGTTGTCGCCGCCGTAGCCGATGCCCCCGTAGTGGGGGTCGGACTCGGGGGAGTAGCCTTCGCCCTCGTCGGCCTGGGCCAGGAGCAGGAACTCGCGCGCCCGTTCGATGGCTTCGGCGTCGGCCGGGCGCCCGCCGTCCAACAAGGCCTGGATGGCCACCGAGGTGGTGTAGACGGCCAGCCCGAGGTCGTGGATCGACCCGTCGTCGTGCTGGAGCGCGAGCAGGTAGTCGAGGCCGGTCTCGATCCACGGCGGGCGCTCGCGGTCGAGGCGATCGGAGAGCTGCATCGTGGCGGAGAGGCAGAGCGCGGTGACGCCGGCCTCGGCGCCGTCCCACCCGGGCAGCTCCAGACCGAAGGTGCCGCCGTCCTGGATCGAGCTGAGGTAGGCGAGCGCGAGGGTGAGCGTGTCGTCGAGGGAGCCGCCGGGGGCCACCCGCGGCGGCAGGCCGATCTGTTCCGGCTGTGGGGCGTCGTCGCCCGGTCGTTCGAGCCCGTGGAGGGCGATCACGAGGTCGAGGTCGTCGAGCAACTCGTAGAGGTCGGCGTCGGGGCTGGGGCTGGGCACCGGGGGAAGATCGGTGGGCGTGATGCCGCGCATGCGGGCGGCCCGGGCCCATCGGGCCCAGCGGCGGCTCTCACTGAGCGGTGGGGCCGGCACGCTGCCGGGGTCGTCAGCCAGCAGCAGGGAGACGGCGAGACTCTCGTTGAAGACCAGCTTCCCCGGGAAGGGCTCGGACGGGTAGAGCGTGCGCCATGCCAGGAGGCGCGGGTAGTGCCCGCCGTCGGGACCCTCCGCGAACGCATCGGCGGCGCGCTCGTAGGCGTATCGCAGGCGCGATGTGATCGAGTTGGACAGGGCCAGGATGCGCCAGGCCGCCGGCACGTCGGGGTGCGCCGAGATGTGCTCGGCCGCGCGCCGGAAGAACGGGCCGTCGAGTTCGTTGTAGTGCCGCGGAGAGCGGCGCATGGCGTCCAGGACCCGGCAGGTCGTGATCGGGTCGCCGTAGCTGGTGCCGTCGAAGTGCCGGTCCATCAACACCCGCATGATGAAGTCGGCGGTCTGCTTGGTGTCCTGGGCGCTGGCTACGGTGGCCCAGGCGCAGGCGATCAGTGACCAGAGGGCGATTCGCATCGGGGGAACTCCTGTGCTGGGCTGCGCCGGATCGGGGCGCAGACTGCCTCTAGCATAGGAATCCAGTCCGGTTTCGCGACCGCGCTCGTGCGGCGGCCCCGTGCTGTTGCGACATCCGGTCCTCGAAGCCTTCTCTCGGACGCCGTTCGGCCGGGCGACTCGCCCTGCGTGGTGCATGGCGGCGGGCTGGCCGGGCGCGAGGCCCGCCCTTGCTCAGAATCCGAGTTGCAGCAGGTCGCTCAGCGCGGTTCCGCGACTGAGGTAGTTGTCGCCGGCCGCCAGGCGGGAGAGGGCGGGCCGAGGGTCCTGGTCGAAGAGCTGCCCGACGGCTGCGGCGGCGAAGGTCGTCGTCACGCCCTGCGGGCCTTGCTGTTCGATCAGGTGGAGCAGAGCGCCCGAAGCATCGGCATCGCCGATGAAAGCGACGCCGAGGGCGGCGTAGCCCGCGACCAGCGAGTTGTTGGTCGTGCGGATGAGCTCGACGAGGTGGGGGACCGAGCTGCGGTCGCCGAGGATGCCCAGGCCGAATGCCGCCTGGCGCAGGACGGTGGGTGCCGTGGCCTGGGCCAGGACGTCCCGCAGGAACGGCCCTGCCTCGGGGCGACCGGTGAGGCCCAGCGACACGGCGGCGTACCCGGCGATGGCGACGTTCGAGCTTCGCGTGGCTTCGGCGAGTGTCTCGAGGGCCGTGTCGTCGCCGCAGAGACCGAGTGCGATGAGGTAGGCCCCGCGCGAATCGCGATTCGCCTCGCCCGCGTAGCGCTTGGCGAGGTTCGCCGAGAGGTTGCTGTTGGCCGGATCGGCGTGGTCGTGGTCGCGTTCGCACAGGGCCAGGCCGATGGCCAGCCAGGGGCGCATGTCGCTGTCCGGATCGCGGAAGGCCACCTCGAGTTCGGCGCGAGCGCCGGAGCCGCCGAGGCGGCCGAGCGAGATGGCGGCGAAGTGGCGCGTCGGGGCGTCGCGGTCGTCGAGTGCCTCGCCCAGCCGTTCGACGACGTGGGACTGGCCTCCGTGGGCCGCGTAGCCGAGGGCGATGGCGGCGGCGCGGCGGGGCTCGATGTCGTCGTCCAGCAACTCCACCAGCTTGGGGATCGCGAAGGGTTCGGCGATGCGGCCGATGGCGGTCACGGCCGACGAGCGGACGAACTCCGGGAGGTCGTCGTCGTCCGCGATGGTCATCAGCGTGTCGAGGTGATCGTCGGTCGCCATGAGTCCGGCGGCGTCGCAGGCCAGGGACAGCAGCTCGTCGTCGACCTTGCCGTGGGCGGCGAGCAGCCGCTCGACCAGGAGCGTCGACGCGCTGTCGCCGCGCAGGGCGGCGGAGAGTAGCGCGCTGCCACGATCGTCCACCGGGATCGATGTGGTCCCGAGCAGGTCGCAGGCCATGGGAGTCTCTTGGGCGATGCTCATCAGGGCGTATGCCCCACGGCCCGACTCCATGACCCCGAGGGACAGCATGGCGGCACGTCGCACCTGGAAGCTCCCGTCACCGAGGGCCTCCTGGATCATGTCGATGGAGTCGTGGTCGTGCAGCTTGCCCAGGGCCACGATGGCCGAGGAGCGCACCGCGGCGTCGCTCGAGGCTGCCAGGTCGCGCATCGCGGCGAGCACGGCGGGGCGTGCGTTGGTCCGGGATTCGTCTTCGCTGTAGCGGCTTGTCGTGGTGCCCGGCGCACCGCGGCGTTCAGGGGAACCCTGGCGGGGGAGGTCGATGAAGTCGAACTTGTTGGTCTCCCACCACACGTCCCAGCGGTCGAGGCTCTCGACGAAGGACGCTTCGGCGGTTCCGGCGCGCCCGCGGCCGACGGCGCAGATGCCTGTGCGTCCGCCTCGGCCGGGGTTGCGGACCGAGCCTCCGGTGGTGGCCCTGGAGCCACCGCGGCCAATGCCTTGCCCGCCCTGGCTCGCTGTCGTGCTCGAGCCGGGCCCACCCGGCGATCCAGCGGGGGTTCCGGCGGTCGTCGCCGAACCGGAGGGGAGACCCGAGCCAGCGGTCGAACTTCCCCCGGTCGCTGCGCCACTACCCGCGATGCCGGGCGAGGAGTAGACCGGGCAGACCTGGGCTGTGGAGAGACTGGCCAACAACAGGGCCGTTCCGACCGTGGCTGCGTACTTCATCACAAGGCTCCCGAGGTGTGTCCACCCGAAACTGGCTCGCCGGGCACCAGCTGTACCCTTCCGGTGTCGCAAGGGTGACGCCGAGTGCGAGAGGGGCCTTGCACTCGATCGCTCGGGGGAGCGGCGATTCTAACCGGAAGCGGACGCTCGCTGTGGCGCGCGATGGGTCCGGTGGGCCGCTTTCGGGACCATTGTCCCGGCGGTCACCGCCTGGATCGGCTCAGAAGCCGAGATCGAGCAGGTTCTCCACGGCGTCGAGCCCGGAGAGGTAGTTGTCGCCGGCAGCCAGGCGGGAGAGGGCCGGGCGACGATCGCTGTCGAACAACTGGCCGACGGCCGCGACCGCAAAGGTGGCGCGGACGCCGATGGAGCCCCCGCGGTCCACGAGATGCATCAGCGATCCGGCGGCGTTCTCGTCGCCCATGAAGGCCACACCGATCGCGGCAAAGCTGGCGACGAAGGGGTTGCTCGTGGTGCGGATCAGCTCCACGAGGTCCGGCACCGAAGCACTGTCCCCCAGGATGCCCAGGCCCAGCGCCGCCTGGCGCAGGATGACGGGCGACGTGCTGCCGGCGAGCAGATCCCGGAGCATGGGTTGCGCTGCCGGCTGCCCACTCAGGCCGAGAGCCATGGCGGCGTAACCGGCGTTCTCGATCTGGCCGCCCCCGGCGACCTGGCCCAGCAGCTCCAGTGCATCACGGGAACCTGCCAGGCCGAGCGCGATCAGGTAGGCGCCGTAGCTCTGGGTGTTCGACTCCTCCGCGGCGAGGTCCAGCAGGCGCTGGGTGCCGCCGTCAGTCGGTTCGTCGCGTTCGCAGAGACCCAGGCCGATGGCCAGCCAGGGGCGCATGTCGCTCCGGTCGTCGGCGAAGGCGGCCAGGATCGAGGCCCGCGCCGCCGGGCCGCCGATGCGCCCGAGCGTGATCGCCGAGAAGTGTCGGGTGGGAGCATCCGTTTCGGTCAGCAGGATCTCCCCGAGCTTCTCGATCACCGTCGACTCACCGGCGTGGGCGAGGTAGCCGAGGGCGACTGCTGCTGCCCGTCTGGGTTGGAGGCCGTTGTCGAGCAGTTCCACCAGGGCCGGGATCGCCGAGGGTTCGCCGATGCGGCCGAGGGCGGTCACCGCGGCCGAGCGCACGTACTCGGGGACCGACTCGTCGAACGCCAGGTCGATCAGCGGGCGGATCAGGCGGGCCGAGCCCATCAGGCCGCCGGCCTGGCACGCCATGGTGACGAGTTCGGGGTGCAATCCCTCGCGCTCCGTGAGCTGCTGGAGCACCACCTGCTCGGCGGTCTTCTCGCCGCGCAGCGCTGCTGCGAGCAGGGCACTCCCGCGGTCGTCTACGGAGATGTGGCTGGTGCCCAGGAGTGACTGCCCGGTCTGGGTGTCATCCGCGATGTTCATCAGCATGTAGGAGCCGCGGCCCGACTCCATGATGCCGAGGCCGACCATTGCGGCGCGGCGGACGTGCTGGCTCGGGTCCTGCAGCAGGCTGACCACCAGGTCGACCGAGCTGTCATCACGCAGCTTGCCCAGGGAGACGGCTGCGGCTCCACGCACCCCGGCGTCGTCCGATGTCGCCAGTTCACGCAGGAAAGGCAGGATCCGGTCGCGCAGGGTGGCTCGCACTTCGGCCAGGCGCTGTTCGCGTTCTTCGGGCGACTCGGGTTGCAGGCCCTGCCCGGTGTAGGGGTCGTCCTGGACGCGGCGCAGGCGGATGAAGTCGAACTTGTTGCGCTCCCACCAGACGTCCCAACGATCGCCGTTGTGGAGCAGGCTGCCGGTCGACGCCTTGCCGGCGTCTCCTCCTCCGCGCTCCGTCAGGTTGGTGCGCGCCGTGTGGCCCGCGCGCGCCGACGTTCCGCGGATGCCACTGCGACCTCCGTTCTTCCCCGACCCGTCGCCGCCACCGCTGCCCGTCTGGTCGTCGTCGTCGGTGGGGCCCCCGCCGCCACCCGAGGCGTCTGGGGGGATGTAGGGCTTGCCGCCCGGCTGCTGGGGGATCTCGAAGATCCCCGGCAGGCCGTGTCCGCCGGTCGATGTCGCGCCCCCGCCGGGCGTCTGGCCACCTCCGTGCTGAGCAGAGGCCGTGACGCAGAGCAGGGCCACCAGGCCGAGGGAGAGCGCCAGGGGGGGGCGGACGCCGGGGTGTGGAGTCATGGGAGCAGGTACCGGGACGGAACGGGGATCAGTGTCCATCACGACGAGCAGTCGTGCACTCATCTTGCATCGGCTGGAACAGGCAGGCCGCGTATGGCCAGCCTCCGCTGGCGTGGCGGGCAAGGATTGTGGAGAGCCCTCTAATTAGCTCGCAATCAAGGGATTACGTGCTTCCAGGTTGTGGAAATCAAGCATCGGGATGACGCCCTGATGGGGTGGCCCGGTGCCCCATTCGAGGTGCCGGGGGCGGGCGCTGCACCCGCTCGCTCGGCGAGTTGCAGGTGCCCGCCGATTGGGCGGGGAGCCGGCGATCCGGTGCCGGGAGAGGGGGCCGACGGGGATGACGGCGCCTCCGGATGGGGCCCGGGTACCTCAAGTCACCGGGGGGTGGGGACGAACAACTGCCAGCGCCTCCTACCGAGGCTTCTGTACCACCGACGAAAGCCACAGCCTTGACTGAACAGAAGACCACTACCCCTTGCGCTCCCCGCCGCGTCTCGCGCGCCCGCCGCATGGCCGGCGCCACGTTCGCCGAGGTGATGCTCGCCTCGATGGTGCTCGGAGCAGCCGTTGTCGCCTCGACCGCCTCCATGCGCGGATCAACGGAGGTCTACCACTACTTCGCGGAGGGTCCCCACGAAGCGCTGATGTTGGCGCAGGAGATCCACGAGGCGGCTGTGCTGCTGCCTTGGGAAGCCGACGAGGACGCCGAAGAGATCTTCGGCGACGCGAAGAAGCTCGACGACATCGACGGCGCGACCTACGGCCCGCCGCGTTCCGCTGAGTACGAGGTCGTGGTGAGGCACTCCAACTGGTCGCAGGAAGTCGAGGTCATGAAGGTCGACCTCGCCGACCCGAGCGTGGAGATCGACCCCGAGACGTTCGAGGGCGAGATCCTCACCGAGCTCAAGGTGACGATCTTCAACGGCCCGACCGAGATCGGCGTCTTCTCGTGGTGGATGTCCGAGCCGGACGAGGCCGACGAGTAGCCGCGAGTTCCCTGCGCTCGCCATTCACAGACTTCCCCCCCCCGCAGCCCCGAGACACCGATGACTCCTGCACCAATGACACCTCCCTCCCGCCGCCCCGGCGTTGCGCGCCGCGCGGGCAACGAAGGCGGCTGGGTGCTCTTC